>CAMFLW010000008.1 GCA_945957575.1 uncultured Aeromonas sp. | reverse complement strand
CATACAACACCCAAGAAGTGTTCTAAGGCTTGTAGCAAATACCAAGCGAACTACTTACGTCAGCTTTCACAGATTGAAGAATTTGCCTGGCGGCCATAGCGCCGTGGAACCACCTGATCCCATGCCGAACTCAGAAGTGAAACGCGGTAGCGCCGATGGTAGTGTGGCATTCGCCATGCGAGAGTAGGACACTGCCAGGCACCCAATTTCAAGATTACGCCCAGCGTGGTCTTCACCGGTTAGTGTGCTGATATGGCTCAGTTGGTAGAGCGCATCCTTGGTAAGGATGAGGTCCCCAGTTCGACTCTGGGTATCAGCACCACGAAATAAGAGCCTCCCTGAAAAGGGAGGCTTTTTTGCATCCGTCACTTTCTAAAAAATTCCCTCATATTCCTTAACTTGAATGCTTTCCTCTGTTTGTGGCCAGCCCAGTTTTTCTGCTGATTTGAGTCCATCTGTGTTACTCATTCGACTGCTATTGATAGTTATTTCCAGATATTTAACCACGATTGATTGACGTAAAACGTTTTACATGTAAAATCCGGCGCGTTTTGCCTAATACGTGGAGAGAGAGCATGGCGCAGGATAATGAATACTGTTTGGGGGCGGTTCCCGCCAAAGGGCGCAAAGGTGTGCTGTCATTGATGCTGGTGATGCTCGGCCTGACCTTCTTCTCTGCCAGTATGTGGACCGGTGGTGCGCTGGGTACTGGACTTGTGTTCGATGACTTCATCAAGGCGGTACTGATCGGCAACTTGCTGCTGGGGGTCTACACCGCTTGTCTCGGCTATATCGGTGCTTCAACCGGTCTCTCTACCCATCTGCTGGCTCGTTACTCGTTTGGGGTGAAAGGTTCCTGGCTGCCATCTTTGCTTCTGGGCGGTACTCAGGTTGGCTGGTTTGGCGTTGGCGTAGCGATGTTTGCGCTACCGGTGCAGAAGGCGACCGGCATCGATGTGAACTGGCTTATCGCTATTTCGGGCATTCTGATGACGGTGACCGTCTACTTCGGGATCTCCGCCCTGATGGTGTTGAGCTTTGTGGCTGTACCGGCCATTGCGCTGCTCGGCGGCTACTCGGTCTGGCTGGCAGTGACCTCGACCGGTGGCATGGCTGCGTTGCAGCAGGTGCAACCAAGCAATCCCATCGAGTTCACCACGGCGCTGACCATGGTGGTCGGTTCCTTCATCAGCGCAGGAACCCTTACCGCCGACTTTGTTCGCTTTGGTCGTAAACCCTGGGGCGCCGTCATGATTACCATGGTGGCGTTTTTTTTGGGCAACACTCTGATGTTCGTCTTCGGTGCTGCCGGTGCGGCCGTGACCGGTCAGGCCGATATCTCGGAAGTGATGCTGATGCAGGGGCTGCTGATCCCCGCCATTCTGGTGCTCGGCCTCAATATCTGGACCACCAACGACAACGCCCTCTACGCCTCCGGCCTCGGTTTTGCCAACATTACCGGTCTCAAGAGCAAGCCCCTCAGCGTGATCAACGGCCTCATCGGTACGGCTTGCGCACTCTGGCTCTACAACAACTTTGTCGGCTGGCTGGCCTTTTTGAGTACGGCAATTCCGCCGATCGGTGGCATTATCATCATGGATTTCCTGCTCAATCGTGAGCGTTACCGTCAATTTGCCGATCAGCAGTTCGAGACGGTGCGGTGGCAGGCGCTGGTTGCCACGGCAGTCGGGGTGGCTGTCGGCAAGTGGCTGCCGGGCATAGTGCCACTCAACGCGGTATTGGGCGCCGCCTTCACCTATTTCATTCTGGTTCGCCTCACCCAGCGGCCGGTTCTGGTACAGGAAGTTAACAAATGCTGATTCAACATATTCGTTTGGCCGGTCGGGAAGGGTTGTGGCAGATCCGTTGTCAGGATGGGGTCATCACCGCCATCGAACCCCATGACGAGCATGCCGTCGCCGGTCGGGTGCTGGACGGGGAGGGCGGTCTGGCGATTGCCCCCTTTATCGAACCCCACATTCACCTCGATACCACCCAGACGGCGGGCGAGCCGAGCTGGAATCTCTCCGGCACCCTGTTCGAGGGGATCGAGCGCTGGGCCGAACGCAAGGCGCTGCTGACCCATGAGGATGTGAAGCAGCGTGCCATCCAGACGCTGAAGTGGCAGATCGCCAACGGTATCCAGTTCGTCCGTACTCACGTCGATGTCTCCGATCCCAATCTGGTGGCGCTCAAGGCTATGCTGGAGGTGCGGGAGGAGATGAAAGAGTGGGTCGAGCTGCAGATCGTCGCCTTCCCGCAGGAGGGGATTCTCTCCTACCCCAACGGCAAGGCACTGCTGGAGGAGGCGCTCAAGCTGGGTGCCGACGTAATTGGCGCGATCCCCCACTTCGAGTTTACCCGGGAATATGGGGTCGAAAGTCTGCACTACATCTTCGATCTTGCCGAGAAGTATCAGGTTCTGGTCGATGTGCACTGCGACGAGATTGATGACGAGCAGTCCCGCTTTATCGAGACGCTGGCGACCCTGGCCTACGAGCGGGGTATCGGTCATAGAGTCACCGCCAGCCACACCACCGCCATGCACTCCTACAACGGCGCTTATGCTTCCCGCCTGTTCCGGCTGCTGAAGATGGCGGACATCAACTTCGTGGCCAATCCGCTGGTGAACATTCACCTGCAGGGGCGCTTCGATACCTATCCCAAACGCCGCGGCATTACCCGGGTGAAGGAGATGCTGGAGGCTAACATCAACGTCTGCTTCGGTCACGACGATGTGTTTGATCCCTGGTACCCCATGGGCACCGCCAACATGTTGCAGGTGCTGCACATGGGGCTGCATGTCTGCCAGATCATGGGTTACGAGCAGATCAACGACGGTCTGAAGCTGATCAGCAGCCACAGCGCCCGCACCCTGAATGTGCAGGATCGCTATGGTATCGAGGTGGGCAAACCGGCCAACCTGCTGATCCTGCCTGCCGACAACGGCTTCGATGCGGTGCGCCGTCAGGTGCCGGTGCGTTATTCAATTCGTCACGGCAAGGTGATTGCCCAGACCCGCCCGGCCCAGACCGAAATCGTGCTGGGTCAGCCAGAGCCCATCGATTTTCGCCGCTGAGATTTCAATCAGGCTGGATGTCGATTAGTTCCGCCTCTGGGCACAAGGGCCGCCATTGCGACATAATGGCGGCCTGACCCTGAGGGAGTGACACCATGCAAACCTGGTTCTATGTTGCTGCAGGGGGCGCCATCGGCGCCTGCCTTCGTTTTGGGATTGCCGAACTGATGGCCTTGCTGCTGGGGCGCCACTTTCCTTACGGGACGCTGGCCGTCAACGTGGTGGGTTCCTTCATCATGGGGGTGGCCTACGCCCTCATCAGCCACGGCCATATCGTCGAGCATCCAATGAAGCCGCTGCTGATGGTGGGGATCCTCGGTGCCCTGACCACATTTTCTTCCTTTGCCCTCGATACGGTAGTGCTGGCCCAGCATGGAGCCTATTTGAAAGCGCTGCTCAATATCGCGCTCAATCTCTTCCTCTGTCTGGCCATGGTTGTGCTGGGCATGCAGTTGGTTGCGAGCCGGGTTTAAGGTGTCCGCACGCCATTGGCTCTGGTAAACTGGCGGCCATTCTTTGCTCTATGGGTGTTTAAGGGATGTCAGAACAAGCAACGACAACGCATTTTGGCTTTAAAACCGTGGCCGCGACCGAGAAGGAAACTCTGGTAGCAGGTGTCTTCCATTCGGTGGCAGCCAAGTATGATCTGATGAACGATCTGATGTCGTTCGGCATCCACCGCCTGTGGAAGCGCTTCACCATCGACTGTTCCGGTGTGCGCAAGGGCCAGAAGGTGCTGGATCTGGCCGGTGGTACCGGTGACTTGACCGCCAAGTTTTCCCGCATCGTCGGCGAGACCGGTCAGGTGGTGCTGGCGGATATTAACGACTCCATGCTGAAAGTGGGCCGCGACAAGCTGCGCAATCTGGGGGTCGCCAACAACGTCTCCTACGTGCAGGCCAACGCCGAGGCGCTCCCCTTCCCGGATAACCACTTCGACGTGATTACCATCGGCTTCGGCCTGCGCAACGTCACCGACAAGGACAAGGCGCTCGCCTCCATGTTCCGGGTGCTCAAGCCGGGTGGTCGTCTGCTGGTGCTGGAGTTCTCCAAGCCGGTCAGCGAAGTGATCGCCAAGCTGTACGATCTCTATTCCTTCAAATTGCTGCCGAAAATGGGCGAAATCGTCGCGAACGACAGTGAAAGCTACAAATATCTGGCAGAGTCCATCCGCATGCACCCGGATCAGCAGACCCTGGCTGGCATGATGGAGAATGTCGGTTTCGAACAGGTGGAGTACTTCAATCTGACTCAGGGTGTGGTCGCCCTGCACCGCGGTTACAAGTTTTAAGGTTGCCTATGCCGATGGATGCCATGGTCACCGCGGTGATCGAAACCAGCCTCAACCAGTTGCTGGCGCTGGACAAACAGAGCCCAGAGCGGCTGCGCAAACTGGTGGGCAAGGTGCTCAAGCTGGAGCTGCGTGAACTCAAGCCGCTCTGGTTTGTCTTCTCCGAGCGTCGACTGGATGTGCTGGCCCAGCATGAAGGGGAGGCCGATGCGGTGCTCAGCCTGTCGCTGACCGCCCTCGGTCTGCTGAAAGACCCGTCCGCCCTGACCCGCTATATCCGCGAGGAGAAGCTGGATCTGAGCGGTGACCCCCAGCTGGTGCAGGCGTTCAGCGTGCTGCTGGGCGAGCTGGATATCGACTGGGAAGAGGAGCTGTCGCGCTATACCGGCGACGTGCTGGCTCACACCTTGTTCAGTGGTGCCCGTCAGGCGCGCCGCCTGGTTGGTCGCGAACTGTGCCGCACCCGCAGTCAGCTGGCGGAATATCTGACCGAAGAGGCTCGCCTCGCCCCCGGCCCGCTGGAAGTGGCAAGTTTCAATGATGACGTCGAGGTGCTGGCCCAGCAGCTCAAGGCCGTCGAACTGCGGCTGGCTCGACTCGAACAGCAGGTGGCCTGATGACCCCGAAGGAGTTCAAGCGCCTCTATCGCATCATCACCATCCTGCTGGAGCGGGGCATCGACGATTTGGTGCCCGCCCGCTATCAACCCTGGCCGGGTCGTCTGGCACGTCGCTCCCTGTTCTGGCTCAAGAACCAGCAACCGGATCTCAGCCGTGGCGCTCGCATCCGCCTCGCCTTCGAGGCGCTCGGCCCCATCTTCATCAAATTTGGTCAGATGCTCTCGACCCGGCGTGACTTGCTGCCGCCAGATATCGCCGAGGAGCTGGCCCTGCTGCAGGACAGGGTGCCTCCCTTCTGCGGTCAGGCGGCGCGTCAGCAGATTGAGCGCAGTCTGGGTTTCCCTATCGAGACCCTGTTTGACGACTTCGACGAGACGCCGCTGGCGTCGGCCTCTATCGCGCAGGTGCATACCGCCCGCCTGAAGGAGAGTGGCCGCGAGATCGTCATCAAGGTGATCCGTCCCGACATCGAGCCGGTCATCGACGCCGATCTGCGCCTGATGCGGGCGCTGGCCCGTCTGGTGGCGCGCTTTGTACCCCAGAGTGCGCGACTGCGCCCCATCGAGGTGGTGGAGGAGTATCGCAAGACCATCCTCGACGAGCTGAATTTGATGCGCGAAGCGGCCAACGCCATCCAGCTACGGCGCAACTTCACCGGCTCCGAGGCGCTCTATGTGCCTGAAATCATCACCGATCTCTGCCGCGAACAGGTGCTGGTGATGGAGCGCATCTACGGTATTCCGGTCTCTGATATCGCTGCGCTGGAGGCCAACGGTACCAACATGAAGCTGCTGGCCGAGCGCGGGGTGGAGGTCTTCTTCACCCAGGTGTTCCGCGACAGCTTCTTCCACGCCGACATGCACCCGGGCAACATCTTCGTCTCTTACGAACACCCGGAAAACCCGCTCTGGATCGGCATCGACTGCGGCATCGTCGGTACCCTCAATCGGGAAGATAAACGCTATCTGGCGGAGAACTTCCTCGCCTTCTTCAACCGTGACTATCGCCGGGTGGCGGAGCTGCACGTGGAGTCGGGCTGGGTGCCGGCTGATACCAAGGTGGACGAGTTCGAATTCGCCATCCGCACCGTGCTGGAGCCCATCTTCGAGAAGCCGCTCTCCGAGATCTCATTCGGTCACGTGCTGCTCAACCTGTTCAACACCGCGCGCCGCTTCCATATGGCGGTACAGCCGCAGCTGGTGCTGCTGCAGAAGACCCTGCTCTATGTCGAGGGACTGGGCCGTCAGCTCTATCCCCAGCTGGATTTGTGGCAGACCGCCAAGCCGTTCCTCGAAAACTGGATGCACGAGCAGGTGGGGCCAAAGTCGGTATTGAATGCCATCAGGGAGAAGGCACCGTTCTGGGCGGAGAAGCTGCCGGAACTGCCGGAGCTGGTCTACGAGACCCTGCGTCAGACCCGCCATCAGCAGCATCACTTCGACCAGATGTTTGCCGAGTTTCGGCGTCACAGCCGTCGCCAGGGGCAGGCACGCTACCTCTTAGGGGTTGGAGCCAGCCTGCTATTGGCGGGTGTATTCTTGCTGACCCAAAAACAATACATTGAGTGGGGACAAGCCAGTCTCGCCGGTGCAGCCCTTTGCTGGCTGGTCGGCTGGTTGCGAACCCGTTCCCATTAATCAACAACCGCGCCGTCAGGCGCCTGTTCTGGAGAGAAAATCATGGGTGGTATCAGTATTTGGCAATTGTTGATCATCGCAGTCATCGTCGTGCTGCTGTTCGGGACCAAGAAACTGCGCGGGATTGGCGGTGATCTGGGGGCGGCGGTCAAAGGGTTCAAGAAAGCACTCTCCGATGATCCGGCTGATGCCAAGGCCGAGCAGAAAGATGCCGAGTTTCCGCCGAAACAACTGAACGAAGCGGCCACTCAGAGCAGTGAGTCCGCCAAGCAGAAAGACAAAGACCAGGCCTAAGCCATGTTCGATATCGGTTTTTGGGAGCTGGTCGTTATCGGTGTGGTAGCGCTGGTGGTACTGGGGCCCGAGCGGCTGCCGGTTGCCATCCGCACGGCTACCCACTGGATCCGCCTCATTCGTTCGACCGCGAACTCGGTCAAGTCCGAGCTGGAGCAGGAGCTCAAGTTGCAAGAGCTGCACAACGACCTGAAAAAGGCTGAACAGTTGCAGATGAGCAATCTGAGCCCCGAGCTGCAGGAGTCCATCGAACAGCTCAAGGCAGCGGCCCAGTCGGTCAATCGCCCCTATCAGGTGGAGAACGAGATCCGTCCGCCGCGGCCCGAGCCGGTCGCTCAGGCTGAGCCTGTCACGCCAGTGGAGCCTGCAGTGCAGCTGAGCCACGACGTGCCGCCGGTCAACAGCCAGCGGGAGAGCGAGCCGGTGCCGGTCAGCGACTCCGCAGTAAAAGGGGAGGTGAAGCCATGAGTCAGGCCGAACAACCCCTGATCAGCCATCTGGTTGAGCTGAGAACCCGTTTGCTGCGCTCCATTACCGCCATCCTCGTGGTGTTTCTGGCGCTGATCTACTTCTCCAACAACATCTACGACTTCGTGGCCCAGCCGCTGCTCAGCCAGCTGCCGGAAGGGACCAGCATGATCGCGACGGATGTGGCGACCCCCTTCCTGACGCCGATCAAGCTGACCCTGGTGGTCTCCTTCTTCGTGGCGATCCCCTATCTGCTCTATCAGGCATGGGCCTTTATCGCCCCCGGCCTGTACCAGCACGAACGGCGCCTCATCATGCCGCTGGTGGTCTCCAGTGCCCTGCTGTTCTATGCAGGCATGGCGTTCGCCTACTACGTGGTGTTCCCGCTGGTGTTCGGTTTCTTCACCAGTACCGCACCCGCCGGGGTGACAGTGGCGACCGACATCGCCAGCTATCTGGACTTCGTACTGACCCTGTTCTTCGCGTTCGGGGTGGCGTTCGAAATTCCGGTGGCCACCATACTGCTCTGCTGGACCGGCGTGACCACACCGCAAAACCTGAAGGAGAAACGTCCCTACGTTGTCGTCGGGGTGTTTGTGGTCGGCATGCTGCTGACGCCGCCTGATGTCTTCTCCCAGACCCTGCTCGCTATCCCGATGTGGGCGCTGTGGGAGATAGGTCTGTTTTTCGCCCGCTTCTACGTGAAGAAGGAGAGTGAAGAGCAACAGGAAGAGGGGGGGTGAGGCCTGTCGTTTGAGAGCTGCTATTAATGCTCAAGAGACTGCTGTCAGTTCATAGTGTTTAGGGGGGCTCAAACGGGGGGGCTTCTCCCGCCACACCGCTATCGAGCCCATCCCGTTCGCTTGCTGTTATTCCTGCCTCTCAGTATTGCCAGACTCCTGTAGGATCTGGGCGCGACAGGGGGGGGCGTATTTGTGTTCCTTGAACACATCTGCTGCCAGCTCTTGTTACCCTGCCAGCCTCCTGGTGATGGATATTCCGGTCGAAAAGGAACACTGACTCCGGAATCACTGTTCAACTTCACCGGAATACGCAGGCGAGCCTTATAACCAAACTGTGGCCTGCATTTGCACCCAGCGCACCGATTGAGTGAGGGACATGTTAGAACCTTGAGGAAAGGTGCCAGTCACGGAATGGGAGATAAGAGCAAAAAATCCCCAGCCGAAGCGGGGGATTTTTGTATGAGAGGCAGGGCCCTGCCGGGTTTGGCTGCACGTTACTGAAGCAGGTCAGTCAAGGATAAGGCCTGTGTTATCAGCGACTGATAGTTTTCCAGATTTATTTATGTGTGTAGGTTACTTTTCCTGCATCGCTACCTAAGGGTAACAAATTCTTCCGCACTGGTGGGATGAATGGCAACACAGTTGTCGAAGTCTGCCTTGGTGGCTCCCATCTTCATGGCGACACCGAATCCTTGCAGGATCTCGTCCATCGCAAAGCCGATACCGTGCAGACCGACCACCTTCTCTTCAGGGCCGACACAGACCAGCTTCATCCGGGTGGGCTGGCGATGCTGGGTCAGTGCCGAATACATGGCGGTGAACTGGCTGCGATAGACCTTCACCTGATCCTCGCCGTATTCAGCGATGGCTTCCGGCTCGGTCAGACCAATGGTGCCGATGGGCGGGTGGCTGAAGACCACGGTCGGCACCAGATCGTAGTTGAGGTGCTCGTTCGGCTTGTTGTTGAACAGCCGCTCGGAGAGGCGACGGCCCGCTGCGACGGCTACCGGAGTGAGCTGGATACGACCTGTGTTGTCACCCACCGCATAGACGTTGGCAACGGCGGTGTACTGGAACTTGTCGGTCGGGATAAAGCCCTTCTCGTCAAGCTCGATACCGGCGGCGGCCAGATTTAGGTTGTCGGTGGCCGGTACGCGACCGATGGCCCAGATCAGGCAGTCAACGGTGAGGTGGCGACCATCTTCCAGTTGCAGGGTCAGGCTCTCGTCGGCATTTTTGAGCACGGCCTTGGGAATGGCGTGGGTATGCAGCTTGGGTCCTTCCTGCGCCATGATCTCCACCAGTGTCTCGTGGATCATGGGATCGAAATTGCGCAGTGGGGCGTGCTTGCGCACCACCAGATGGGTCTCGGAGCCGAGCGCCTGCATCACCCCGGCGATCTCGACGGCGATATAGCCGGCACCCACCACCGCAACCCGTTTCGGTTGTGCCTGCAGTTCGAAGAAACCGTCGGAGTCGATCCCCAGCTCGGCACCCGGGATGGCCGGAATTTCCGGACGGCCACCGGTAGCGATCAGGATGTGATCTGCGGTGTATTGCTCACCATTGACCTCGATCGTGTTGCTATTGACGAAGCGAGCGAATCCCTTGATGACGGAGATCTGGTTTTTGCCCAGCACATTTTGATACGAGGTGTGGATACGGCCGATATAGGCCTGGCGGGACTCGACCAGCTTGGCCCAGTCAAAGTGGTTGAGAGTGGTGTCGAAGCCGTAATCGGCGCCATATTTCAGGGCATCAGCGATCTGGCCTGCATACCACATGGCCTTCTTCGGTACGCAGCCTACGTTGACGCAGGTTCCACCCAACTCTTTGGCTTCAATCAGGGCAACTTTCTTACCGTACATGGCAGCCCGGTTGGCAGAGGCGATACCGCCGCTGCCGCCGCCGATGGCGATATAGTCAAAATGCTGTGCCATTGCGAGGTTCTCCGCTCATTAAGAATGCAATCACAGCATGATGGGGATAAAGCGGCTGGCTCACAAGAGCCAGCGCTCAGTTATGTTGGATCGGCAGGCGAATATGGAACTCGGCGCCGTTACCCGGTTCGCTGGCACAGTGGATACGGCCGCGCAGCAGTTGTACCACCAGGTTATAGATGATGTGAGTACCGAGACCGCTACCGCCCTGGCCCCGCTTGGAGGTGACAAAGGGATCGAAGATGCGCGGCAATATCTCCGGCGGAATGCCGCGACCGTTGTCGCTGTAGTCGATCAGCAGCTCTTCTCCCTGCTGCTCCACCTTGATGGTGATCTTCTTGGGTTTGTCCCAGTTGTCGAAACCATGGTTGATGGAGTTGAGGATCAGGTTTGAGTAGATCTGGGTAAAGCTGCCTGGGAAGGAGAAGATCGACAGTTTGGGATCGCACTGGATATCCACTTCGCACTGGCTCTTCTTCAGCTTGTGGCCGAGGGACACCACCACCTGATGGAGGTTGTCGGCGAGGCTGAAGTTGTAGCGCGCTTCCGATGACTGATCGACTGCCACCTGTTTGAAGCTGGCAATCAGCTCCGAGGCGCGGCGCAGGTTGCTCTGCAGCAGTTGCATCGACTCGTCGAGGTTGACGGTGAACTCGTTGAGATAGGTGCGCGACAGCTGCTTGGAGTCGATATGAGACTTGAAGTCGGCAACTCGCTCCTGCAGATAGGAGGAGGCCGTCACGCTGATACCTATCGGCGTGTTGATCTCGTGGGCCACCCCGGCCACAAGGGAACCGAGCGAAGCCATTTTCTCCGACTCCACCAGGGTCTGCTGGGCCTGTTTCAGATCGTCATATGCTTTGCCCAGCTGGGTGTTGGCTTCGCTCAGGCTGCGCGTCCGCTCGGCAACCTTGCCTTCCAGCTGCTCGTTGAGCTGGATAATTTCCCGCTCAACTTTTTTCAGTTGGGTGATGTCGTAGCCAAACCCGATCTGGTACTTGAGGTTGGGCCCCTCGTAGAAGGGGACAAAGGTCCACTGCAGCACCAGTTCATGAGCTTGCTGGTCATGCATGATGACCACCTTGTCGGCCAGTGAACCCTCTGCCGAGAGAATATTGCTCAGCTCCTGACGCTGGGCGTTGCTGACAAAGAGATCGAGCCAGTTGTGTTGCAGCAGCTCCTGCTGGTGGTAGCCGGTCAGCAGGATGGCTGCTGGGTTGATGCTGGCAATGGTCAGGTCCGGCTCCATGCAGCATATGACCATGTTGGCTGAGTTGATCAATGTAGCGGAGAAGTCCCGTTCCTGTTGCAACTGCTCCACCGCCTGATGGCGGGCAACCAACTCATCACGCAGTCGGGTGCGCATCTGGTTGAGAGTGGCAACCAGGGTATCCAGTTCGTCTTGATTCTTGCGCGGTTGCGGACGGCCCTCCAGCACTAGCTCCATATCGAGCCGATCGAGATTGAACTTCTGGGCATAGTTGGCGATGCGGTTGATGTGCCTGACCACCAGATAGTAAATGATGATCAGGATACAAAATGAGACCACCAGGGTCTTGATAGTCTGGCTGACCATGATCAGCACCGATTTTTCGATCAGGCGCTGGTAAATCTGTTCCAGCGACGCGGCAACGAACAGCTTGCCGACGATTTCGCCCTGATAGGTGAGGTTGAATTCGCGGGAGATATCGTAGCTTTCCCGCTCGACCCCCTGAGTCAGTAGCGGGACTTCGGAGTTGCCGAGCATCTCCTTGACCATCACGAACTGCATGTTGGGCAGGTTCATGATCCCTTCGATCTGCACTTTGACTTGCTCTTCATCGAGGTTCCACAAGCTGGCGGCGATGGGTTGCAGGAAGGAGGCCTCGATCTGGCCGATGCTGTCTTCGATCACGGCGACATCCTTGCGGTAATCCCAGGCGAGTTGCAGCACCGTAATGATCATCGCCAATACGGTACTGCACACCAGAATGTAGGAGAGCAGGCGGTATGAGAGTCCGTTGCGGCCTACGGCCCTGGCGGTCTTGGAGAAGAGTCCTGACATGGCGTCCTTGCGGTCTGGATGTGGTGTTTTTTAGTTTAACTGCTTCATGCACTTATGTCGTCTTTCCTACGATGCATTAAAAAGACCCCGTGTCGGCTGTCACTCGGGCATGCTAGACCTGGGTGGAGGGGGATGACAGGTTCAGATCACGCAATGGGAGAGAAGATAAAAAAAATCCCCGGCCGATGCTGGGGATTTGTGTATAAGAGACAGTCAAGCTGGTCCCTTTTGTCATTTCATGGCTGACTGCCGGTCAGGCGACGAACACCAGATAGACGGCGAACGCCACGATAAAGCGGTAAATGGCGAACGGGATAAAGTCGATGCGGCGGATCAATGTCAGGAAGGTCTTGATCGCAAACATCGCCACCACGAAGGCAGTGATAAAGCCCACTGCAAACATCGGGAAGTCGGCCATGGAGAGAAAATCGCGGCTCTTGTAGAGATCAAGCCCGCTGGCCGCCACCATCATGGGCACCGCCATGATGAAAGAGAATTCGGCGGCTGCGTGACGGCTGATTCCCATCAGCATGCCACCGCTGATGGTAGCGCCGGAGCGGGAGAAGCCAGGCCACAGCGCCAGACACTGGAACAGACCGATGCCAAACGCCTGCTTGTAGCTGATGTCATCCAGGGTTTCGGAGCGAACCGCCGGGCGGAACTTCTCGGCAATGATCAGCAGGATACCGCCCGCAACCAGCGCGTACATCACGGTCTGCGGGCCAAACAGGTTGGCTTTGATCCAGCTGTGGATGGCCAGACCGACCACGATGGCGGGCATCATGCCGAGGATGACATGCACCAGCGACAGGGTGGCGTGGCCCGGTTCCGGCTTCTGGCCAAAGTGGATGCCAATCAGGCCAAAAAGGCGGCGCCAGAAGACGGCGACCACCGCGAGAATGGAGCCAAGCTGGATCACCACTTCGAAGGTGGCAGCCTTGGGCCCTTCAAAGCCCAGCAGATGGCCGACGATGATCATGTGGCCGGTTGAAGAGACGGGGAGGAACTCGGTCAGCCCCTCGACGACGCCCAGAATAAAGGCGACCAGCAGGCTATAGGTGTCAGTCATCGAACAAACAATCCTTAACTTCGTTGATGTAAAAACGCCCCGGAAGGGTCTCGGGGCGGCTTATCTTGCTCGATTGTGACTGCTGAGGCTATGTAAAAATCATGAAACCTTTAAATCAGTCGCGGATAAAACGATAGCGGGTCTGGTGGTGATAACGCTCGCCCGGCAGCAGCCAGGGGTTGCCCAGCTCGGGGCGATTGGGGCTGTCCGGCAGCTGTTGCGCCTCAAGACAGAAGCCGTCGTGATCCCGGTGCGCCAGACCCTGGCGATTCGGGGTATTGGCCAGCCAGTTGCCGCTGTAGAACTGCAGCGAGGGCTGGTTGGTGTAGACCTCCATCGCCAGCTGTCTGTCACCCGATACCACCCGAGCAGCCCACTCCTGTGCCGGGCCGTTGAGCACAAAGGCGTGATCGTAACCCTTGGCCTGTTGCTGCTGGGAATGGCTCAGCCAATCCAGCCCGACAAGGCGCTCTTGGCGCAGATCGAACGGCCCCTCCGCCGGGGTGATGGCGATCGGCAAACCGCTCGGGTCGGTCGGCAGGAAGTGGTCGGCATTGAGGCTGATGAGATGGTTACGCACATCGCCCCCGTCCGGGTTGTCATCGAGATTAAAGTAGGCGTGGCTGGTGAGGCTGACCGGCGTCGCGGCATCCGTGCTGGCGATGAAATCCACCACCAGATCGCTCTGCTCCAGCTGGTACTCCAGGGTTACCCGCAGATTGCCGGGAAAGCCTTGCTCCCTTGCCCGGGAGAGCAATGCCAGCTTGACTCGATCCGCTTCCAGCTCCTTGATCTGCCACCGCTGGCGATGAAAGCCTGCCTGCCCGCCGTGCAGGCAGTTGGGTGCCTGATTGGCATCCAGCGGCCAGCGCTCGCCATCGCGTAGCAGCTCGGCGCCGCCGATGCGGTTGGCAAAACGTCCGGCCACCGCGCCCAGCCACACCTGTTGGGTGGGATAGGCTTCGTCGGCGCAGCCCAGCAGCACTTCGCGCCGTTTGCCCGCCACCGGCAGGGTGAGGGAGGTGAGGGTGGCGCCGAAATCGAGGCCGCGCAGGCGCAGCCCCTCCTCGTTTTCCAGCTCGAATGGGGTCATGGCGCTGCTCATAGCTTGCCTGCACCGGCGCTGGCAGAGCAGACGTAGCAGTCGGCCTTGAGGCCAAAGCGGGTCGGATACTCGGCCTCAACCGCGGCGATCACCTCGGCCACCTTCTCGGGGCGCAGCAGGGCGACCACGCAGCCTCCGAAGCCGCCGCCGGTCATCCGCACGCCGCCTTCGGTGCCGATCCTGGCCTTGATGATCTCCACCAGATCGTCGATGGCGGGCACGGTGATTTCGAAGTCATCGCGCATGGCGGCGTGTGATTCGGCCATCAGCTCGCCGAGGCGGGTCAGGTCGTGGCTGGCCAGCGCATCGGCTGCCGCCAGAGTGCGGCCGTTTTCGCCGACCACGTGGCGGGCACGGCGGTAGCAGGCCTCATCCAGCCCGGCCTTGCCCGCTTCCAGTCCGGCCAAATCGAGATCGCGCAGCGCCTTGACCCCGTAGTGACGGGCGGCCGCTTCGCACTGCTGGCGACGGGTGTTGTATTCGCTGTCCACCAGACCGCGGCGCACGTTGGAGTTGACGATCAGCACCGCCAGATCGGTGGGCATGGGGATGAGGCGGGTCTCCAGCGAGCGGCAGTCGAGCAGCAGGGCGTGGTCGGTTTTGCCGCTGGCGGAGATCATCTGGTCCATGATGCCGCAGTTGCAGCCGACGAACTTGTTCTCCGCCTGCTGACCGTTGAGGGCGATCTCCGCCTGAGTGATATCGAGCCCCAGCGCCTCCTTGAAGGCTTGACCGATGGCCACTTCCAGTGAGGCGGAGGAGGAGAGACCCGCCCCCTGCGGCACGTTGCCGGAGACCACCAGATCGAGGCCGCGCAGGGTATAACCGCGCTCCTGCAGATATTTCACCACGCCGCGGATGTAGTCGCTCCAGCGTTGGCTGGGGTGGTGCTCGATGGGCTGGTCGAGGTCGAACTGGTCGCGCTGGTTGTCGTAGTCGGCGGCGATCACCTGTACTTGCCGGTCATCGCGCAGGCCGATGGCGACGCAGGTCTCGTAGTCGATGGCGCAGGGCAGCACGAAGCCGTCGTTGTAGTCGGTATGTTCACCGATGAGGTTAACGCGGCCGGGGGCGCGCACCAGCAGATCGGGCGCTTTGGCAAATTGCTCGGCAAAAACGGTGCTGACGCGTTGGCTCGGGGTCATAGGGCCTCCTCATTGGTTTGATTGGTCTGGTTGTAGTGAATAGGGCTCAGGGCACGCAGCCGCTCGGCAGCCTGCTCGGGAGTGAGGTCACGCTGGGTTTCGGCCAGCATCTCGAAGCCCACCATGAATTTGCGCACGGTGGCGGAGCGCAGCAAGGGCGGATAGAAGTGGGCGTGCAACTGCCACGCTTCGGGGCAATCCGATTTGGGCGGCGCAAAGTGCCAGCCCATGGAGTAGGGGAAGCTGCACTCGAACAGATTGTCGTAGCGGCTGGTGAGCTCCTTGAGCGCCACCGCCAGATCCTGTTGCTGGGCTTGGGTCAGGTTGAGCATGGAGGGCACGTGTGCTTTGGGCAGCAGCAGGGTTTCGAACGGCCAGGCGGCCCAGAAGGGGACGACGGCGAGCCAGTGTTCGGTCTCCACCACGATGCGCGAGCGATCCGCCAGCTCCCGCTCCACATACTCCAGCAGCATGGGGCGGCCATGCTCGCCCAGCCAGTCTCGCTGGTGCTGCTCTTCGCGGGCGATCTCGTTGGGCAGGAAGTCGCTGCCCCAGATCTGGCCGTGGGGGTGCGGGTTGGAGCAGCCCATGACGGCCCCTTTGTTTTCAAATACCTGCACCCACTCCCACTGGGCCGACAGCTCGGCGACCTGATCCATCCAGGTGGTGATCACCCCCTCGATGGCGGGTAGCGGCAGCTCGGGTAGAGTCTTGCCGTGATCCGGCGAGAAGCAGATGACCCGGCTGGTGCCGCGGGCGGCTTCCAGCTTCAGCAGGGAATCGCTGGCGCTATCGGCGGCCGGGGTATCCTGCATCAGGGCGGCGAAGTCGTTGGTAAAGACGAAGGTGCCCTTGTAGTCGGGGTTGATGTCACCGGTGACCCGGGTGTTGCCAGCGCAGAGGAAGCAGTCGGGATCGTGGGCCTGTTTGGGTGCCTGACTCACCTTCTCCACCTGCCCCTGCCAGGGGCGTTTGGCCCGGTGGGGGGAGACCAGCACATACTGGCCGGTCAGCGGGTTGAAGCGGCGATGGGGATGATCGACGGGGTTGAACATCATCTCTCCTGAATAAGGTATTGAAAAATAAGGTCGTCTATTAACAGGGAGCAGGCTGGCCTACTCCTCGTAACCGTTCGGGTTGGCGGATTGCCAGCGCCAGCTGTCGGCGCACATGGCGTCTATGTCCCGGGTCGCCTGCCAGCCCAGTTCACGCTCGGCCTTGGCCGGATCGGCCCAGCAGGCGGCGATATCGCCGGGACGGCGCGGTTCGATGCGAAATGGCAGCGGCTTGCCACAGGCTGCAGAGAAAGCGGCGACCAGCTGCAATACGCTCTGGCCCTGGCCGGTGCCCAGGTTGTAGGAGTGCACGCCACCCTTGCCGGCGCAGTGTTGCAGTGCCTTGACGTGCCCCTCGGCGAGATCCATCACGTGGATGTAGTCGCGCACACCGGTGCCATCCACAGTTGGGTAATCGTTTCCAAAGACAGACAAGCAGTCGCGACGGCCGATGGCGACCTGGGTGATATAGGGCATCAAATTGTTGGGGATGCCCTGCGGGTCTTCCCCCATGGTGCCCGATTCATGGGCGCCGACCGGATTGAAATAGCGCAGCAGGGTCATGCTCCAGTGCGGCTCGGCCAACTGCAGATCTTCGAGGATCTCCTCGATGATAAGTTTGGAGCGACCGTAGGGGTTGGTAGCGCTGCGGGGGAAATCCTCGCGGATCGGCAGACTGGCGGGATCGCCGTAGACGGTAGCTGATGAGCTGAACACCATGTTGTGCACGCCAGCCCGTTTCATCGCCTGCAGCAGGGTGAGGGTGCCGCCGAGGTTGTTCTCGTAGTAATCCAGTGGAATGCGGGTCGATTCACCGACCGCTTTGAGGGCGGCAAAGTGGATCACTGCATCGATCTGTTGCTCGGCGAAGATCCGGTCCAGCAGGGCGGTATCGCGAATATCTCCTTGATAGAAAACGGGTTGCTGGCCGCTGATAGCCGCGACTCGGGCCAGCACGCTGCGTTTGCTGTTGCCGAGGTTGTCGACCACCACGGGATTCATGCCTGCCGCTTGCAGGGCCAGACAGGTGTGGCTGCCGATATATCCGCAGCCGCCGGTGACCAGAACGTTCATCTTGCTCTCCACTGAAAAAGTGTCTGGAAGGAGTCTAGCCGAGGGTGTGGCGACCAAACTGTGAGCTTGCTTGCAAAACAGTGTAAACGATTACACTGTTTTTGTGATCATCCTGACGGCAGATATGCGTTTCACCTCTGTTTTCAATGGGTTTGCTGGGTATAATGGCGCTCTATTGCACAGTGAAATAAGTGAAAACAGCATGAGCACCATCAAGGATGTCGCCCGTTTGGCCAATGTGTCGGTGGCAACGGTTTCACGGGTGATGAACAACTCGCCCAAGGCCAGTGCCGCCTCCCGGGCCGCCGTCCAGAAGGCGATGGCGGAGCTGGGCTATACCCCCAATGCCAACGCGCGGGCACTGGTCAGCCAGACTTGCGACACCATGGGGGTGGTGGTCGGTGACGTGGCGGATCCCTTCTTCGGTGCACTGGTGAAGGGGGTCTCCGGCATCGCCGTCGAGCAGAACCTTCACCTGCTGATGGGTAACGGTTTTCACAAGGCGCGTCAGGAACGTGAAGCGATCGAGCTGCTGATCGGCAAGCGCTGCGAGGCGCTGGTGGTGCACAGCAAGGCGCTCAGCGACGAGGAGCTCTGCGACTACGCCATGCGAGTGCCGGGCATGGTGCTGATCAACCGTGATATTCCTGCCCTCAAGGGGCGCTGTATTGCCCTCAACAACCGGCTGGGTGCCGCCACGGCGACTCGCCACCTGATCGAACTGGGTCACCGCCATATCGCCTTTATCAGCTCGGATCACGCCATTGAGGATGCCACCTTGCGTCTGCAGGGTTATCAGGACGGGTTGGCAGAGGCCGGTCTGGTGGCTGACCCGGAGCTGATCGAGAGCGGCACGCCGAACGAGGAGGGGGGCGAGCGCGCCATGCTCAACCTGTTGGCCAAGGGGCTCAAGGTGACCGCTGTGGTTGCCTATAACGATGCCATGGCAGCCGGTGCCATCTCGGTACTGGCAGACAATGGCCTGCGGGTGCCGGAGGAGGTCTCGGTGGTGGGCTTCGATGACATCATCTATGCCAGATATCTGAGGCCCAAGCTCTCCACCATGCGCTATCCCATCGAGCTGATGGCGGCCCAGGCGGCCAAGCTGGCCATTCAGCTGGCGGCGGGGGAGAGTGATGCGACCCAGAGCCGGATCTATACCCCCACCCTGATCAATCGCCACTCGGTTGCACCGGTTCGGGCAGGATAGCCCTCTTTTTCGGCCCTGTTCGGGGCCGTTTCTTGCACGGTTATTGTTTTACTGGTTTTTAATCATTTTTACTCCGCTTTACTTAACAAAACGAGTGTAATCGTTTACATCTGTGTGAGCGAGATCGCCGTTCCCTGCGTCATACTTCTCTAGACTGAATACGTTTTCCAATCAGCAGGGAGAGAGTGAATGCTCAGGGAGATAGTGGCGCGTCAGGATTGGCAGACTCAGGCTATTACGTCGGTAAACCGTCTGGCTGCCCATACCCCCATGTTCAGCTGGCGTAGCGAAACGGATGCCAGGGGTGACCTGGCCTCTTCCTCCCGTCTCTTGCTCGATGGCGAGTGGCGCTTCTCCTTCTTTGCCGCTCCCGAATTGGTGCCCGAGAGCTGGCAGGTGCAGGATCTGGCTGATGCCACTCCCATTACCGTGCCGGGCAACTGGCAGCTGGATGCCGCCTATCCGGCTGCGCGGCCACTTACCGATGGCCCCATCTACACCAATATCAAATACCCCTTTCCCTGCGATCCGCCCCGGGTGCCGGCAGAGAACCCCACCGGTTGCTACTCCCGCGAGTTCGAACTGCCCGCCGACTGGCTGGTCAGCGGTCAGAGCCGGATCATCTTTGACGGGGTGAGCAGTGCCTTCCACCTCTTCTGCAACGGCCGCTGGGTCGGCTACTCCCAGGACAGCCGCCTGCCCGCCGAATTCGATCTGACTCCTTATCTGCAGAGCGGTCGCAACCGGTTGGCGGTGCTGGTACTGCGCTGGTCCGACGGCGCCTATCTGGAAGATCAGGATATGTGGTGGCTGTCGGGGATCTTCCGCTCCGTCTGCCTGCTGCACAAACCAACCCGTCATCTGATGGATATGCGGGTGACCCCCGAGCTGGACGCCTGCTATCGGGATGGTCGTCTCAAGATTGCACTGCAGGTGGCCAATGGGGCCGGTCTGTCGGTAGAGGCCAATCTCTATGACGGCAGCGAGCGGGTCGCGGCCCTGCGCCAGCCGATCGGCACCCAAGCCATTGATGAGAAAGGGGCTTACGACGATCGCGCCGAGCTGTGGCTCGACGTGGTTGCGCCGCGCAAGTGGAGCGCCGAGACGCCCCATCTCTATCGCCTGACCCTGACCTTGCTGGACGAGCAGGGCCAGGCCATCGAGAGCGAAGCGTGCGATGTGGGCTTTCGGGTGGTGGAGATCCGTGGCGGTCTGCTGTGGGTCAACGGTCAGCCGCTGCTTATTCGCGGTGCCAACCGTCACGAGCATCACCCCGCCAAGGGTTATGCCATCGATCGCACCACCATGGAGCGGGATCTGCTGCTGATGAAGCGCCACAACTTCAATGCGGTGCGCTGCTCCCACTATCCCAACCACCCCGACTTCTATCGCCTCTGCGATCGGCTTGGCCTATATGTGGTCGATGAGGCGAATCTGGAGACCCACGGCATGACCCCCATGGGGCGGCTGGCACGGGATCCCGCCTGGAGCAACGCCTTTCTGGAGCGGGCGACCCGCATGGTGGCGCGGGATTTCAACCACCCCTCGATCATCATCTGGTCGCTCGGCAACGAGTCGGGTTACGGCCCGGCCCACGATGCCATGTATGGCTGGATCAAGTGCAGCGACCCGAGCCGCCCGGTGCAGTACGAAGGGGGCGGGGCCGATACCCCGGCCACCGACATCATCTGCCCCATGTATGCCAGAACCCATCAGGATCAACCTTTCCCGGCGGTGCCCAAGTGGGCGCTGGCCAAGTGGATCGGCCTGCCGGAAGAGAACCGGCCGCTGATCCTCTGTGAATATGCCCACGCCATGGGCAACAGTCTGGGGGGCTACGCTCACTATTGGCAGGCGTTTCGCGATCATCCACGTCTGCAAGGCGGGTTTGTCTGGGATTGGGTCGATCAGGGGCTCGACAAATACACCGCCGATGGCCGCCACTACTGGGGCTATGGCGGCGACTTCGGCGATGTGCAAAACGATCGCCAGTTCTGCTGCAACGGCCTGCTGTTCCCGGATCGCACCCCCCATCCCGCCCTGTGCGAAGCAAAGCGTGCCCAGCAGCCGTTCCGCTTCACCCTGCTCGAGCACACCCCGCTGCGGGTGCGGATCGAGAGCGAATATCTGTTTCGGGAAACCGACAACGAGCGGTTTTGCTGGCAGCTGTGCGAGAACGGCCAAGTGGTGCTGGAGGGGGTGGTGTCTCTCGCGCTTGCTGCTCTAGGGGCGGTCGAGTTGACTCTGACCGGGACGCTGCCCGCCTTTGCGGCAGGCTCACTGGCCTGGCTCGATCTGGCCATCTTCCAGCCGGATGCCACCCCTTGGTCCGAGGCCGGACACGAGGTGGCGCGCCAGCAATTCATGCTGCCGTCACCGCTGACGCTACCTGCACCAGTCAGCTCTGCGGCTATGGTGGAGCAGGCCGACGGCTGGCTGGTCACAACCGCAAACAGCCAGTGGCGGCTCGACAAGCAGAGCGGTCGCATCACCAGTTGGCAAAAATCGGGGCAGGAGCTGCTGCTGGCGCCGATCATGGATCACTTCTACCGGGCGCCGCTCGACAACGACATTGGCACCAGCGAAGCGGATCACGCCGACCCCGACTCCTGGATTGCCCGCTGGCAGGCGTGTGGCCTTGAGCAGTGGCAGCACCGCTGTCTGGGCGTGGTGGTTGCCGGCAGTGAGCTGCGGGTGACTCACGGCTATTTCCATCAGGATCAACTGCAACTGCTGAGCCATTGGCATCACCGCTTTGCTGACGATGGCACCATGAGTCTCGACATCGAGTGCGAACTGGCGCAGGTGCTGCCATCGTTGCCGCGGATCGGTCTGCTGATCCATCTGGCGCAGCCGGTTGAGCAGGTGCAGTGGCTGGGACGCGGCCCCCACGAAAACTATCCAGATCGCCTGCTGGGCGCCGATCTTGGTCGCTGGAGTTTGCCGCTGGAGGCGATGCACACCCCTTACATCTTCCCGAGTGACAACGGCTTGCGCTGCGATACCCGCGAGTTGCAACTGGGGGCGATGCGTGTGAGCGGCGCTTTTCATTTCAGTGCCAGCCGCTTCAGTCAGCAACAGCTGGCCGCTGCCCGTCACCAGAGCGATCTGGTGGCCGAAGCGGGGCTGTGGGTCTGTCTCGATGGCGCCCACATGGGTGTGGGTGGGGATGATTCCTGGAGCCAGAGCGTGCGTCCCGAGTATCAACTGCTTGAGCGTCGTTACCGTTGGGGCTGCACGCTCGGTTGAGTCAGCCGGGCCGTTTTGACAACAGAGCGATAACGACTTGCCCCATAAAGCGGCACTCATTGAGTCCTTAATTCGTTCTTGATTTTTATATCATTGAAAAATAAAGAAAATGCCAAATGTAACAGAGTGTAATCGTTTTCATTTTGTCGTCATGATCACAGAAGAAATGACAACAAACTGATTACATTGATTGGCGCTTGCTCAATTGCTCGCCACCCTACAACACAGATAGACACATCGGAGCACACATAATGAAAAAACTGACCACAGTTGCCGCCCTGCTGATGGGCATGATGGCTGGAGCCAATGCCCAGGCTGACACCCGTATCGGGGTAACCGTCTACAAATACGACGACAACTTCATGGCGGTCGTGCGCAAGGCCATCGAGAAGGAGGCGGCAGCCACTCCGGGGGTGGAGCTGCTGATGAACGACTCCCAGAACGACCAGTCCAAGCAGAACGACCAGATCGACGTGCTGCTGGCCAAAGGGGTGAAGGCGCTTGCCATCAACCTGGTTGACCCCGCTGCGGCGCCGGTAGTGATTGAGAAAGCCCGTGGCGAAGATATCCCGGTGGTCTTCTACAACAAGGAGCCGAGCGCTACCGATCTGGCCAGCTACGACAAGGCCTACTACGTGGGTACCGACTCCAAGGAGTCAGGGATCATCCAGGGTCAGCTGATTGCCAAACACTGGAAAGCCCATCCGGAGTGGGATCTGAACAAGGATGGCGTGATCCAGTTCGTGCTGCTGAAAGGGGAGCCGGGCCACCCGGATGCCGAAGCGCGCACCTCCTACGTGGTCAAGACCCTGAACGATGGCGGCGTCAAGACTGAACAACTGCATATGGATACCGGTATGTGGGATACCGCCATGGCGAAAGACAAGATGGACGCCTGGATCTCCGGCCCCAACGCCAACAAGATCGAAGTGGTCATCGCCAACAACGACGGCATGGCAATGGGCGCAGTCGAATCACTGAAAGCACAGGGCAAGACTGCCATTCCGGTGTTCGGCGTCGATGCGCTGCCGGAAGCGCTGGCCATGGTCAAGAGCGGTGCCATGGCGGGTACCGTGCTGAACGATGCGGCCAACCAGGCCAAAGCCACCTTCGAGCTGACCAAGAACCTGGCTGAAGGCAAACCGGCCGGTGAAGGCACCAAGTGGAATATCGTCGACAAGGTAGTACGTGTTGCCTACGTCGGTGTGGATAAAGACAACCTGTCCCAATTCGAGTAATTCCCTCCTCCAGGGCAAGGGAGATCCCCTTGCCCTTTTTTCAACCAGATGTGATGGCTGATATGACAACACAGCAACAATCAGAATGGCTGTTGGAGATGATTGACGTCAGTAAGAGCTTTCCCGGCGTCAAGGCACTCGATAATGTCAATTTACGGGTCCGTCCTCATTCTGTGCATGCGTTGATGGGCGAGAACGGAGCGGGAAAATCCACACTGCTCAAGTGCCTGTTCGGCATTTACGAGAAGGATCAGGGCAAGATCTTCTTCAAGGGGCAGGAGATCAACTTCACCTCCTCGAAAGAGGCGCTGGAAAATGGCGTCTCCATGGTGCATCAGGAGCTCAACCTGGTGCTGCAGCGTACCGTGATGGACAACATGTGGCTCGGCCGCTACCCCACCAAGGGGTGGTTTATCGACCACGGCAAGATGTATGACGACACCAAGCGCATCTTCGATGAGCTGGATATCGACATCGACCCCAAGGTGAAGGTCGCGACCCTGTCGGTCTCCCAGATGCAGATGATCGAGATCGCCAAGGCGTTCTCCTACGACGCCAAGATCGTCATCATGGATGAACCCACCTCCTCCCTGACCGAGAAAGAGGTGAACCACCTCTTCAAGATCATCAACAAGTTGAAGGATAAGGGGTGCGGCATCGTCTACATCTCCCACAAGATGGAGGAGATCTTCCAGCTCTGTGACGAGATCACCATATTGCGGGATGGCCAGTGGGTGGCGACCCAGCCGCTCAAGGGCATGACCATGGATCAGATCATCGGCATGATGGTCGGCCGTGAACTGACCCAGCGTTTCCCGGAAAAAACCAACCAGCCGAAAGAGGTGATCCTCGAGATCGAACACCTGACGGCGAAGAACCAGCCCTCCATTCAGGACATCACCTTCAACCTGCACAAGGGGGAGATCCTCGGCATCGCCGGACTGGTGGGGGCCAAGCGCACCGACATCGTCGAGACCCTGTTCGGTATTCGCGATCGCAGCCAGGGCAGCATCAAGCTGCATGGCAAAGAGGTGGCCAACCACAACGCCCACGAAGCGATCCGCAACGGCTTTGCGCTGGTGACGGAAGAGCGCCGCTCCACCGGTATCTACTCCCGACTCGATATCGCCTTCAACTCCCTGATCGCCAACATGGACAGCTACAAGGGCTCCATGGGGCTGCTCAGCGACAACAAGATGAAGAGCGATACCCAGTGGGTGATCGACTCCATGCGAGTCAAGACGCCGACCCAGCAGACCCAGATCGGTTCCCTCTCCGGGGGCAACCAGCAGAAGGTGATCATCGGTCGCTGGCTGCTGACCCAGCCGGAGATCCTGATGCTCGACGAACCCACCCGCGGCATCGACGTCGGGGCCAAGTTCGAGATCTACCAGCTCATCCTGGAGCTGGCGAAGAAGGACAAGGGGATCATCATCATCTCGTCAGAGATGCCGGAATTGCTGGGGATCACCGACCGCATCATGGTGATGAGCAATGGCCGGGTCGCCGGGATCGTCAATACCAAAGAAACTGACCAGAGCGAGATACTGCGCCTGGCATCTCTGTACCTCTAGAGACAGGAAGACATTTATGGAGTCGGCTAAAAATTTCAATCTGATGCAGGCGCTCAAGGAAAACGCCATCTATCTGGTGCTGCTGGTGCTGCTCATGGTCATCGTGATCCAGGAGCCCTCCTTCCTGAGCCTCACCAACTTCAGCAACATCCTGACCCAGTCCTCGGTGCGGGTCATCATCGCGCTGGGGGTGGCGGGCATCATCATCACCCAGGGGACGGATCTCTCGGCCGGTCGTCAGGTCGGTCTGGCGGCACTCATCGCGGCAACCATGTTGCAGGCGCTGACCAACGTCAACAAGGTGTTCCCGACGCTGGGAGAGGTGCCCATTCCGGCGGTAATCCTGCTGGTGTGTGTGGTGGGGGCGCTGATTGGTCTGGTCAACGGTCTCATTGTGGCCTACCTGAACGTTACCCCGTTCATTACCACCCTGGGCACCATGATCATCGTCTACGGTATCAACTCCCTCTACTTTGACTCGGTAGGGGCCTCACCGGTGGCCGGGTTTGATCCCCGCTTCTCCAGCTTCGCCCAAGGGTTTATCCGGATAGGAGGATTCAAGCTCTCCTATCTCACCTTCTATGCGGCCATCGCCAGCGTTTTTGTCTGGGTGCTGTGGAACAAGACCCGCTTTGGCAAAAACATCTTCGCCATCGGTGGCAACCCCGAGGCGGCCAAGGTCTCCGGCGTCAACGTGGCGGTCAATCTGGTGATGATCTATGCGCTGGCGGGGGTCTTCTACGCCTTCGGCGGTATGCTGGAAGCGGGCCGGATCGGTAGCGCCACCAACAACCTCGGCTTCATGTACGAGCTGGATGCCATCGCGGCGTGCGTGGTGGGTGGCGTGTCGTTTGCCGGCGGGGTGGGAACGGTCGCGGGTGTGATCACCGGCGTACTTATCTTCACCCTGATCAACTATGGTTTGACCTATATCGGCGTCAGCCCTTACTGGCAGTTCATCATCAAGGGCGGCATCATCATTCTGGCGGTGGCATTGGACTCCATGAAGTACGCCAAGAAGAAATAACGATTGGCAGAGAGGGTTGGCGTTGCCAGCCCTCTCTTCTGGAGGGAACCCATGCCATTCAAGGTCAAGATTTACCTCTTGCTGCTACTGGCCATTCTGGTCACCATCGGCACCGCCGGGCTCAGCGTGAATCACTTCATCAGTGGCTACATTCGCACTCAGGCCACCCACAACATCACCGAGCAGATCACTCTGGTCAAAGAGAAGCTGGCCAGCGACATCAATCAGAAAATCCTGTTGGCCGCCAACCTCAACTTCGGGGTGACCAACGTCAAGAAGACCCTGCAAGAGACCGGCTTTCACAACATCGTCAAGGTGATCGGCGACATGGCGTTCGACGTGAGCGGGGTCATCAACGATACGGCCAAGGTCGATGCGCTGCGCAAGCTGATCCCCGCCGCCAACAACCAGATCACCGTCAGCCCGCTGCAACAGGTGGATGGCAAGCCGGTCATCACCATTCTGGTGCCACGCGGTGCCGATTCCGCCTATCTCTACTACCTCGACATGAGCGAGTTCAAAAGCCTGCTGGAGAAGATGAGTGGCGATGGCCGCTACTTCTCGCTGGCCGACAGTCAGGGCAACAGCCTCTATAACAGCAAGCCGCAGGGGGAGAGCGAAGCGCGCCCCAACCAGCTGGATATTCGCGGCAGCAGCTGGACGCTGACCGGCTACATCGATCTTGACTACATCCGGGCCATGACCCGGGCTCTCAACGGCCAGATCATCATGGCGCTGTGCGGCGTGGCGATCGTGGTGATGGTGCTGGCGATGCTGGCGCTCAATGTGGCCTATCGCCCCATCCTCTCGTTGCGGGATCTGGTGCTGGAGCTATCTCGCGGCAGCGGCGATCTCACCCGCCGACTGGCGGTGACCAGCAAGGATGACCTTGGCCAGATCTCGGCCGGTATCAACCGCTTTATCGAGCGGTTGCAGGAGATGATGGGGGAGGTGCGGCAGGCGAGCGGCCAGCTCAACAGCGGTATCGAGGGGCTGGCCAGCCAGACCGGCGCCGCCCAGTCTCTTCTGGCGGACCACGTGCGCGAGACCGAGCAGGTGGTGACCGCCATCAACGAGATGAGCCGCACCGCGATCTCCGTCTCCGAGAGTGCGGCCAGCACCGCCCAGCTCACCGGTCAGAGCCAGCAGCTGGCGAGCCAGTCCCGTCAGGTGGTGGATCAGGCCATGGCCAGCGTGATGGCGCTGGTGGACGAAGTGGAAGCCACTGCCCGCTCCATCGAGGCGATGCAGCAGGATGTGCAGCAGATTGGCTCTGTGCTGGGGGTGATCGGCAGCATTGCCGAACAGACCAACCTGCTGGCCCTCAACGCAGCCATCGAGGCGGCCCGCGCTGGTGAACAGGGGCGTGGCTTTGCGGTGGTGGCGGACGAGGTGCGTTCCCTCGCAGCCCGTACCCAGCAGAGCACAGCCGAGATCCAGACCATGCTGGCCAGTCTGCAGCGGGGCACCCAAACTGTGGTGGATGCCATGGGCAACACCAAGCAGAGCTGCCAGGGGGCGGCCGAGAACACCACAAAGGTCAACGAGTCGCTGGACCTGATGGCGGGAGAAGTGGTGGAGATCAACGATCTCATCAGCCATATCGCTAAGGCGGCAGAGCAGCAGAGCGCGGTGGCCGAGGAGATCAATCGCAACATGAGCGCCATCGCCGAAGTGATCCGCCAGCTGACCCACAATGGCGAAGCGACGGTTGCCAGCTCCGCGGCGATGCAGCAGACCTACGACCGGCTGCGGGAGATCGTGGGTCACTTCCGGCTGGAGTGAGGCCGATGTTCAGTCAATAACAAAACAGGGCCATCCGGCCCTGTTGTTGTTTTCCTGTCTGCCTGAATCAACCGGCCTTGCGGCGCAGATAGACCCCGGCTTCCATGTGATGGGTCCAGGGGAACTGGTCGAACAGGGCGAAACGGGCGATCTCGTGGGTTTCGCCCAGCACGGCCATGTTGGCCTGCAGGGTATCTGGGTTGCAGGAGATGTAGAGGATGTTGTCGTACTCCTGCACCAGCTTGACGGTGGCATCATCGAGACCGGCGCGGGGCGGGTCGACGAAGATGGTGTTGCACTGGTAGCTCTTGAGGTCGACCCCCTTGAGGCGGTTGAACTCCCGCTCGCCACGCATCGCCATGGTGAACTCCTCGGCCGACATGCGCAGGATGATCAGGTTGTCGACGCCGTTGGCGGCGATGTTGAACTGGGCGGAGTCGACGCTCGGCTTGGCGATCTCGGTGGCCAGCACCTTGCGGAAGTTCTGCGCCAGCGCGATGGAGAAGTTGCCGTTGCCGCAGTAGAGCTCCAGCAGATCCCCTTCGCTCCCCTTGGTGACATCCAGCGCCCAGCCCAGCATCTGTTCGTTGATGGCGGCGTTGGGCTGGGTGAAGCTGTTCTCGACCTGTTTGTAGGTGAGCTGGCGACCCGCCACGTTGAGCTGCTCGATGACGAAGTCATCCCCCAGACAGATCTTCTGCTTGTGGGCGCGGCCAATCAGTTGCAGCTCGAACCCCTTGGCGCGCAGATCGGCCTGCAGCGCTTCGGCGGCCTGTTGCCACTCTGCTTCCAGCTTGCGGTGATAGAGCAGGCTGACAATGATCTGGCCGGACTGGGTGGAGAGGTAGTCAATCTGGAACAGCTTGCGGCGCAGCACCTGATGGGGACGCAGCCCCTCCAGCAGCACCGGCATCAGCTGGTTGATGAGGCGGCTGGCAGTGGGGAAGTGGTCGACCCGGATGATCTCTTTGGTCGCCGGGGCATACATGCAGTGGAAGAGGTCATCCCCTTCGTGCCAGATGCGAAATTCGGCGCGCATCCGGTAGAACTCCGCCGGCGAGCTGTGCTCTTCCAGCGCCGGGAGGGTGAAGCCGGCAAACAGCTCGGTGAGGCGAGCGCGCTTTTCGTCGAGTTGGGCCTGATAGTCGGCCGCGGTTCTAGGCGCCGGAGCGTTCGCGGAAGGCTGTTGGGACTGGGTCATAAATACCTCACATGCACACCGGCCGGGCCGGGTCGAAATCGGGGGAAGGCAACAGGCCACCCAAAGGGGCCCGATTTTAAAAGCCAGCCGCAGATTGTCCAGCATTTTGTGGTCAAGAAGTGTTCAGTCAGGCCGATAGCTGATCTACAGGCATGGTGGGAGGACACATTATGCAGATCGAAGGCGTGGGCGCAGCCCAACCCAAGGGAGTGGGTGTTTCTCCCAAATCGCCCCAACAGGCGGAGCCGAAACAGGTCAAGAGCGAGGAAGAGGTCTCCTTGCATAAGCCGCCCAAGTGGGCGCAGGTGCTGATCCAGCAGGCATTGCAGTTCTCGCTGGAGATCAACGGCCAGGGCTATCAGGCGCCGAAGGTGAAAGAACCTGAGGAGATCACCCCTGAGACCCTGTTCGACTTCCAGTCGGTGGCGGACAACGTGCTGCAGTTTGTGACCGGGCGGCTTGGCGCCGCACGGGCCGATGGCAAATCTGACGACGACCTGACCGGGATGATGGAGCAGGCCCGCAAGGGGGTCGACAAGGGCTTTGAGGAGGCGAAGAAGCAGCTCGGCAAGTGGGCGACTGACAACGACGATATCAAAACCGGTATCGATCAGAGCTACAAGCTGATCCAGAAAGGGCTCGAGGAGTTCGAGAAGGAGTTCTTCGGCAAGGTCTCTCCGACCGACATGGGGCAGGCCGAGATGGCCAGTCGCCAGCAGGGTTATCTGGAGATCCAGACCAAGGATGGTGACAAGGTGGTGCTGCGCTTCAACGATAGCTGGCAGACCAAGTCCCAGAGCAGCGAGAGCGGCAGCCAGTTCAGCCTCAAGTCGAGCCAGAGCTTCAGCTTCTCGCTGGAGGGAGATCTCAGCAGCGACGAGATGGAGTCCATCGGCAAGCTGGTCAAGGGGATCGACGAGCTGGCGGGGAGCTTCTTCTCCGGCGACTTCGAGGATCTGCTGGACAAGGCGGGCGAGCTGAAACTGGATGACAGCCAGCTGGCCTCCTACTCCCTCAAGCTCAAGCAGAGCGTCAAGCTGAGCCAGACCTATCAGGGGGCGCACTCCCTGCAGGATCTTATCAAGCCGTTTGCCGACTACCTGCCGAAGCTGGATCAGGTGCAGAAACAGGCGGATAGCCTGCTGCCACCATCCCAGCAACAGGCGCTGACCCCGGCCGTGCTGGCCGCGAGAGGAGAAGAGGAACCGGCGCAGGTCGATCGCTTCACCAGCTTCAACCAGCGGATGCTGGAGGCGCTGCGGATGATCAACCAGTTCCAGCCCTCCACCGAGCCCGCCAGTAAGAACGCCTGAGCCACAGCGCGTAACGCAAGTAATAAGCTGCCGTTTGCCAGCCCTTCCCGGGGCTGGCAAACTGGTCTTTTCTCCAATCCGGTTGCCCCATGAACCCCAAGAAGCCAAGAGACAAGCGCGAGCTCTGCTACCCCTTTATCTTCGAAACCTCGCTCAAATGTGATTTTGAAATCGCCACCGACGAGCTCTGCTGTCAGGTCGGGGCCGTGCTGTCACACCTTGCGCCGGATGCCGATACCGAGCCCATGATGGCGGATCTCGCGGCGTTGCAGCGGCTTATCTACAACCTCAACGGCTCGGTGCGCGGCAAGCTGGGGATCTTCGATGCAGATCTTGAGTGGCTCAAGGCCCGTTACGACCACTACAACGAGGCGAGTCGCGGCAGCGTCACCGGTTTTGTGCTGCCACAGGGGCCACAGCCCATTCCCACCCTCCATCTGTGCCGCTGCGGCAGCAAGAAGGTGGTGCGGCTGCTGGTCAGGCTGGAAGAGAGCGGGGTGGCCTTCGATCCCATTCTCTATCGCTTCGCCAACCTGCTGGCCAACTTCTTCTTCGTGCTCACCGTCTACCTCAAGCAGCGCTGGCAGGTGCCGGAAGTGCCCTACGTCAGCATCAACTACTGATGGCGGCTGGTTAGGGGCCAGATGTCATGGTGGATTGAACGGAATAAAAAACCGGAGCCTTGTGCTCCGGTTTTGTTTTTCAGCGCGTCAGTTGCCCACTCAGCTGGAGATCAGCACCCTGGCCGAGTTGGCGGGGATGGTGAGCTGCACCTCGCCCTGCACCACTTCAAACTTCTCACCGTTGAAGGCGTCGGTGAAACGGCTGGCGGGGCTGGCGGTCTGCCACAGGGGCAGGCTGATGGTACGCGGTTCGCTCGGATGGCGGTTGCAGGCCACCACTACCTGATCGCTTTGCAGGGTACGGGCGAACACATAGCTGTGGGGCCCGGCGTAGAGGGTCTGGATATCGCCACGGCGCAGGGAGGGTCGCTGACGGCGGATCTGGATCAGCCGACGATAGTGGTCGTGCAGCACATGATCCCAGTCTGTGGTATCCCACGGGAAGCAGCGGCGGCAGTCCGGGTCGTTGCCACCGGAGAGCCCTACTTCATCGCCGTAGTAGATGGACGGCACGCCGATATAGGTGAGCAGCAGGGTGGCGGCCAGTTGCATCCGCTGCTTGTCTTCACCCAGCAGGTGGAGGAAGCGGGCGGTATCGTGGCTGTCCAGCAGGTTGAACTGGGCCAGCTGGTTCTTGAACGGGATGTGGGCCCGCGCCAGCTTGAGCCAGCGATCCAACTCTTCGGCGCTGATCTTGATGGGGTGGTAGGCGATATCCTGCCCCGCGAGGAAGGCGCGGATCGGGTGGGCGAAGCCATAGTAGTTCATGGCGCCATCCTCCTGATCCCCTTGCAGCCACTGGCTCGCCTCGAAGAAGTGTTCGCCGAGCACATAGGCGTCCGGGTTCTCCTGCTTCACTGCCCCGCGAATGGCGCGTACGTGACTGCGATTGCCCTCGGCGGTGCCGCGCTCGCCCAGCATGTGGATGACGTCAAAGCGCCAGCCATCGATCTGGTAGGGGGCGCGCATCCAGTAACGGAGGATGGCGTCATCGGCCCGATAGACGGCGTCCTGCACCTTCTCGCAGGAGAAGTCGAGCTTGGGCAGGCTGCGAATGCCCTTCCAGCTGACGTAATCCCCTTCTTGGTCAAAGGTGTAGAAGCTGCGCCACGGCGAATCCGGGTTGCTCTGGGCTCCCAGTGGCGGGCAGAACCAGGGGTGCTCGGTAGAGGTGTGGTTGACCACCGCATCGAGGATGATCTTCATGCCGCGCTGGTGCAGGTTGCGGGTCAGCTCGGCGAACTGTTCGTTGCTGCCGAGATGGGCATCCACCTTGAAGTAGTCCTGGGTGTCGTACTTGTGGTTGCTCGGCGAATCGAAGATGGGGTTGAGGTAGAGCGCCGTTACCCCGAGAGATTGCAGATAGTGCAGCTTGGCATCGATCCCCGCCAGATCGCCGCCGTAAAATTCGCAGGCGCCGTGGCCCTCTTCGTGGCGGCTGACCGGCTCGCCCCACGCCTTGCTGATCACCGCCTTGCCGCGATATTCGTACTCGTGATGCTTGACGCTGAGGGACGGATCGCCGTTGCAGAAGCGGTCGGGGAAGATCTGATAGAACACCTGATCCTGCACCCAGGCCGGTGGCTGGTGCAGGCTGTTGAAGCGAAAATGCTGCTCCCGTGGCGGCATGGACGCGCTGACGCCCGCCCCGTGCAGCCACCACTGCTCCTCATCGGTGAGGCACTTGAAGCTGTAGAGGTGGATATCCTGTCCCTTGATGAGCGGCAGGGCCGCCTGCCACACCTGCAGCCGATCGCGGGTGGAGACCGCCGTCATCGGGATCAGATACTCCTCGTTATCCGGCTCGTGGCGCAGCCACACCTCGCGGATCGGTGCATCCAGATCGCTAAAGAGGGTCAATTGCAGTGCGTCGGCGCTCTCTTTGAACCAGGGCGCCACCTGGGGATGAAACAGAAACGGATGGGTCATGATGCTTATTGAGTCAGAAGATCGGCAAGGGCATTACCCTGTTCATGCAGTGTTTCGAGCTGGCCTGCCAGCGACTTGGGATCCAGTCCCAGCTGGTCGGCGAGCGGTTTGGGGAAGCGGGCGAGGATGGCCTGGGCAGGCACGCCCGCATTCCAGGCGAAGGAGATAAACACGGCGAGGCGGATCAGCACCGCCTCCTTGCTGACCGGATCGTGGGAGAGCGGGTCAAGCTGTTGGGAGATGGCATCGACGAAGGCCTCGGAGAGGTTCCAGCGCCGCGCCAGCTCGGCACCGAGCTGGGCGTAGTCGTAGCCCAGCATCTCCCGCTGGGCCTCGACCCGGCTGCTGCCGTTCTGGATCGCCATGTTGATGAGCTCGGCCTCTTCCGGCAAGGTGCTCTGGATAAGCAGTTCGCCGATGTTGTGGATCAGAGCGCAGGTGAAGGCGGTCTCGGGATCCATCACCTTGGCCTCCTGGGCCAGGGTCTTGGCGATGGTGGCGACCTGGAAGGTCTCGGTCCAGAACTTGTTCTTGTCGAAGCTGGGGGGGGCCTTGAAGGTGCCGATGATGCCGGAGGCGACCACCACGGAGCGCAGCCGGTTGAAGCCGAGCCGGATCACCGCCTGTTCGATGGAGGTCACTTCGTTGCCCCGGCGCAGGGCGGCCGAGTTGGCCATCCGCAGCACCTTGACGCTGATCACCTGATCCATGGCGATCTTGGCCGCAATCTCGTCGATGCGGGCATTCTCGTCGTTGAAGCTCTGCATCAACTCGTGCAGCAGCTTGGGAATAGTGGGGAGTTGTTTGATCTTGTCAAACAGGCGATCCATCGACATGGCTGAGGCAGCCTCCATTGCGAACACTGCCTCATATTGTGCCACAGCCGGACAACATGTTCCTGTTTGTGATGCGGCTTTGTGAGCGCTAGAACACCCAGTCGCGCAAGGTGTATTCCAAACGGTGCTGTTTGCCCTGCAGGATCAGGTTCTGACTGGTGCCACTCAGGGTCGCCCCCTCGGTAAGAGTGGTCAGTACGGCCTGTTCGATAGTGTCGAGCGGCGGCATGCAGGCCATTTCGGTGCTGCCCAGACTGGTGACCCACAGTTTGTCATCTTCCAGATGGCCCTGACCGAAGTAGCGGTTGCAACCGGCGATGCCGTTGACGGTGAAGTGCTCGCCGATCTCGAAATCGGGGGGATTGTCGCGGGGGGCCTCGATCGGTTGGCCATCCAGTTTGCTCAGTACCCAGTGGTGGTGTTGCAGATCTTGCTGAACAAAGGCGGTCGAGCTGCAGCCAGCGAGCAGTAACAGGGGGATCAGCAAAAAGGGCAATCTGGGCATGAGGGGGCTCCGGTTGGGGGAGCGTCAAGAATACCCTTTTTGGGCAGTCGGGAGCAGGGCGGGAGAGGGGACGACCGACCGCTTCTGTCGCCCCTTGTCCCGCACGACTGTCGCTTAATGGCAACACACGGGTGATGTTGCCATCGATTTACGCTATCTCAGGGCTCAGTTGGCGAACAGCCGCTCGGCATAACGGGCAAGACCGGCAGCCACCGAGCCGAAGTCATCGCCACCCTCGAGCGGGATGGACGGGAGCTTCTGGCGGATAAAGCTGGCGATCAGCGGTGAGCGGGCGCTACCGCCAGTGACGAAGATGCGATCCGGCTGCACACCGGCGGCGGCAATCGCTTCGTCCATCAGCTCGCCAATCTTCTCCAGCAGCAGGGCCGAGGCGTTGGCCAGCTGTTCGCGGGTCAGTTCCGCTTCCAGCCCTTTTTCCAGCTCGGCCAGCGACTGGCGATTGAGATCCTGCTCCGAGAGGGCGATCTTGCCCTGCTCGGCACGCCACACCAGCTGGTGGCTCAGCTTGTGGGCCCGCAGGCTGGCCAGACGCCCCAGCTTGCTGCCGGGCTGGCTGTCGAGCTGCAGATCCTGCAGCTGGCGGGCGGTGTCGAGGCTGTAGAAGCGGCTCTGGGCGCTGACGTCGTTGATGGCGGCCGCATCCCAGAACAGCGGATGGGGCAGCGGCTTGCCGGTCTTGAGGGTCTCGTGCATGCCGAGCAGCGGCATCATCCCCTCCACCGTCAGGCGGATATCGAAGTCGTTGCCGCCGATCCGCTGGCCGCTGTGGCCGAGCAGATCGCCGCTGCGATCCAGCTGATCGCGGTAGCTCGGGCCCATCCGCAGCATGGAGCAGTCGGTGGTACCGCCACCGATATCCACCACCAGCACCAAGGCGTCTTCGGTGAGGCGGGCCTCGAATTCAAAACCGGCTGCCACCGGTTCGTAGAGAAACTCCACCTGCTCGAAGCCGGCGATGCGGGCCGCCTCACTCAGGATGGCGATGGCTTGACGGTTGCTCTCTTCGCCAGCCAAGCCCTGAAAGTTGACCGGACGGCCGATCACCGCCTGACGGATCGGGGCGCCGAGCTGCTGTTCCGCCTGCTGGCGGACGTGGAGCATCATGGCGCAGACGATATCTTCAAACAGGGCGATCTGGGGGGCCTTGAGACCATAGGCCCCGAGGAAGGATTTCGGCGATTTGATGTAGTAGCCGTCGTCCGGCTCTTCCAGATAGCGCTCCAGCGCGGCACCGCCAAAGCTCAGCTCGTCGATCAGTCCCTCTTCGCGCATCTGGCGGCGAACCATCTGGGCGCGGGTGACCACGGGGCCACGCAGCTTGAGATACTCCGCCTGCTGGGCGGGGGCCAGCCCTTCGGCCAACAGACCGGCGATAGCATCCCGGTGGGGGGCATGCAGGGTGGAGGGGAGGTAGCGGGATGCACCAAGATTCAGCAGCCTGGGGCTACCTTGTTCCATCACGGCCACGGCACAGTTGGAGGTGCCGTAATCAAATCCGATAAACATGGGCGCCAGACTCCTGAATAAAAAAGGGGGGCTAGCCTACCCGAAGGCGCCGGGTCTCACAACCCGGCGCGTGACGAAGAGAGGGCGAGCCCTTATTCCACTTCGTTATCGCAGCGGCCCTGGCTCTCGATGGCGCGGATATTGCCGAGGGTGGTATCGGCGATGGCGTGCAGCGCCTCGCGGGTCAGGAACGCCTGATGGCCGGTGAACAGCACGTTGTGGCAGGCTGACAGGCGGCGGAACACGTCATCGGTGATCACTTCGTTGGACTTGTCGGAGAAGAAGAGATCCTCTTCCTCTTCGTAGACGTCCAGCCCCAGAGCACCGATACGGGAGGTCTTGAGCGCCTCGATGGCGGCGTTGGAGTCGAGCAGGCCGCCACGACTGGTGTTGATGATCATCACCCCGTCCTTCATCTTGGCGAACGCCTCCTTGTTCAACAGGTGGTAGTTCTCTTTGAACAGCGGGCAGTGCAGGCTGATGATGTCGGATTGGCGGAACAGGGTATCGAGATCCACGTACTCGGCACTCAGCTCGATGGCTGCCGGATTCTGGTAAGGATCGTTCACCAGCAGGCGAACCCCGAAGCCCTTGAGGATGCGCAGGGCGGCCAGACCGATCTTGCCGGTGCCGATGACGCCGACGGTCTTGCCATGCATGTTGAAGCCGACCAGCCCTTCCAGCGAGAAGTTGGCGTCGCGGGTGCGCTGATAAGCCTTATGGATGCGGCGGTTGAGGCACATCATCATGCCGACGGCGTGTTCTGCGGTCGCCTCGGGGGAGTAGGCGGGCACCCGCACCACTTTCAGCCCCAGCTCTTTGGCTGCGGCCAGATCTACGTTGTTGTAACCGGCGCAGCGCAGGGCAATCACCTGGGTGCCGTTGGCAGCCAGTTCGGTCAATACCTCGCGGTCGGCATCGTCATTGACGAACAGACACACCACCGGGAAGCCGTGAGCCAGTCGGGCCGTTTTGGCCTCCAGCCGCACATCGAAAAACTCCAGGTCAAAGCCGTATTGGCTGTTGGCCTGGTTGAAATGCTCTTTGTCATAGCTCTTGGTACTGAATACGGCGACTTTCATGGTATGTGCTCCGCAGCGTGTGTGTCGTCAAATTACAACAAAATGGGTCAGCTATCACCGGACAAACCGGCTGGTTATTGTCCCCACGGCATAATGGGAACGGCGCTGACTGCACTTTTGTACGAACCATCCACCAGTTTGGTGCTGTAGGTCAGGTAAACCAGTGCATTGCGTTTCTTGTCGTAAAAACGCACCACTTTCTGCTCCTTGAACACCAGCGAGGTGCTGACATCGAACACCTCTTCTCCCGCCTTCAGCTTTTCGGGCAGGGTGATGGGGCCGATCTGGTGGCACGACAGGGAGGCGTGGGAGGGATCTTCCGCCAGGCCCAGCCCGCCTTTGACGCCACCTGTCTTGGGGCGCGCCAGATAGCAGGCGACGCCGTCGATGCGCGGGTCGTCGAACGCCTCCACCAGGATCTTGTGGTTGGGGCCAAACAGCTTGAAGGCTGTGCTCACTTCACCGACCGGGTCAGCCTTGTCGGCCAGTGCCGGGCCGGCAAACAGGGCCCCCAGCAGCAGGGGCAGGGCGCGGCGAAGGGCGTTATGTCGCGTGTGGTTATGTGTCATGGTCTCTCCTGTTGGCCCGGCACTCCTCAATAGGGAATGCCCAGGCGACGATAGAGGCTGGCAAGCACCCAGGCGGGGCCTATCAGCAGAAATTGCAGGTCGGCGAGGAAGGAGGGGCGTTTGCCCTCGATCTTGTGGCCGACAAACTGGGCTATCCAGAGAATCACGAACGCCGCCACCGCGGGCCACAGCAGCGGCCCCTGCCATTGGTGGCAGATCCACAGTCCCAGTGCGGTTAGCCCGGCCATCCCCGCGAACAGCGAAAACGACAGCTGCAGATAGAACAGCAGCACCGGAATAGCCGCCACTGCCGCCCAGTTGAGGATCTCTGGCAAGGGCCCGTGTGGCAGACACCAGAGCAGCGCCAGCGAGCAGAAATAGATGCCCGGCACCGCCAGCTTATGGATGGCGACGTTGACCGGATGGCGATGGCTCTGGCCGTACTCCTCAAACCACTCCTGGATTCCCTTCATGGCACCTCCCTGGCGCACTGTGTTCTCGCAGCCTGACCTTCGTGGTCAGGCGTTCGTGATGCTTATCCTTGCGGTGGATACTCCCAATATTGGGCCGGAATGGCTTTTAGCAACGGGGTCATATCCGGATTGGGCAGGGCGATGGTGACCCGCTGATCGAGGTTGGCGCTGGCGAGCGCTTCGCGGATCTTGGGGTTGTCATTGAAGAACTTCATGAAGCTGCCATCGGCATAGGCCCGCTCCAGCCCGGTCTGAATCGCCTTGGCCAGCTTGGGGTATTCGGGGCTGACGAAGAAGAATTGGGCGAAGGGGTAGCGGATCAGCAGATGCTGCTCGATGGCGAGGTTGGGATACTGCGCCACCAGCTCGCTGCGCTCGGCGAAGATCTCAACCAGGGCGCGCGGGAAGAAGTCGATCTTGTCGCCGTCGTTGATAAGGCGAAACAGGCTGCTGTATCGGCCGGAGAAGGTCGGGATGCCCGCATTTTCCAGAATTTTGTTATCGGCCCAACCGACCCCTTGCGCTGCCTTCAGCTGTTTGAGGTCGGCCAGGTTATTGATCTGGTTGAACTTCTCTTGTGCATCTGCGTGGATGAATGACAGTCGCAATCCTTCCAGCCCGCGAAACAGCGGAATGGGGACGGCAATCAGGGAGGATTCGAGTGCGCTGGAGGTGCCCATCCAGAAGACGTTGATGGTCTTGCCCTTGCTCAGCTGCTGCTGGAGGGTGAACTGGTTGAGGTCGAGTTCGACAGGCTGGATGCGAAAGGGTTGCCCGGAGCGGGTCAGGGCCAGTTCCAGCAGCTTGTACTGGTACTCCTGGTCAAGATTGTTGACGGGACGGCTGGGGACCTTGACCGTCAGAACCTGTGCTTGTGCCAGCAGTGGCAGGCACAAACACAGCTTGATGAGCCATTTCACTCTCTGTTCTCCTGTAGATTCCGGAAGGTGTCCGGAGTCTAACAGAACTTGTCACCATCTTGCTGCGAGGCGTTGTGCAAGGTTTGAGCGCGGTGCCCTGCCTTGCTGGCGTCTGTTGCACCAGAATGGTGACGGTTCTTCGAAGAATCAGGCGACGCGACGGAACACGTGGGTATCGTTAAATTCCTTGGTGCTCTGGCATTCGACGCAGAAACGGGATTCCGGACGGGCATGCAGCCGCTTGAGGGAGATCTCGTCACCGCAAGATTCGCAGTAACCAAAATCCCCTTCGCTGATGCGCTTCAATGCGCCCCGCAGCTTGCGCAGGTGCAGCTTGTCGTGCTCGATGCGGTTCAGCTCCAGACGGCGGGCTTCCTCGATACTGGCACGGTCAATTTCATCGGCCATCTCGTTGGTGTCGGTGGCGATGGCCTGGCTGGCCTGGGAGTTCAGGCGCTCTTCGAGTTCGACGATCTGTCGCTCGATCTGCCCCTTGTAAAAGGCCAGTTGGTCTTCAGTCATGAAATCACACATACGATTAACTACCAGTCAGTTTACTAACCCAATTATCCCTGTTTATGGGGGCTGTCTGCCTACAGACCAAGCCCTTGTATCCCGATTTGCACCTGTTTCATGCAAGAGAGTGCAAATCAGGGCGGGCCTTGTACCAAAAAAATGCAGCCAAGCAAAGCAAATAGGATAAGGATTGTGCGCCCTTGCAAAAAAATGGCCCCTTTAGCGGCTGATCTGGCGGGATCTAACATCTGGTTTTGGCCGGTTGGCACCGGCTTTGCACTGGGGAGAGGCGAGACCACGAGTGTTTAGTATTTGGTGCCGACTTGGTCATTATATGCGCCGTTATTTATAGTTTTTTAAACACCACTGCTTGACATTACCCCTGATAGCGGGCTTTTATGGTTGTGTTAATTACAATTTGATAACAAGGGTGTTCCATATATTAGACACCCTTGCCAATGGCAACCGTAGAGTCGGGGTTTAACATGGACAGTATCAAGGGCTGGATGGAGAGTAATCGCATCACGGAAGTGGAGTGCCTGTTCCCGGATTTCACCGGCAACGCTCGGGGCAAGATCATCCCGGCCAACAAGTTTTTGCGAGAAGGGGGCATGCGTCTGCCCGAGGTGATCTTCACCCAGACAGTGACCGGCGAATATCCGGATGACGACAGCATGATCGATCCGCTGGAGCGCGACATGCAGCTCTATCCTGACCCCAACACCATCCGTTTCGTCCCCTGGGCGCTGGAGCCGACTGCCCAGGTTATCCACGACTGTTACGACGTCAACGGCAAGCTGATCGATATCGCGCCGCGCTCCGTACTGCGTCGGGTTCTGTCATTTTACGAGGCACAGGGCTGGAAGCCGGTGGTGGCGCCCGAACTGGAGTTCTATCTGGTCACCCGTAACGAAGACCCTGATTATCCGCTGATGCCGCCGATAGGGCGCAATGGCCGTCCGGAGACCGCCCGCCAGTCCTTCAGTATCGATGCAGTCAACGAATTTGATCCCATCTTCGAGGATATGTATGACTACTGCGAGGCGCAGGAGCTGGAGGTGGATACCCTGATCCACGAGTCCGGTGCCGCCCAGATGGAGATCAACTTCCTGCACGGGGATGCCATCGATCTGGCGGATCAGGTGTTCCTGTTCAAGCGCACTATGCGTGAGGCGGCCCATCGCCACGGTATTTATGCCACCTTTATGGCCAAACCGATGAGCACCGAACCGGGCTCCGCCATGCACATTCACCAGAGTCTGGAGGATATGAACGGCCGCAACCTGTTCGGTACCCCGGATGGCGGCAACTCCGAGCTGTTCATGCACTTCATCGCCGGACTGCAGAAGTACACCCCGGCAGTGACCGCCCTGCTGGCGCCCAATGTCAACTCCTACCGCCGCCTCACCTTCGGTGAGAGCGCGCCGCGCAACGTCCAGTGGGGTGTCGAAAACCGCACCTGCGGTCTGCGGGTGCCCTTCTCCGACCCCAGTGCCCGCCGGGTGGAGAACCGCTTCGCCGGTGCCGATGCCAACCCCTATCTGGCGCTGGCCGCCACTCTGGCGTGCGGCTACCTCGGCATGATGGAGAAGCTGGAGCCGATGCAGGAGATGAAATCCAGTGCCTATGATCTGCCCTACAGTCTGCCCCGCTCGCTCGAGGAGGCGCTCAGCCATCTCGAACAGTGCGAGCCGATCAAGGAGATGCTGGGGGAGCGCTTCACCCGCGCCTTTGTCGCGGTCAAGCGCAAGGAGTACGAGACCTACTTCGGGGTGATCAGCCGCTGGGAGCGCGAGTTCCTGCTGCTGAACGTCTAATTCGCACGCGTGCCGGCCACGCATCGTCCAACCCGGGGAGGCTGACGGCCTCCCTAGCCTGCACAACCGATGAGACGGGATGGGGACGCCCCTGCCCGCGACCGCTTGCGGGTGCAGGGGGGGGGGCACCGCCCCGTTTGAAGGGGGCGATCATTTTTCGCTTCAGTAGAAGGAACCGGGGAGCAAGCCATGCCGCAGACCGCTCGAGAGTGGCTGTGAGGATGTCGGAGATCCCTATTAATTGACGAAAATCTTGCCAAATCGAAGGAACCGAGGAGCAACAAATGCAACAGACAACCCGTGAGTGGCAGCAACTGGATGCCAGCCATCACCTGCACCCCTTTAGCGACTTTCAGGCCCTGAACAAGAAGGGGGCTCGTATTATCACCAAAGCCAACGGCGTCTATCTGGAAGATTCCGAAGGTCACCGCATTCTCGATGGCATGGCGGGCCTCTGGTGCGTCAACATGGGCTATGGCCGCCAGGAGCTGGTGGATGCCGCTACCCGCCAGATGCAGCAGTTGCCCTATTACAACCTGTTCTTCCAGACTGCTCACCCGCCGGTGATCGAGTTGGCCACCCTGCTGGCCGAGGTAACGCCCGCTCATCTCAACCACGTCTTCTTCACCGGTTCCGGTTCCGAATGCAACGATACCGTGCTGCGGATGGTGCGCCACTACTGGGCCAGCAAGGGGCAGCCTGACAAGCAGGTGATCATCAGCCGCCACAACGCCTACCACGGCTCCACCGTGGCGGGGGCCAGCTTGGGTGGCATGAAGGGGATGCATCAGCAGGGTAGCCTGCCCATTCCCGGCATAGTGCACATCGACCAGCCCTATCACTTCGGCGAGGGGCAGGGGATGAGTGCCCACGAATTCGGACTGGAGCGGGCTCGCCAGCTGGAGCAGAAGATTCTGGAACTGGGGGTGGACAAGGTCGCCGCCTTTATCGGTGAACCGATCCAGGGGGCGGGCGGCGTCATCATTCCCCCCGAGAGCTACTGGCCCGAGATCCAGCGCATCTGCGATCACTACGGCATTTTGCTCATCGCTGACGAGGTGATCTGCGGCTTTGGCCGCACCGGCCACTGGTTCGCCAGCGAAGGGTTCGGTATCAAACCGGACCTGATGTGTCTGGCCAAGGGGATCACCTCCGGCTATTTGCCGCTCGGGGCCGTCATGGTGAGCGACCGGGTTGCCAAGGTGCTGGTCGAGGAGGGGGGCGAGTTCAACCACGGCTTCACCTATTCGGGCCACCCGGTATCCTGTGCGGTGGCGGTGGCCAATATCCAGCTTATGCAAAAGGAAAGCATAGTTAAGCGAGTGCATGATACCATTGGCCCCTATTTGCAGCGCCGCTGGGCGGAGCTGGCTGACCATCCGCTGGTGGGGGAAACTCGTGGCCGCGGACTGGTGGCCGCGCTGGAAATTGTGCAGAACAAGCAGACCAACCAGCGTTTCCCAGCCCATGCAAATGCCGGGATGACATGCCGGGAGTTCTGTTTTAACAATGGCTTGGTGATGCGGGCGGTAGGCGATACCATGATCATATCGCCCCCCTTGGTCATCACCGAGGAACAGGTTGATGAATTGGTCAAGCTAGCCAGGCTCAGTCTGGATCTGACGGCTGCAAGGCTGAAGGGATAGCTGCCGTCAGGCAGGTTGGCATGCGCATTCAATTTGCTTAGGAGACAAGGATGATGTCTTTCAAAACGGGTGTGATCGCTGCCTCTGTGGCGCTGGTCATGGCAAGTGCCGGAGCAATGGCTGAAGAGAAAGTGTTGCACGTCTACAACTGGAGCGACTATATCGCCCCGGATACCCTGGAGAACTTCCAGAAAGAGACGGGCATCAAGGTGGTGTATGACGTGTTCGACAGCAACGAGGTGCTGGAAGCCAAGTTGCTGGCTGGTAAATCTGGCTACGATATTGTGGTGCCGTCCAACCCCTTCCTGGCCAAACAGATCAGGGCTGGCGTGTTCCAGAAGCTGGACAAGTCCAAGCTCTCCAACTGGCAGAATATGGATACCGACCTGCTCAAGGCGCTCGACCGGAGCGATCCGGGCAACCAGTACTCCATCCCCTATCTGTGGGGCACTATCGGCTATGCCTACAACGCCGAGAAGGTGAAAGCCGTGTTGGGGGCCGATGCCCCGCTCAACTCTTGGGATCTGGTGTTCAAGCCGGAGAACATGGCCAAGTTGAAGGAGTGCGGTGTCTCCTTCCTCGACTCGCCGACCGAAATGCTACCGGCCGCCCTGCAATATCTGGGCTTCAAACCGGATAGCCAGAAGCCGGACGAGTTGAAGAAGGCCGAGGCATTGTTCCTCTCCATCCGTCCCTATACCGCCTATTTCCACTCCTCCAAGTACATCTCGGATCTGGCCAACGGCAACCTCTGTGTCGCGGTGGGTTACTCCATGGATTTGCAGCAGTCCAAGGCTAGGGCGGCGGAAGCCAAAAATGGCGTGGCACTGACCTACACCATTCCGAAAGAGGGGGCAGGCAGCTTCTTTGACATGATCGCCATTCCGGCGGACGCCAAGAACGTTGAGGAGGCTCACGCCTTCATCAACTACCTGATGAAGCCCGAGGTGATCGCCAACATCACCAACCAGGTACAGGCCCCTAACGGCAACAAGGCGGCGACACCGCTGGTGGATGAGGCGATCCGCACCGATCCGGGGGTTTATCCGGACTCTGCAATTTTGCAGAAGATCTATACCTTCCCGGATCTGCCGGCCAAGGTACAGCGGGTGATGACCCGCAGCTGGACCAAGATCAAGTCCGGCAAGTAAGTAACGAATGCCCCTCCCGGTCCGCAGTTCGGCCGGGAGGGTAGTGAGACTATCCATCCGGATGGGCCGCGCGAATGGATGCGCAGACGGTCAACCACTGCACAGGAGAACTGACACCGTGAAGACAACCAGATTGCTAACCATAACGCTGACCATGGGATTGGCGAATGTGGCTCAGGCTTCCTCTGTGCTGCACTTCTACAACTGGTCTGATTATATCGGCGAGACCACCCTCAGCGATTTCCAGCAAGCGACCGGGATCAAGACCGTTTATGACGTGTTTGACTCCAACGAGACCCTGGAAGGCAAGTTGCTGACGGGGCGGACTGGTTATGATCTGGTGGTGCCCTCCAACAACTTTTTGGCCAAACAGATCAAGGCGGGGGCGTTCCAGAAGCTGGACAAGTCCTTGCTGCCTAATCTGGCCAACCTGGATCCCGTATTGCTCAAGCAGCTCGACAAGGTGGATCCGGGTCATCAGTATGCGGTGCCCTATCTCTGGGGTACCAACGGTATCGGCTACAACGTCGACAAGATCAAGGCGGTGCTGGGGGTCGACAAGATCGACTCCTGGGCGGCCATTTTCGAACCGGAAAACATGGAAAAGCTCTCTCGTTGTGGCGTCGCCTTCCTCGACTCTGCCGACGAGATGATCCCCGCGACCCTTAACTACCTCGGGCTGAACCCCAACAGCCATGAACCGGCGGACATCAAGCGGGCCGAAGAGCAGTTGCTCAAGGTGCGCCCCTATGTCGCCTACTTCCACTCCTCCAAGTACATCGGCGACCTCGCCAATGGTGATATCTGCGTGGCGGCGGGTTTCTCCGGCGACATTCTGCAGGCCGCCGCGCGGGCCAACGAGGCCGGCAAGGGGGTGAAGATTGCCTACAGCATCCCGAAGGAGGGGGGCAATCTCTGGTTCGACATGATGGCGATCCCGTCCGATGCCACCAATGTCAAAGAGGCACATGCTCTCATCAACTACGTCCTGAAGCCCGAGGTGATCGCCAAGGTCAGCAATTATGTGGGCTATGCGAATCCCAATGCCAAGGCTGGCGAATTCATGGATGAGGCAGTGCGCAGTGACGAGGGGGTATATCCACCTCAAGCTGTGCTGGAGCGGCTCTATGTGCAGGAGGCACATCCGCGTGCAGTGCAGCGTCAAATCACCCGGAGTTGGAGCAAGATCAAGTCCGGTACCTGACCTTGGTGCCCGTTCGGGGGCACCAAATTGCTTTTATGGATTGGCCGTGAGGCCAGTATCACGTTAGGGAGTTTGGTAATGGCGATAGCCTCCAGTGCCTACAAGAAAGCCCTTGAGGGCAGCCAGCAGCGCAAAGAAGTGCTGGTCAAGATTGATCGGGTAAGCAAGCATTTCGATGAAACGCTGGCAGTCGATAACGTATCGCTCAACATCCACAAGGGAGAGATCTTCGCCCTGCTCGGTGGCTCCGGCTCCGGCAAGTCGACCCTGTTGCGGATGCTGGCCGGTTTTGAGCGTCCGACCGAGGGACGGCTCTATCTCGATGGCGTCGATATCACCGACATGCCGCCCTATGAACGCCCCATCAACATGATGTTTCAGTCCTACGCCCTGTTCCCCCATATGACGGTAGCGCAGAACATCGCCTTCGGCCTCAAGCAGGATGGCCTGCCCAAGGCCGAGATCGACGCCCGTGTCGAAGAGATGCTCAAGCTGGTACAGATGACCCAGTATGCCCGTCGCAAGCCGCACCAGCTCTCCGGTGGCCAGCGCCAGCGGGTAGCGCTGGCCCGTTCGCTGGCCAAACGTCCCAAGTTGCTGCTGCTCGATGAACCGATGGGAGCGCTCGACAAAAAGCTGCGCTCCAAGATGCAGCTGGAGCTGGTGGAGATCATCGAGCGGGTCGGCGTTACTTGCGTCATGGTGACCCACGATCAGGAAGAGGCGATGACCATGGCGGAGCGGATCGCCATCATGCACCTCGGTTGCATCGAGCAGATCGGCAGCCCGATGGATATCTACGAGACCCCGGCCAGCCGGCTGGTGTGCGAGTTCATCGGTAACGTCAACTTGTTCGATGGCCTGCTGGTTGAAGATGAGCAGGATCACGCCATCATCGCTTGCGCCGATCTGGAGCAGCCCATCTATGTGGGTCACGGCATCAGCTCCCGCGCCGAGAACAAGAAGGTGACCTACGCCCTGCGGCCGGAAAAACTGCTGATGAGTCTGCAAAAACCGGCGGAGATCGAGCACCCGGATTTCAACTGGACCAGGGGTGAGGTCTATGACATCGCCTACCTGGGCGGTCACTCGGTTTATCATATCCAGCTGCCCTCGGGCAAAATCGTTCAGGCTTTCATCGCCAATGCCGAGCGTCACGGCAAGCGGCCAACCTGGGATGACCAGGTGTTCCTCTACTGGGAAGATGACAGCGGCGTGGTGCTGCAATCATGAAGATCTTGCAACGACTGAAGCGGGTCGGGGGGCGCCGGCTGGTGATCAGTATCCCCTTCTTCTGGCTGTTCCTCTTCTTCCTGCTGCCCTTCGTCATCGTGGTGAAGATCAGTTTTGCGGAAGCGGATGTGGCGATCCCGCCCTACACCAACGTGGTGAGCTGGGTCGACAATCAGCTCACCATCCTGCTCAATATGGGCAACTATCTGCTGTTGCAGGAGGATGAGCTCTATATCGCCGCCTATTTGGGCTCTCTCAAGATGGCCTTCGTCAGCACCCTGCTCTGCCTGCTGATTGGTTATCCAATGGCTTACTCCATCGCCCGGGCCAACAAGGAGACCCAGACCGTTCTGCTGCTGCTGATCATGATGCCGACCTGGACCGCCATTCTGATCCGGGTTTATGCGTGGATGGGGATCCTCAGCAACAACGGTCTGCTCAACAGCGTCTTGCTGGGGATCGGGCTGATCGACGAACCGCTGCAGATCCTCAACACCAACCTGGCGGTCTATATCGGCATCGTTTATTCCTATCTGCCGTTCATGGTGTTGCCGCTCTACGCCAATCTGGTCAAGCATGACCAGAGCCTGCTGGAGGCCGCGTCTGACCTGGGGGCCCGCAACCTGACCCGTTTCTGGCAGATCACGGTGCCGCTCTCCAAGAACGGCATTATCGCCGGCTGCATGCTGGTATTTATTCCGGTAGTAGGGGAGTTCGTTATCCCGGAAATGCTGGGCGGGCCGGAGACCCTGATGATCGGCAAGGTGCTGTGGCAGGAGTTCTTCAACAACCGCGACTGGCCGGTCGCTTCTGCGCTGGCGGTGGTGATGCTGGCGGTGCTGATCATTCCGATCATCCTCTTCAACCGTAACCAGGCCAAAGAGCTGGAGGGTAAAGCATGATGAAAACAGCGTTGTTCAATTCTGTATCCATCCGCTGCAACCGTAACCAGTTCAGCGCGCTGGAGGGCAAGGCATGATGAGACGTTTCGGTTTTGCCAAACTGATGCTCTGGCTGGGGCTGCTGTTTATCTACCTGCCCATGCTCATCATGGTGATTTACTCCTTCAACGCCTCCAAGCTGGTGACGGTATGGGGCGGTTGGTCGCTCAAGTGGTACTTCGGCCTGCTCGACAATAAGCAGCTGATCGGGTCCGTGTTCCGCTCGCTGGAGATCGCCTTCTATACCGCGATCGCTGCGGTGGCGCTGGGGACGGTGGCCGCCTTCGTGCTGACCCGTATTCCCCACTTCCGTGGCCGTACTCTGTTCGGCGGCATGGTGACAGCGCCGCTGGTGATGCCAGAGGTGATCACCGGTCTGTCGCTGTTGCTGCTGTTCGTGGCGATGGCCCAGCTGGTGGGTTGGCCTGCCGAGCGGGGCATGCTGACCATCTGGATCGCGCACACCACTTTCTGTACCGCCTACGTGGCGATTGTGGTGTCGGCGCGGTTGCGGGAGCTGGATCTCTCCATCGAGGAGGCGGCAATGGATCTCGGCGCCAAGCCGTGGAAGGTGTTCTTCCTGATCACCATCCCGATGATCGCTCCCTCGCTGGCGGCAGGTGGCATGATGTCGTTCGCCCTGTCGCTCGATGATCTGGTGCTGGCGAGCTTCGTCTCCGGCCCGGGCTCCACCACCTTGCCGATGGAGGTTTTCTCGGCGGTGCGGCTTGGGGTTAAACCCGAGATCAACGCGGTAGCCAGCCTGATCCTGCTGTCGGTATCGCTCTTTACCTTCGGTAGCTGGTATCTGATGGCCAAGGCAGAGAAGCGCCGCCGCGCCGAGATCGCCATGACCACCCAGATGCAGGCAGTCGCCTGACCCGTTAGATGATAAGATCCGCCTACTCTCGCCAACCAGGAGGATGAGTATGCGGATCTCCCTTTTTAGCGGTTGTGGCACCGAACTGGTGTCCGGCCTCACCAGCGCCATTCACAAGCAACCGATCTCTGCACCAGTTCGCTGTACTTTTACCGGTCTGGAAGGGGATGAGCAGTGTGACCCGCGCCACCACGGTGGCCCGGATCGGGCGCTCCACTATTATCCGGCCGATCACTACCTCTGGTGGCAGACCTGGCAAACTGCGCTGGGTCTTCCTGCGCCTCGCACCCCGTGGCAGCCTGCCGCCTTTGGCGAGAATCTTTCCAGTATCGGGCTGACCGAGACGCAGGCCTGCATCGGAGATGTCTATCGACTCGGCGAGGCACTGATCCAGATCAGCCAGCCGAGATCCCCCTGTTTCAAGCTCAACCTGCGTTTCGGCTATGGCCAGATGTCGCAGGTGATGCAGCTCAATGGCCGCTGTGGCTGGTTGCTGCGGGTGCTGGAGGAGGGCATTGTTGCGCCCGACGCGGCCATGGAGCTGATAGACAGACCCTATCCCGAACTGACGGTGAAGCGCACGGCCGATATCCTGTTCAATCAGGTGCGCAGCGAGGCTGACCTGCTGCTGTTGCTGGAAAACCCGGCGCTCTCCCCCAATTGGCGCCAGCATGCAGCCGACTGGCTTGAGCATGGCACTGTGGCTGACTGGCAGCGCCGTCTGCTCGGACCGATATCCCTGCGCCCGGTCTGACGGCGGCTTGCCGGAATGCCTCCAGCTGGCTGCAGCCCGGCAAACGGATGAAAAGAGTGCTGAATCGTTGAGCGAACGGCACTTTTTTTTCCAGCAAATGCAAAAAAGGCTTGTGTCTGGTCGGGGCTTTCGGTAAATTCCCGTCCCGCAGACATCGGTGTGTAGCGCAGCTTGGTAGCGCACTTCGTTCGGGACGAAGGGGTCGGAGGTTCGAATCCTCTCACACCGACCAAATTTGAAAAGGCCGCTCAACAGAGCGGCCTTTTTGCATTTTCGGCTCCCTGTTCTGTGGAGCATTTTGATTTACTGCCCATCTGCAATCGTTAGCGATTGACTCCTCATCAGTTGTTTCCCCCTTCTTGGAAACGTGTTAACTATTTCCTTCCATACAAATTGCCCAACTCGTTGTGGGCCTCAAATGAGCGGATGATTTCAATCTCTTTGAATATCAAGGTTCGACGGCAGGAAAAGGATGACCAGATATGCAAGGCCAGGAACGGCAATGCCAGGAATTTTACCAGACTCGGTTTGCTGGATATGCACAGCAGCTTGCCCCATTCGCCGCACTTGATGAGTGCCTTCACGACTTTCTGGATCAACGTCCGAGCGGCAAATACACAACTCGCAATCGTGCTGCCGGACTAGCTTCCGCATCCTTTTGGTGGGAGCCAGTCAATCTTGAAGGTGCTCAACTGGCAAGCTTGGCACTGGGACGTATTTTGCATTTTGAGGATGCTATTAGCACTGCGCTGCTGGATCATCTGGCCGCTCGTCATCCAGATGTATTGCGTTGGGCAATTCGCTACTCGAAGCTGTTTACACGCACTGATTCAGTGCTCTGGCTGCATCTCCGAGACAATCTCGTCAGCAAGGATTGGTGCGAATTTTTTGGCGTCTGTGATCGCTTACTTGAGCAACTCGAACCATTCGACGAAGCAATTGCACTGGCTGAGTCCCACCTGAAGTCGCTTTCGCTACTAGAGCTGCTTTCCTATTTGAGCTTGACCGCTTATGGGCAACTTGGCGCCGCTAAGGGGAGAGACAGCAGTGCGGGAGATTGGGATGTCTATGATCGGATTATCGCGCGCAAATTGCTGAATTGCTCTGAGCGTGATTTTCAACTGACAGAGGAAGCTCTTGGCCGTTCTCTCAAGCGTCATTTGTCGCCAATCCTGTTTCCACAGCCTGGTGTGGGGCGAGAGAGTGTTGCCAACCTCGAATCGGTCGCCCTGCTTATTGCCGCCATGCATGAGCGAATCGACTACGAGAATTCCATCAATTGGTTCTGTTTTGACAGTGATTGCGGTTACCAGCTCAAGCCGGGACAGCCGGTCATCTTCAACAAAACCGATCTGGGCTCACTACGCTGGCAGCGTACCGAGCGCAAAAGCAAGTTGCTTTGGCATTACTGGATGTACCGCGCGATTGACCAATTCGCTGCTTCGGATATGGCTGGCAAAATCATCGGGAGACCGGAAAACCACGAGGCGAATCAGCTTGCTTATATAAAAGCCATCCGCAGTCAGCTTTACCTACAGACGATATTCGGTCTGGGTGAGCGGGTCAGACTGAACGACGGAGCGGAGGTAACCCTGCACCACGCGATATTGGCCAGTGAGCTGACGACCGTGTTTTTTGAGCAGGCGTTTCTTCAGCCTTTTCTTCGCTATATGGGCGACTCAGGTGTAGCAGCGAAAGCATTGGGGCAATTAGCTCTGGAAGGGCTTGTACAAGGCGAGAATCGCTTTCCCATCACCTGGTCGGAATCGAAAGATAAGATCCGTCGTATTTGTGGTTGGACCGTCAGCCCTGAGCATCCCAAGGGCGACACCGAAGCGGCCAGTGCCATCCTGAAGTTCTGGACCAGTGATCTGCAGGCTCTATCCGCACAGATGAGGCAAGCACCAAACATGCCGTCACCACGACTGTACGAGCGGCCGTTCTACAAGATTGGCCGCTACAGTTTTCAGTTCCCCTGGGTTGCCGGTCAACAGAACAATCTGACCGCTGCGGTGAATAACCTGCGTCGTGTTGAACAACGCAGACCTGCTTTGCGCAGCGAAACGGAGCGTATTGAACATACCCTTGCCGAAGCGCTAAGGCAGAGGGGATTCCGCGTCGTCGTGGGCTACCAACCACCATTGAGTGATGAGCGCGATGCTGGTGAGGTGGACCTGATCTGTCACTTGGATGGGGTCGTGTTGCTGCTGGAGGTCAAGTCTGGCTTCATCCGTTCAACTCGTCATGAAGTCTGGCTGCATCGAACCAATACCCTGCGCAAGGCGGCGAGGCAGTTAAAGCGCAAGCAACCGGTTGTGCTTCAAGCCCTGCTAAATGACCAAGGGTTGCGTTCCGCGCTATTGCTGAGTGATGTCCATCCTCTGCCAGTCCTGCATGCCTGGGTTGTGGATACCTCGATTGAATTTGATGGTGAGGTTGTCGATGGATTCCACGTTGTCTCCCGCGAGATCATGGAGATCGCTTTGCGTGATGAACCGCATTATCTGCGGGCGTTTGAAGAGATGGACGAGGCTGAGGTTGGGGATGAGACACTGTATGCCGACGGATTCAGTGCGCAAGCACTTGTTGGGTTGATCGAATCGGATGGGGTTTGGCGTGCTGTGCTTTAGATTGTGACAGGCGGGCATGCGGGATTCATTAGGCATGGGGCGCCGCATGTTGTTACTTCAAGGCAGCAGCGGACATTAACAGGGCCACCGCTTGGTGGCCCATTGGTGGAGTCTATTCTGACTCCGGCACTCTAGATTGTGGCAATCTCGCTATGGTTCTTGTCTATGGTGCCCTCCTTGCGCGCCAGGCGCTTACTCAGATATGCCAGTGCTGATGCCGCAAAGCCTTGAAACTGTGTTGAGGCAGCAAGGCCGCGTGCTTGGGGTACTCACTAATGAAATGTTCTATTCCCTCCATCAGTTGTGCACGTAATGAAATCACGGGCTCATGCCAGGCTTGCAGGCATAGATGGCCGGGGATCAACTGCTCCTGATAATCTTCCAGCAGCTGTTCTGGCCAGGGCTCAATACCGGAATTGCGTTGCAGCAAATAGTGGGCGGCGGGTTCACGGGCATAAATGAACTGAATTTGGGCCAGATCGCGTTGGCTTAGCGTTTGACTGTTGATGTGACAGGTCAAATATTTTCCCGTCTTCAGGTCCAGAAAGTGACCGCGTTGCCGACAGGGGACGATGCGATACCAAGGCAGGGGTGAGGAGAGAGAATACCCCTCAAGCTCCTGTTCCAACCAGTGGCGACACTCGGGTGTCTGCACCTCGTCGAGCATGGACTCGAGCTGTGTCAACAAGGCTCTGGATGGTTTGATGGCCAGTTTCGCACTCATCGCCTGCAATCCTCCCTCTGCACACAATCCCGAATACCAGTATGGACCTTGTTCGGCCAGAGGGGGTAAGGAATCTAATGATTAAAAGTGGATTAGCAGAGTGCTTTTTATGCATTAATGGCGTTTAGCCCACCAGATAGGTGCCGGTCCCAAAGGCGATATGGGTGCCCTCTTCGTTGTGCAGCTCCATCCGGGCTACCGCGACCTTGCTGCCTGCCCGGATGATGTGGGCGGTGGCGATAAACTCGTTGCCGCGTCCCGGTCGCAGATAGTCCACCCGCAGATCTATGGTGCCGAGGCGAGAGAAACGTTCCTTGAGATAACTGGGGGAGAAATCTTCCAGATCGTCGATGCAGGAGGCCGCGACTATCATGCCGCCCGCCACGTCGAGCAGAGCTGCTGTGACGCCACCGTGCAGGATGTTGTGGAAGGGGTTGCCGATCAGCTTCTCCTCCATCTTGATGCGCAGCTCCACCCGGTCGAAGTCGTAGTGGGTCACCTGCATGCCGATCAGCTTGTTGAAGGGCATCTTTTCGGCGAACAGGTTGGCAATGCCACTGAGCGCCATCTTCTTGAGCATCTGTTTCATTCCTTGAATCCGCTCCCTGTTTGCAAAGCCGAGTAAAAGCTCCAGCCAGTCTGCAACAGTTCTTTAACAGTCGCAATGGCAGGTTTATTGTGGGCGGCGGCTGCTTTAGAATGGCGACCCCAAAGGAGAGCCCATGACCGCGATTGCCGAAACCCTGCCAGATCCTCAGCCAGAGAGTCCGCTTGCCCTGCTGCAGGCGGTCTTCGGCTATCAGCAGTTCCGGCCGGGTCAGCTCGAGATCATCGAGCAGATCGTCGCGGGGCGCGATGCGCTGGTGCTCAAGCCCACTGGCGGCGGCAAGTCGCTCTGTTACCAGATCCCGGCACTGCTGCGGCCCGGGCTCGGGGTGGTGGTCTCTCCCCTTATTTCGCTGATGAAGGATCAGGTCGACAGCCTGCGCGCCAACGGCGTAGCGGCGGTCTATATCAACTCGGCCCTCAGTCGGGAGGAGATGATCCAGAACTTCGCCGCCATGCGCCGTGGCGAGATCAAGCTGGTCTATGTCTCCCCCGAGCGACTGTTGCAGCACGAGTTTATGGATCGGCTGGCCGAGCTGCCGCTCGGGCTGTTCGCCATCGACGAGGCGCACTGCGTCTCCCAGTGGGGCCACGATTTCCGACCTGAGTATGCGGCGCTGGGGCGGCTCAAGCAGTGGTTCCCGCAGGTGCCGGTGGTGGCGCTAACTGCGACCGCCGACGAGGCGACCCGCAGCGATATGCTGCATCGGTTGGAACTGAACGATCCCTTTATCCACACTGCCAGCTTTGATCGCCCCAATATCCGCTACAGCCTGGTGGAGAAGTTCAAGGCGGCCGAGCAGCTGCTGCGTTACGTGCAGAGCCAGAAGGGCAACTGCGGCATCGTCTACTGCTCCAGTCGCAACCGGGTGGAGGAGGTGGCCGAGCGGCTATCCCGCCACGGCTGCAAGGCCGCGCCCTATCATGCGGGGCTGCCGCTCGAGCAGCGCCAGCAGACGCAGGATGCCTTCCTCAAGGATGACATCGAGATAGTAGTGGCGACGGTGGCGTTCGGCATGGGCATCGACAAGCCCAATGTGCGCTTCGTGGTGCACTACGACATCCCGAAGAACATCGAATCCTACTATCAGGAGACCGGCCGCGCCGGGCGCGATGGCACCCCCGCCGAGGCGCTGCTGCTCTACGATCCCGCCGATATCGGCCGAGTGCGCCGCCTGCTCGACAACATCGAGAATCCCCAGCAGCTGCAGGTGGAGCAGTACAAGCTCAACGTGATGGCTGCCTTCGCCGAGGCGCAGACCTGCCGCCGTCAGGTGCTGCTCAACTACTTCGGCGAGTACAACGACAAGCCGTGCGGCAACTGCGATATCTGTCTCGATCCGCCCAAAAGTTATGACGGCACTGAAGATGCCCAGAAGGCGCTCTCCTGCGTCTGGCGGGTGGGGCAGAATTTCGGGGTGGGTTATGTAGTGGAGGTGCTGCGCGGTTCCCTCAACCAGCGCATCAAGGATCACGGCCACGACAAGCTCTCGACCTACGGCATCGGCAAGGATCAGAGCCACGAATACTGGATGAGCGTGATCCGCCAGCTGATCCACAAGGGGCTGCTGACCCAGAACATCACTCGCAATCTGGTGTTGCAGCTGACCGAAGCAGCCCGCCCCGTGCTGCGCGGCGAGGTGAAACTGGAGCTGGCGGTGCCCCGCTTGCAGCCCATCTCCAGCCGCAAGGAGAAGCGCAATGGCCTGCTCGACAACGCCAACTACGACAAACGGCTGTTCAAGGAGTTGCGCGGCCTGCGCAAACAGATTGCCGAGGACGAAGAGGTGCCGCCCTACGTGGTGTTCAACGATGCGACTCTGGTAGAAATGGCACAGCTGATGCCGATGACCGAGGAGGAAATGCTGGCGGTCAACGGCGTTGGTCACCGCAAGCTGGAGCGTTTCGGTGAAGCCTTTATGGACCTGATCATCGACTATTGCCGGCGGTAAGCAAGCTTGGCGAAGCACGGCCGAATGGATGCTTCGCCAACGGGGAGGCGCCCGACAGTCGGGCGCAGCAGATTACTTGAGGCTGGCGTAATAGGCCGCCAGATTCTCCATATCCGCATCGGTGAGCGGTGCCATAAAGGGAACCATCAGGGGCTCTTTGCGGCTGCCATCCTTGAAAGCCTTCAGCTGTTTCACCAGATAGGCGGCATTCTGTCCGGCCAGATGGGGGTAGTTGGGGATCATCGCCTTGCCTTCCACGCCGTGACAGGCGGCACAGACGGCCGCTTTGGTCTTGCCCGCTTCGATATCGGCTGCCTTGACCTGATGAACCCAGGCCAGAGCCAGCAGGGGCAGGGCATATAGCCACTTTTGCATCTTCTTCTCCTTGAATTGAACAAATGAGGATTGCCGGTTGGCGGACAGCCTGCTGACGGCAGTATAAAGAGTGACACGAGCATACTCAGGGATGAATGGCACAACCATGAAGCTGATCAACACTTTTGCGAGCGAACTGCCCTGGGCCTGTGAATCTGTGGTGCCCCAGCCGCTACAACAACCCCGGCTACTTCACCTCAACCGTGCTTTGCTGGATGAGCTGGGGTTGGGAGGCGTCAGCAAGTCTGACTGGCTCGCCTGCTGTGGCGAGGGGAAATTGCTGCCCGGCATGCAGCCGGTGGCGCAGGTGTATGCCGGCCATCAGTTCGGCGGCTATAGCCCAAGGCTTGGCGATGGCCGGGCGCTGCTGTTGGGTGAGCAGCTCGCGCCCGATGGCTTGCGCTGGGATCTCCATCTGAAGGGGGCAGGAAAGACGCCGTTTTCCCGTTTTGGTGACGGCCGCGCCGTATTGCGCTCGAGCATTCGCGAATATCTGGCCTCCGAGGCGCTCCATGCTCTCGGCATACCGACCACCCGGGCGCTGGTGCTGGTGGGCAGTCAGGAGCCCGTTTACCGCGAACAGGCGGAGACGGGGGCGACCGTGCTGCGCACCGCCCCCAGCCACTTGCGCTTCGGTCATATCGAGTATTTCGCCTGGAGCGGGCAGGGGGAGAAGATTCCGCTGCTTATCGATTATCTGCTGCGCCACCACTTCCCCGAGCTGGAGAATGGCGCCGAACTGTTTGCCGAGGTAGTGCGTCGCACCGCGCGGCTGATTGCCAAATGGCAGGCGGCGGGCTTCTGTCACGGGGTGATGAACACCGACAACATGTCGCTGCTCGGCCTGACGCTGGATTACGGGCCATACGGCTTTATCGATGCCTACGTGCCGGACTTTGTCTGCAACCACTCGGATCCGGCGGGTCGTTACGCGCTGGATCAGCAGCCGGCGGTCGGTTACTGGAATCTGCAAAAGCTGGCGCAGGCGCTGGCGGGGCATGTCGACAGTGATGCGCTGGCAGCGGCGCTGGCCCAGTACGAGCAGCAGCTGATGTTGCACTACTCCGAACTGATGCGGGCCAAACTCGGGCTGGCAGTGTGGGAGGAGGATGACCCGGCGCTGTTCCGCGAGCTGTTCCGATTGTTGGCGGCTCACAAGGTGGATTACCACCTGTTCCTGCGCCGTCTCGGTGAGGTGACGGGAGAGGAGGCATGGCCAGCATCCTTGCTGGTGTTATTAGTCGAACCCGCTGCGTGGCAGCAGTGGTTGGAGCGCTATCGGGCGCGGCTTGTTCGGGAAGGAAGCGAAGATGCCATTCGCAAGGCGCAGATGGATGCCATCAATCCCAAATATGTGCTGCGCAATGCGCTGGCCCAGCAGGCTATCGAGGCTGCCGAGGCGGGCGATATGCAGCCGTTCGAGCGCTTGTTTGCCGCTTTGCAACGCCCTTATGATGAGCAACCCGAATATGAGGATCTCGCTACCCCGCAACCGGCATGGTATTGCGGTGGCGAGCTCTCCTGCAGCAGTTGAGAGACTTGGAATGGGATGGCAGATCAAGCAGATAGATAGCGATGCCGGAGTTGTAATGCTGGCGTGCCCGGCGCTCGACTGGGACACTTTTCCGGCCTTGGCCGGTGCGCTGCTGCAGGCGTGGGAGCTGCATCCACTGGAGCGGGATGTCGGTGCCGATCGCCATAGCTGGTTGCTGGATTTCGAGGGGAGCCGGTTCAGACTAGAGTTTGAGCACTACAGCGGCTGCTGGTTGGAGGCGTTGCGCCCTGAAGATCGGGAGGCGCTGCTTTGGCTCGTCAGACAGCACAAGGAGTGACTATCGCCCGGATTGGCCGGCTCTGCCGCCGGCCAATCCGGGCGCGTATCATCGCATAAAGATTGAACTATCGATTTGGGGGCGTATAATATCGCCCCTCGATTATCGCCAATGGTGGCGGTATGGGTTCCCTAACCCCATTAACCAAAAAGGTCACAAGATGAATCTGACCCCTG
>CAMFLW010000007.1 GCA_945957575.1 uncultured Aeromonas sp. | reverse complement strand
CAAACGGAAAGTGAAGGGCAAAGAGTGCCCCGTCACTCCCGGGCTGGCAAGCCTGTAGCACCATCGGCCATGAAAAAGGGGCCATATTGGCCCCTGATGAGATGGGATAAACGGGCTCAGGCAGCCAGCAACCCGGCATAGCCATTACCCTGCTCGCGCAGCGCAGTGAACTGGGCGGCGCAATCGGCCCAGGAGAGCCCCAGCTTCTCCGCTACCTTGACAGGCCACTCGGGTGGCGCCTCTTCACCCACATCGGATTGCGCTGCCAGCACGATAGCCAGATGGATAAGCCCAGCCTCGGCGGAGAACTCTTTGGCCAGCATGGGGTTGTAGTGATACTCCACCGCGTTGCTGATGGTCTCGGGGAACTTCCAGTATCGCGCCATGGCGGCACCGACCTGGGCATAGTTGAAGCCGACCACCAGCTCTTCCGCCTTGGCCCGCCCCTTGTGCAACTCCAGATCGTGGATGTGATGGACGGTGTTTTCCGGCAAGCCCACATGCATCACCAAGCGACCGAGATCGTAGAGCAGGGCGCAGGTAAAGACCTCATCTCCCCTCATCCCCTTCTTCACCGCCAGACGACGCGCCAGCTCCGCCACGTTAAAGACGCCGCCCCAGAAATGTTTGAGGTCAATGCCGGGCACGGCCTTGACCGATTCGGTGAGCCCGCAAGCCAGCACCATGTTGCGCACCATCGCCAACCCCAGCCGCACCGCGGCTTCATTGACGGTGCCGATCTGACGACTACTGCCGAATTTGGCCGAGTTGGCCAGGCGCAGCAACTTGGCGGAGATGACAGGGTCCTTGTTGATCAGCTTGCTGATCTTCAGCAGATCCGGATCCTTTTCATTGAAGGTCTGGATCAAATCGCGCATCACTTCCGGGATCTGGGGCAGTAGCTTGGGCTCAGCCAGCAGGGAATCTATCGTGGGCATAGGCGTGTCCATCCATGTTATCTGTGTTCCAACCTGTTTGCCGCGGCAAACTCCCGTTAATTATGAGTAACAAATGGCTGCGTGATCGGATTGTTTATGTGGATGGTAAACGGGAGCCGCTCCGCTTCGGGTTATACTGCGCGCCTCATTCACTGATGCGAAAAACCGATGAACGACTCTCAGGAATTTTTTGACGAAGACGCACTGCTGGAGATGGTGGAGAACCAGCTCAACGACGGTCACCCGCCCCACGTGAAAGCTACCCTGATGAGACTGGTGATGAAGGGCACCCCGCGGGAAGAGGCACTGCAATATATCGCCTGCGCCCTCGGTGCCGAGCTGATGGCGATGGAGGCCGATCAGGGCCCCTTCAATCTGACCCGCTATGGCGAGTTCCTCGACAGCCTGCCCGAGATGCCATGGGCAGACGACTGACCAGAGCTTGATGACGGATGCAAAAAGGGCGGGTGCCGATGGCCCCGCCCTTTTTACATCTGCTGCACACCATGCGATCAGAACTGGGAGTTGATGATCACCTCTTCCCCCAGCGCACCGGCAAGCGGCAGTGGCCGATAGGTGGAGTTGGCCGAGCGCAGCAGACGAATACCGCGAATGCCGACCTCCTGCGCCGCCTTGATGTCGCCATCGGCATCGCCGTAGAAGATCTTCATCTGCTTATCCTTGAGCCACTGCACCTTGGTATTCTGCCCCGGCTGGTCGCCGGCAAAGATCACCGGGTTGAGCTGGTCGGCCGGAATATTCATGGTCTGCTGTAGGGTCTTGCTCACCGTCTCAGTCTTGGTGGCCGAACGACCGGTGACGAAATAGATGTGATCGCCGCGCTTGAGGTGCATGGCGATGAGCGCCTTGCCCACCTCTTTCGGTACGCTGAATTCATCCCAACCGTTGTTCATCTTCTCCCAGAAGGCCGGATTCTTCAGGTAGCTCTCGTCGTTGGGAGAGAACTCCTGCTTGCCGCGATAGAAACCAGGGCTGGAGAAGAGCAGGGTATCGTCGATATCAAAGCCGACCGCCATCGGCGGCAATCCATCCAGACTCTTGGCAATCTGCTCCACCGAGACCCAGTGGATGGGGGCCTGCTGGGCCAGAGTCACAGTGGTAACACCGGCAGGAACCGGCTGAACGGTAGCGGCTTGACCTGCTACCGCAGGCAGAGAGAGGGCGGCCGCCAGCAAGGAGGCAAGCAGCGCCGGACGAGAGATGTGTTTCATAAGGCAGGTTGTCATCTTGAATCAAAAGAGGGGGCCAATAGTGCCCCCATCCCGCCTCTCAAATCTGTGAATGCTCCTGCAAAAGGGAGCATTTGACGCCCGATAATTAATCCTCGATTGGCAGCAGATCGGTAAAGACAAAGCCGTCGCGCAGCACTGTCTCGCCGACCCGAATGCCGAGCGGACGGGAGAACATGGGGCCATCATAGGCCAGGGTGTGAAACTCGCCGTTCTCGCCGCATGGGTCAACGCCCTCCGGCAGCACCGCCAGCAGTGCCTCGTCAAAATCGTGACCCCCCAGGCTGGCATCCAGCTTGTTCGGGTCGAGAGCACTGATCCGCGCCTTCAACCCCGCCGCCACCATCTGCGGCGCCAGTTCACGGGTATTGCTGCCCCAGAGCGGGAACAGTGGCTCGATGCCGGTACCGACCAGCTGTTTCTCCCGGTAGGCTCGCACATCCTCAAGGAAGAGATCGCCAAACGCCATATGGCGGATCCCCTGCGCAACCACATCGGCGATAAAGCCGGTCATGATGCGGGCATAATCCTCGTTGCTGCAGGGCCAGGGCAGATCGATGGTGATGAGGGGCAGACCGACACAGGCAGCCTGCTCGGTCAACAGCTGCTTGCGCACCCCGTGCATCGCCACCCGTTCGAACGCCTGATTAAGGGTGGTGAACAGCCCTACTACCTCGATGGCCGGATCTTGCCGCAGCTGATGCAGAGCCCACGCACAATCCTTGCCGCTGCTCCATGAGAGCAGTACCCGTTTCTTTTCCATCAATCCTCCGTCGCGGGGCGCTCCGGGTTTCCCAAAAGGCAGCCCCAAAAAGATGCAAGACAGTGTTGCGAATTGCGCGATTTACATGCAAGAGGCGAGCAGCATACTCTCGATCACCTGTATATGCCCCTTGCCCGGGCTGAACAATAACTAAAAAAACGATGGGAAACATAAGGATATGACGACAGTGACACAACAGCACGATCACGCCCGCCCCCTCAACCGGCAGGATTACAAAACCCTGAGTCTGGCCGCCCTCGGCGGTGCGCTGGAGTTTTACGATTTCATCATCTTCGTCTTCTTCGCCGTGGTCATCGGCGAGCTGTTCTTCCCGACCGACATTCCCGAGTGGCTGCGCCAGTTCCAGACCTTCGGCATCTTCGCCGCCGGTTATCTGGCCCGCCCGCTTGGCGGCATCATCATGGCCCACTTTGGTGATCTCATCGGTCGCAAGCGGATGTTCACCCTCAGCATCATCATGATGGCGCTGCCGACCCTGTTGATCGGTCTACTGCCCACCTATGGGGTGCTCGGCATCGGTGCTCCCATCGCCCTGCTGGGACTGCGCATCCTGCAAGGCGCCGCCATCGGTGGTGAAGTGCCGGGCGCCTGGGTGTTTGTCGCCGAGCACGTGCCCGCCCGGCGGGTCGGGGTTGCCTGCGGCACGCTCACGGCGGGATTGACGGCCGGTATCCTGCTCGGCTCCCTCATCGCCACTGCGGTCAACAAGAGTCTGACCCCGGCCGAAGTGAGCGAATGGGGCTGGCGAGTGCCCTTCCTGCTGGGCGGTATCTTCGGCATCGTTGCCATGTACCTGCGTCGCTGGCTGCATGAAACCCCTGTCTTTGCCGAGATGCAGGCCAACAAGGCGCTGGCCGATGAGCTGCCCCTCAAGACGGTACTGCGCAGCCACAAGAGCCGCGTGGTGGTCTCCATGCTGCTCACCTGGTTGCTCTCCGCCGGTATCGTGGTAGTGATCCTGATGACCCCCACCTACCTGCAGAAGGTCTATGGCATCAGCCCGGCCGACGCCCTGACCGCCAACTCGCTGGCCATCGTCGCCCTCACCCTTGGCTGCATTCTCTATGGCCGACTGATCGACCTGCTGGGCAGCGGTATCACCTTCATGTTCGGCTCCCTGCTGCTGGCAGGTTCCAGTTACGCCTTCTATCACGGTCTGGCAGCCGGTACGAGCCAGCTGGTGCCGCTCTACATGCTGGCGGGCTTTGCGGTCGGGATTGTCGGCGCCGTGCCTTACGTGATGGTCAACGCCTTCCCGCCGGTGGTGCGCTTCTCCGGTCTGTCGTTCTCCTACAACGTGGCCTACGCCATCTTCGGTGGCCTCACCCCGATGGCGGTGACCCTGTGGATGAAGAGCGACATGCTGGCCCCCTCCCACTATGTGGTGAGCCTGTCGGTGCTGGGTTTTGTCATCGGCTGCTGGCTCTGGTTCCAGCAACGGGCCATCAGGCAACAGCAGCCACAACCAGCCTGACTCCAAGCCCCGAACCCGTTTCGGGGCTTTTTGTACTGCTGGCGTTCACTTTGCCAGTATAAGATAGCCTCCCTCTGGGTCAGCCATCTGGTCGCCCCCTGATTTTCACTCTTTAGCCGAGGCTCAACATGTTCTTTCAGGTCGTCTTTCTCGCCTTGCTGGCGCTGCTGCCCATGGTCAACCCGCCCACCACGGCCACCCTGTTGCTGGGGCTGAGCAAGGGAATGTCGCGCGAACACGTGCGCCGTCAGGTCAATCTGGCGGCCCTCTATCTGTTCTGCACCCTCTGCATCACCTTCTTCATCGGCTCCTCGATCCTGGATCTGTTCGGGATATCCATCCCGGGCCTGCGCCTGGCGGGCGGCCTCATCATCGGCTTTATCGGTTTTCGCATGCTGTTCCCCGCCCCCAGCCAGTCCAGCGGGGTGGAGATCAACCAGAGCATCGCCTTCGTACCGCTCACCATGCCCAGCATGTGCGGGCCGGGCACCATGGCACTGGTGATCAGCGGCGCCGCCCAGATTGCCGAGTTGCCTGACGAGTACGAGCGTCTGTCCATCTATGGCGGTGTGGTAACGGCATTTGCCCTGATGAGCCTGATCAGCTGGGGCGTGCTCAAACTGGCCGACCCGGTCTGCAAGATCCTCGGCGCCACCGGCATCGACGCCATGACCCGCATCATGGGCTTCCTGCTGGTCTGCATGGGTATGCAATTTTGCATCAACGGCATCAAGGAAGTGGCACAGGATCCGGTCTTCCACGGCGGCCAGGCCGTGCAAACCGCACCGGCGCTACCGCAGGCTTCCGGCACGTTTGATCAGTTGCCGCAGAAGCCCGCCAGCTCTGATTGAAAACGGTATCAAAAAGTCCCTGACGATCTGCACTGATCTTGTTCCTGATCATGTTATTGACACAAAAATGGGTTAGTTTGTTTTTTATACAGACTTTATTCAGACGGACGCTGATAGGTTTGTTGATGAATATCCACTCAACTTCAGGAGAGTATGCAGATGGATAAGATGCTGACCGAAATAGGGAGCCATAGCCTGTTTCATGAGTACCTGAACGTGGTTGGGGTCACAAGCCCATCCCTCGCCAAGATCGAGCAACGTTGGGAATACAAGGAGCAGGAGCAACTGGTGGCCAAGATCCAGATCGACAAGCAGGGCAACGCCCGCTACTTCATCGACGCCCGCGCAATATCAGTCAACTGATACTCTGTATCCTTATCAGCCCCGGCCCACTGACCGGGGCTTTTTGTTTTCAATGACTCCGAATAACAAAAACCCCGGCACATGGCCGGGGTCTGCATATCGCCGGGTTACTACTCACTTCGCTTACTGGGTGCCACCCACGGTGAGCTGATCCAGTTTGAGGGTGGGCTGTCCGACACCGACCGGCACGCTCTGCCCCTCTTTGCCGCAGATACCGACGCCGCGATCCAGTGCAAGATCGCTGCCCACCATGGAGACCTGGCTCATCGCCTCGGGGCCGTTGCCGATCAGGGTCGCGCCCTTGATGGGGGCGGTGATCTTGCCATCCTCGATGAGGTAGGCCTCGGAGGCGGAGAAGACAAACTTGCCGGAGGTGATGTCCACCTGGCCGCCACCGAAGTTGGGGGCATAGATGCCCTTCTTCACCGAGGCGATGATCTCCGTCGGATCATACTGGCCCGCCAGCATGTAGGTGTTGGTCATGCGCGGCATCGGCATGGCGGCATAGGATTCACGGCGACCATTGCCGGTGAGCGGCACCCCCATCAGACGGGCATTCTGCTTGTCCTGCAGGTAACCCTTGAGAATGCCATTCTCGATCAGCACGTTGTAGCCACCCGGCGTCCCCTCGTCATCGATGGAGACGGAACCGCGTCGACCCGGCAGGGTGCCGTCATCGACGATGGTGCAGTGTTTGGAGGCCACCTGTTCGCCGATGCGGCCAGCAAACGCGGAAGATCCCTTGCGGTTGAAATCCCCCTCCAGACCATGACCCACCGCCTCGTGCAGCAGCACGCCGGGCCAGCCGGCGCCGAGCACCACCGGCATGGTGCCTGCTGGCGCGTCGATGGCTTCCAGATTGACCAGTGCCTGACGCACCGCTTCACGCACATAGCCAAAGGCGCGGCTCTCCAGCCCGTCCAGTTCGAGGAACCAGTCGTAACCAAAGCGGCCACCGCCACCGGCACTGCCACGCTCGCGGCGATCCCCCTTCTCGGCGATCACGGTCACCGACAGCCGCACCAGCGGACGCACATCAGCGGCCAAGGTGCCGTCGGTGGCGGCCACCAGCACCTCTTCGTAAACACCGCTGATGGAGGCCATCACCTGATTGATGGCGGGATCCAGACTTCTGGCGAACTTGTCCATCTGCTCCAGCAGGGCGATCTTCTGATGCTTGTCGAGGGTCTGCAGCGGATCCATGGCCGGATAGAGCAGGTTCACTTCGGTGCGAGCCCATGCCTTCACCTTGCCGTGAGCACCTGCGGCGGCGATGCCGCGAGCGGCAGTCACCGACTGTTGCAGCGCCAGCAGGCTCAGCTCGTCCGAGTAGGCGAAGCCGGTCTTCTCGCCGCTGACGGCGCGCACCCCGACCCCCTGATCGATGTTGTAGCTGCCATCCTTGACGATGCCATCTTCCAGCATCCAGGACTCGTGCCAGCTGCGCTGGAAATAGAGATCGCCGAACTCCACCTGATGGCTCATCAGGCTGCCGAGCAGCTGCTGCAGGCGCCCTTCGTCGAGGTCGTTGGGGGCCAACAGAGAGGCACTAACCTGGCTCAATAGACTCAATCTTCTTCTCCACTCTCGTAACGAGATGTTTTAAATCGTCTTGCCGACGGGTTGGCAACAAGCCACGCCATCACAACAAACGGGCATGGGTCAGCACTGGCATGGTGCGATGCAATTCGTCGATAAATCCGGGCTCCATCTGCGCCAATACGGTGCCGCACCCGGACTCTTTGCTGGCCAGCACCCGACCCCAGGGGTCAATCACCATGCTGTGGCCCCAGGTCTGGCGCCCCGTTTCGTGAGTGCCGCCCTGATTGGCAGCGACTACGTAGCATTGGTTTTCGATGGCGCGAGCCCGCAGCAGCGGCTCCCAGTGCGCCTCGCCGGTCACGGCGGTAAAGGCGGCAGGCACCAGCAGCACGCGAGCTCCAGCTCGGGCCAACTGGCGGTAGAGCTCGGGAAAGCGCAAATCATAACAGATCGAGAGGCCGAGGGGACCAAACGGGGAGTCCACCAGCACAGGTGACTCGCCGGGGCTGAATGTCTCCGACTCCCGGTAGCGACCGTGATTGTCCGCCACATCCACATCGAACAGGTGGATCTTGTGGTAGTGGCCCCTGAGCTCACCGCTTGGGTCAAACACCAGCGAGCTGGTGTGGATATGGTCGGAACCTGCGATGGTGGTCGGCATAGCCCCGGCCACCAGCCAGATGCCATAATCGCGGGCCCATTCGGCCAGTTGTTGCTGAATAGGCGTTGCTCCGCTCAGATCGGCGCTGGGATCGGAGCCGATTGCCTCGGCACCATCCAGATAGCCCTGTCGTTCGCCAAACAGGGCAAAGTTCTCAGGCAGCAGCACCAGCAGCGGCCGCTCTTTGGGCAAGGCCGCCAGCTCGGCGGCGATCTGCTCCCGGTTATCCTGCCAGTTGCGGCCCGATACCAGTTGTATTGCGGCTAACCACATGACTATCTCCTTGTCATTGTTGCAACATTCAGATGCTAACCGTATCCCCGGGTTGCAGGGTGTAATCCAGCACTATGATGCGCTCCAACACCGGGCGGAAGATGGCCTTGAGGGCATCGTGATCAGGATGGGGCAGATAGCGCTGGCGGGCCGCTTCATCGGCAAAGGTCATCAGCACGCTGTGGGTAAAGCCGTCGTCTCTCCCCTCAGGGCTGTCATTCTGCCCCCACTCCACGGCGGTCACGCCGCTGACCTGATGGGGTATGGCGAGAAAGGCGGTACGCACCACGTCTATCTGGGCAGGCAGGGTGTCCGGCTTGAAGGCGATCAGCAGGATATGTCGGATCATGGATCACTCCTTGTGATGGTGCAGGTCAGGGCGGATTCGGGCTGCCCGGTTGCGGATTCAGCAGAAAGGGAGTGCTCTTGGCCGCAGGCAACTTGGGCGCCACCGCATCGACCGCCTCTTTCTGCTGCTGGTTGAGCTTGATCCGGGCCCGGTTGCGCCCCGCCTCGATCAGCTTGGGGTCATCGAGCGGGCCGGAGACCCGAAAATCGATGCGGGTCACCACGTCCACCACCGGCTCCAGCAGCTTGGAGAGAGCCAGCACATAGAGGCCCGTGATCGGGGTGATGGAGAAAGCGGCCACGACCGGCAGGGTGCCCCCCAAATTGGGCGAGAAGCTCAGATCAAAGTCGAGCCGCCAGCGCACCAGATCGGCAATCCCCTCGCCGCGCAGATTACCTGCGGCCCCTTTCATGAAGAAGTCCTGGTTATCCACCACCCCCTGCTTGATCTTGGCAGAAGCAGACATGGATTCGAAGTAGAAGCCCTTGTCGAACACATCGCGAAAATCGAGCCGCAGCTTGCGCAGCAAAGAGTCGAGACTAAGCAGGGAGAGCAGTCGCGCCCCCTTGTCGTTAACCTCGCGCAGGGTGCCCCCCTCCAGCTGATAGTTAGCACTTCCCCCCAGCGTTGGCAGGCTCGGGCGATAGGGCACATCCTGCCAGTTGAGATCAAAAGCGAGGGAGCCGGGGGCATCGCCGATGGGCGAGGTGTAGCCGAGCCGCTTGAGCAGCAGCTCGCTGTTGTTGCTGGTCAGCTTGCCACGGGCGCGGGTCTCCATCCGGTTGCCATCGGCCAACCAGTCGACGCTGCCGGTGAGCCGGCTACCCGCCAGCCGGAGATCCAGTCCCTTGAGGGTCACCTTGTTGGTGCCGGGCACCAGCTCCCCTTTCACTTCGCCGAGCGGCAACTCGCCAAAACGGCAATCGACGCAACTCACTTGCAACCAGGGGATGGAGGCCATGATGGCGTTATCCTGTTTGGCGTCGGGATCCGGGCTCAACTCTTCGCTCTTGCCTGACCAGTAGATACGGGCAAACTTGGCATCGACCGGGCGATTGGCCACCACAGGAATGCGGATCACCCCCATCACATCGGGACTGTCGAGCATCACCTCGGTCGCCTGATTGACCGGCCCCACCGTGAAGTGGGTGGCCTTGAGGGTGGCGCTACCGATATTGGCCCGCGCCAGCTGCCCATCCACCCACCACTCCTGCGGCAGGAAAGAGGGGCCAACCACGGCAGTACCGGTCGGCGCATTGCCGGAAGGCAGCCACTGCTTGAGCCGGGCCAGCCAACCGCCGACGTCAGCCTCCTGCTGATTGATGGCAAGCAGCATGGGGACATCTCGCAATACCCGCGCCCCCGGCTGGCCCACATCGACCCGTAACCGGCTCAGATAGGGCACACCTTCGCCGTAGACTAACTTGGTCTGCATATCGACATCCGCCCCCAGCACGGCGCGAATATCGGCATTGCCATCCCGGCCACGGGCAATCACCTTGAGCGGCAGCCGGCTGACGCTGCTCTTGGCCAGCGGCACAGGGAGATCGAGCGCCATCCCCTGCAGGGTGGAGTCGAGTCCCAGCTGAAAGCTGAACGGCTTGTCATCGGGCAAGGTCAGCCCCAGCTTGCCGCCCCAGTTGCTGCGGCCGTTGAGGATGCCGTATGAGGAAATAGCGGCGGGCTGGCGTTGGCTATCCCACTGGCCTTTGAAATCGAGGTCGACCTGATAGCGGTCAGGATGCTGGCGCCCCTGATAGTTGAGGGTGAGCGGCTGATTCCACAGGGTCGCCTTGAGGTTGCGCAAGCGGGTCTGCTCGTTGTCATATTCGAGCCGCCCCTGCACCTTCTCCAGCGGCAGATCCAGACTGGCCACCCGCACCTTGTTGTTGTTGAAGGTAGCATCGCCGCTCGCCTTCACTTCGCTCTCGCCGTCGAGAGGAATGTCTAGCTTGAGCGCCCCCTTGAGTGGGCCGCGCACCTCGATCTCCTCCAGCGCCTTCCCCACGGAACTGCCCAACGGCGAGTCCTGCAGGTAATCGCTGATGGCCTTGCCCTCCCCCTGTACCTGCGCATCTACGTAAAGATGGCCACCCGGTGCGAGATCGGGGATCCAGGCATGTACCGAATCGGAACTCGCCTTGCCCAGTTTGGTGGAGCGGCTACGCATATCGAGGCTGGCATTCTGGAACAAGAGATCGATCTGCAGGTCGGTAAGTGGTTGCCAACCGGGGAAGAATTCGTAGGTCGCCTGCTCCAGCGGCACCGCGACCTGAAAAATGCCCTCGCCCTTGCTGTAGGGAAAATCCCTGAACTCGCCATACCAGAGCAGGTCGGCCCCTTTGGCCTTGCCCCCCTTGATGGCGCCACTGAGGTAATCAACCAGCTCCTTGTCCATCACCTGCAACGGATAGTAACGATCTGCGTGAGCCGCGTTTTTAACGTCGATGCGGCCGGTCAGCGCAAGGAAAGGGTGTTCGAACAGATCGAGGCGAAAACGGCTGGCAAGGGTCAAATCCGGGTTATCCAGCGCGATATCCTGTCCGTAGAGCACCCACCCTTGCGCCTCGCGCCACCAGTCGAGCCGGGCCGAAAAGCTGTCGATGGGGATCGGCTCCTTGAAGTGGCGGGCCGGATCCAGCTTGTCTTTGCCAAGGTTCAGCTTGGCACTGCCGCCCTTGGGGGTGACCCAGAACTCGCCGTCGAGATCCTGCACCCCGGGCACATCCTGCCAGGCCTTGATATTCACATCGACCAAGCGGCCACTGAGGGAGAGATCCTGCCAGTCGGCATTGGCCAGCAGGGTGAGATCCTGCACCGAGCCCTGCGGGTTAGTTTGGCGCAGGGTCTCGCTGAGCGAGGGGTAGAGCGCCGAGACCAGCTGGCTCATCTGGGAGATTTTGTCGAAATCGATGCGCGGCACATAGCCCTGCACCCGATCGCCGCGCCGCTCCAGTTGCAACCGGCTGTAGAGCCAGGGCTTGCCATCGAGTTTGAAGGTGACGTCATGGCTGGCCAGCTGCCAATCGGTGCCGTCCCGGCGCAGCTGGATCTTGCCGCCATCGAGGCCAAAACGGTGCATATCCCCTTTCTTGGGATCCTTCCAGATCAGGTAGTTATTGCCAAACGCCAGCAGGGTATTGCCCAGCTGACCGTTGGCGAAATCGCTCCAGAGCTGAAAGTCGAGCTGGCCGGTGATGGTCGGCTCGCCAGCATGGATCCGCGCCAGCATGGGACTGATATCGAGGCGGTTGGCGCCGAGATAGAGCTGCCCCTTGAGGCGATCGAGACGCGCTTCAGGCGCTTCTACATCGAGGATCAGGTCGAGGGTACTCTCGCCCACCCCGTTGATGAGATAGGCCTTGCCGACCCCCTGATGGCGCTGTCCGCGGTTCTGCCAGCGCAGATGGGCGATGTCGAGCGCCCGCATGTCGCCCAGCGCAGTGGTGATGCTGAGCCGGGTGTCATGCACATCGAAGGTGGAGAGCTGAGTCAGCAGAAAGCGCAGCAGGGCTCCTTGCTGGGGATCGCCGGAGGGGCTGTCGTCAGCCGGTTGGCTGAAATCGAGGGTGATGTCGCCATCGCTCAGGATTAGCTCGCCAAAAACCGGCTTGAGCTGGTTGAGGGTGCGCCAGAAGTCGAGGTGCACCCAGGCCTTGCCGAGCTTGATGGTATAGCGTTTGGAGTCGGGGGCGACGGCGAGCTGTTGCAGCTCGAGGGCCGGGCCGGATTGTGTCCAGCTCAGCCCAACCTGATCGACGCTGACCTTGATTTGCGAATCACCGAGCAGAGCGTTGATAAGGCCCTCCCGGTACTGATTCAGCAAAGGGCCCCCGACCCGTACCAGGGTGACCAGCATGGCCAGCAGTACGAACAGAACCCCCAGGGCCAACCAGCCCCGACTCAGCCAGCGATAGACCAATTACATCATCACCACGTCGAACTGCTCCTGACCGCAGAGGGGTTCGCTCACCACCCGCACCTGCTTGCCGATAAACACTTCCAGCTCCGCCAGACTGTGGGACTCCTCGCCATGGAGGTAATCGGCCACCGCCGGTGCGGCGTAGACGGTGAACTGATCCGCATCGTAGGCTCGATTGACCCGGATGATCTCCCGCAGGATCTCGAAGCAGACCGACTCCACCGTCTTGACCCGGCCCCGCCCCTTGCACTCGGGACACTCGGAGCAGAGCACATGCTCCAGACTCTCGCGGGTGCGCTTGCGGGTCATCTCCACCAGACCGAGCTGGGAGAAGCCGTTGACGTTGGTCTTGGCCCTGTCCTTCGACAGCGCCTGCTCCAGACTGTGCAACACCCGGCGACGGTGATCCTCGGACTGCATGTCGATGAAGTCGATGATGATGATGCCACCGAGGTTGCGCAGGCGCAGGTGACGGGCGATGGCCGCCGTCGCCTCGATGTTGGTGTTGAAGATGGTCTCTTCCAGATTACGGTGGCCGACGAAGGCGCCGGTGTTGATATCCACCGTGGTCATGGCTTCGGTCTGGTCGATGATGAGGTAGCCGCCGGATTTCAGCTCCACCTTGCGCTCCAGCGCACGCTGGATCTCGTTCTCCACATCGTAGAGATCGAAGATCGGCGACTCGCCCGGATAGTACTCCAGCTTGCTGGCCAGCTCAGGCACATACTCCTCGGTGAAACGCTTGAGCTGATCGAAGCTCTGACGAGAATCGACCCGGATCTTGTCGAGCTCGGTACCGACGAAGTCGCGCACCACCCGGAATGCCAGACTGGGATCCTCGTAGAGGATCTTGCAGGGTGGATATTTCTGTTTGCGCTCGAGGATCTTGCGCCACAAGCGCTTGAGGAAGGCGGCATCCTGCTCCAGCTCCAGCTCCCCCACCCCCTCGGCGGCGGTACGGATGATGTAGCCCCCCAACTCGTCCACATAGCCGGCCACGGTGCGCTTGAGGCGCTCCCGCTCCACTTCGGACTCGATGCGCTGGGAGACACCGACGTGGGCACTGCCCGGCATAAAGACAAGATAACGGGACGGCAACGTGATGTCGGTGGTGAGACGGGCCCCCTTGGTCCCCAGCGGGTCTTTCACCACCTGCACCATAATATCCTGCCCCTGCCGTACCAGCTCGGCGATATTGCCGACCTGGAACTGCTCCTTCTCCTTCACCGCCACGCACTCGGTATGCGGGACGATATCGGAGGCATGCAAAAAGGCCGCCTTGTCCATGCCGATATCGACGAAGGCCGCCTGCATGCCCGGGAGTACCCGGCTGATCTTGCCTTTGTAGATGTTGCCGACAATGCCGCGCTTGGCCTGACGCTCTACGTGCACTTCCTGCAGCAGACCGTTTTCGACCAGGGCGACCCGGGTTTCGGAGGGGGTAACGTTGACCAGCAGTTCTACTGACATAACAAACCTTGCCTGTTCCAGTTTTGAATTCTTATATGGCCAATCTGGTACAACGTGCGCAAGGGGGGACGCAGCAGAGCACAGCTGACGTAAAATTATTGGTATTGTGTTAAATGCTGCTTGATCAACAGATCTGTCTCCAGCAGCGGCAGGCCGACCACGGCGCTGTAGCTCCCCTCAATCCGGCTGACGAACTTGCCGGCAATACCCTGAATGCCATAAGCCCCGGCCTTGTCACAAGGCTCGCCGGTCTGCCAGTAGGCCTCGATTTCGGCCTCGTCCAGTTTGCGAAATGCCACGTTGGTGGTGACCAGTCGCACGTCACAACGATCCTTGCTGGCCAGCGCCACCGCCGTCATCACCTGATGCACCTTGCCGGAGAGCGCCTCCAGCATATCTTTGGCATCGAGCAGGTCGGAGGGCTTCTCGAGCACCCGGTCGCCCAGCACCACTATGGTGTCGGCGCCCAGCACCGGCAATGCGTCAGGCGCGATAGCCACACCGGCCATCGCCTTGTCGCGAGCGAGGCGGCAGACGTAATCCTGTGCCTTCTCGCCCTCTTCCCGCAGCTCGGGCACATCAAGTTTCAGCACCGCGAAACGATAGCCAAGCTGGGTCAGCAGTTCACGGCGACGGGGCGAAGCCGAGGCAAGATAGAGTTGCTGTTCGTTGTTTTTGCTCATATTTACCTGATATTAAAGCGGCGCCGCACCTTGCGCAGCACCAGAAACACCCAGGGCCATATTAACATCGTCGTCAAGGTCGACCAAAAGTAGGCGAAGTTAAGGCTGGCCTGGCTGAACAGGTGCTCGGCCCAGAATACCGTCATCTTGCCCACCAGCGAGAGCCCGCCGATAATCAGCGCCTGTTGCCAGAGGGAGAAGTTGCGGATCTTCTGGAACTGGAAGGCTGCCAGATAGGTGGTGATGGCCATCGCCATGGCGCGCACCCCGAGAGTGCTGCCGAGCAGCACGTCCAGCAGCAGGCCGGCCACCCAGGCGGTGCCGACATTGGCCCGGTGCGGCAAGGCCAATGCCCAGTAAATGAGCACCATGGCCAGCCAGTCCGGACGGAATGGATCAAATTCGAAAGGAAGCGGCAGGATCGACAGGCTCAAGGCCAGCAGGATCGAAATCCAGATCCAGATCCTGCCACTGGCGGGTTGCAGCATCAGCGAGTGGCTCCAGCGGCGGAGGCAGCCGTTGCCACCCGTTCGCCATTCTCATCATCATGTACTTCGGGTTTCTTATCGGTCCACAGCAGCAGCAGATAACGCAGTCTGTCCAGCTCTACCAGCGGCTTGGCCTCGACCTGGGCGAAGGGCTTGCCCTCCACATATTCGGATCGGGTCACAGTCGCCACCGGATAACCTTCCGGGAAGCGGCCACCCAGACCGGAGGTGACCAGCAGATCACCCACCTGAATATCGGTGTTGCGCGGCAGGTTGCGCAGCTCCAGCTTGTCGAGCTCGCCACTGCCAGAGGCGATGGCACGCAAGTCGTTGCGCAGCACCCGCACCGGAATGCCGTGGCTGGAGTCGGTGATCAGCAGCACCCTACTGGTGGTGGAGCCCACGTGGAGCACCTGACCAATCACACCCTGATCATTGATCACCGCCTGACCATTGTAGACGCCATCCAGCGCCCCCTTGTTGATCAGCACCTGATGGCTGAAGGGGTCGGAATCCACCGACAGCAGCTCGGCCACCATCTTGCGGGACTCCTTGTGCACCGGCGAACCGAGCAGCTCACGCAGCCGCTGGTTCTCGTGCTCCAGCTGATCCATTTTGAGCAGGCGGGCACGCAGAGTGAACAGTTGCTGCTCCTGCTGCTTGGTCTGCTCGATGAGATCGGCACGGGTCTGCACCTGGGTCGACATGGTGTCGAGCAGGGTACCGGGGGCATTGGCCATGTATTGCAGGGGACTGACTAACGAACTGAGGTAGACGCGGACATGGGTAAACACACCGAAGCGGGAATCCGCGACGATGGCAGCAATGGAGATGATGACGGCGAGAAACAACCGTAACTGAAGCGAAGGGCCTCTACCAAAAATGGGTTTCATGGGTCGTCAAAAAAGAGCCGGCACGCTGGCCGGCTTTGGGTCTTATTCGTAGTGGAACAGATCGCCACCGTGCATATCGATCAGCTCCAGCGCCTTGCCGCCGCCACGGGCCACACAGGTGAGGGGATCTTCAGCAACGACGACGGGGATACCGGTCTCTTCCATCAGCAGACGGTCGATATCTTTCAGCAGTGCGCCACCACCGGTCAGCACCATGCCGCGCTCGGAGATGTCGGAAGCCAGTTCCGGCGGAGACTGCTCCAGCGCCACCATCACGGCAGCCACGATACCGGACAGCGGCTCTTGCAGTGCTTCCAGGATCTCGTTGGAGTTGAGGGTGAAGCTGCGCGGTACACCTTCAGCCAGGTTACGGCCGCGCACTTCAATCTCGCGCACCTCTTCGCCCGGATAGGCAGAACCGATCTCGTGCTTGATGCGCTCGGCAGTCGCTTCACCGATCAGGCTGCCGTAGTTGCGACGGACGTAGCTGATGATCGCTTCGTCAAACTTGTCGCCACCGATACGGACGGACTGGGAGTAGACCACGCCGTTCAGGGAGATGATGGCCACTTCGGTAGTACCTCCACCGATATCAACCACCATGGAACCGGTCGCTTCGGAGACCGGCAGGCCGGCACCGATGGCAGCAGCCATAGGTTCGTCGATCAGGTAGACCTCGCGGGCACCGGCGCCCAGTGCGGACTCCTTGATGGCGCGACGCTCAACCTGGGTTGAACCGCACGGTACACACACCAGCACGCGCGGGCTGGGGCGGAAATAGTTGTTGTCGTGAACCTGCTTGATGAAGTGCTGCAGCATCTTCTCGGTCACGTAGAAATCGGCGATCACGCCGTCTTTCATCGGGCGGATCGCGGAGATATTGCCCGGGGTACGGCCCAGCATCTGCTTGGCGGCATGACCGACAGCAGCGACCGATTTGGCGTTCCCGCGCTCTTGGCGAATGGCGACAACTGAGGGTTCGTTAAGGACGATCCCTTGATCTTTTACATAGATCAGGGTGTTGGCAGTTCCCAAATCGATCGACAGATCGTTGGAAAAGACGCCTCTGAGCTTTTTGAACATGGCTACGGGAAATCCTAAGAATTTGGAGGTGCAGAAAACCGGCTAACTTTACCAATGCCCACCCCAATGGGCAAGCGCTCAAACTGTCGCCACTCAATCAGGCGCGACAAAAATGCGAGTCATTACTCACTTGCTCAGGCTTGCCAGCCCTCATAAACAGGGTGTTGGGGGGAGAAGATGCTCCTCACCCCCTGTTGTGACAACTCAGTGCAATATTTCTCGCCGATAGATAATTCTGTCATTACCACGGGTCGAACCGAAGATGGCCTCCCCTTGCTGGGTCAGCGGATCGGATAGCCAGAGCGGTGATGACGGTTGTTTCGCCAGATCTACCTTGTAGGGAATACGTACTGCGATCCCGGGTTTGGCAAACTGGAACAAGATCTCGCCATCTTTTGCCGTACCCGACATAGCGCCGGGAGGTGTGCTGCCCAGCCCCAGCTTGATGGTGCGCCCCGCCCCCAGATTCAGGCTGCTGGTTGCCGCATCAAACGAATGGCTCGAATTAAGGAACGCAATACCTTGGCCGGCAAGGGAAAACTGGGTGCACTGATCCAGCTTGTTTAACACCCAGTTACCCGCCTCGTAATATTGCAGTTGTAATGGCACCGCCAGATCCGCCGAGGCCAGACCCGCCTCGGTACCGGCAAACAACCGGCCAAAATAGACCTGCATCGGCACGCTATCGATCAATCTTGCATTGCAACTGGTGCCGCTACAGTTACCAACCACCGTATCGTTGAAGTCAGGCGAAGCGATCAGGGTATTGCCGCCGTCGTTGTCATTCATATAGAGACCAAACAGCAGCGACTTGTAGGGACCATCCGGCTGGATATCTGAGAGACGGGAAAAAGCAGTTGCACCGTTAAACAATGCCCTGCCATTGGCCCATGGCAATGATGACAGGCTGATCAGTCTGCTCGCCAGGGATTTGCCATCCTTGTTGTTGGCAACGGAGAGATAGGCACTCCCCTTGGCGAAGGCTCCGGTATAGTTTTGGGTCACCCCCCCTGATCGGTTGCGGGCTTGCACATCCAGCGAAACATTAAAAGGTTGTCCCATATAGGAGAAGACATTGCAGATCGGGGCAATATCGCCACTGACCAGATTGAAGTCTGCTGGCACAAAGCGTCCAACAGGTTCGCTCCAACGTAACTTGGTTTCAAGTTGGGGCAATTCATCCTGGTAAGCAGGGTAAGGCACGAAGTTATTCACTCCCAAGCGGATAACACCCACCTCGGACCAATTAGCCGCCAAGTTTGCCACCCCACCGGCCAAAGTCACCACTGCTGGTGAAAATGAACCGGCATTACCAGATACCGGCGCCAACAGTAACCAGGAGAGCGCCTTATTACTGGTAGCAAAGCCTGGGGTTAACTGCTCCTGAGTATTGACCGCCCGCGCTTGTAAAGTAAAAGGCTCACCCGCTTTGCGATAAACTGGGCAGACAGCATAAGAGCTGTCGTTATTTCCCGAGCAAACACTCTGTCCTTGAGCCTGGAGTGCGATCGCGTTGGGAATCACGGCAACCGTATCGCTACCGGCCAGCTTGAGGCTACCGGTAGCATCATTTTTCTGGAAAGCAGCATCCAGCCGCAACACACCGGCATCCGGATACTTCAGCGCCAGCTGGCCCACCCCGTTGCCATCGAACAGTACGTTGACGTTCCCGCTTGGCGATATTGTGCTGCCATTGATCGTCGGCACTGCGTTGCTGGCAGTATCAGAGACGACCTTGGTAGAGCCAAACTGCAGGGTCTGATTTCCTGTCAATAATGGAACGCATACCTTGGTTGCTCCAACATCGCTGGATTTAATGGCTCGAATCGTGGAGTTTGTCGAACTACCGGCATAAAAGGTGGAAAAATCAAAGCGCAGGGCCGCATCGGTAAAACTCATGGAACAGCTGCTATCAAGCACTCCGTCCCGATAACAACGCAATGACGCGGAGGGATTTGCGCTTGATAAACCAATGGTAACACTCTTGGCTGCCAGAGATGACAATGTGACGTCAACTGCTCCTGCACTGCCCAAGCTGACTGGATTACTACTCCAGCCGTTGCTAGGAGTCATATTCAGGGTGGCATTACCGTTATAAATTTGACTACAACTACTGTCACGACACGCGACCAATCGAACCGATGCTGGCTCACACGTCAATGAAGAAGAAGGATAATAAACCTCGTAATGGTCCACCATCGCAGTGGCAGTACATTGGAAAGCTTTGCTATCGATACGCGAGTTATGACCTAAAACCACAGATTTACCATTCACTCGCCCCATTATATATGAAGCTGAGGATAAATTAATGGTTTGAGCTGAGCTATCGGATTGATAGACCATCCCTGACAGGGTTGAATTATTAGCTAAATATGCACTATCATACACAACCACCAATAATTTACTGATATCGCCAGCAATATTTGAACCTGGACTATTAATATAGCTAGCCGACCCCATATTGAGATTTTTGACAAATATGCGAACCGGACCATCGACAATGATCGATGTATCATTGCTCATATTCAACGTTTCAATCCAGTAATCACCAGCGGCCAGTTTTACTGTATAATTTCGACCACCACGGCCACTTCCCAAGTCAAGAACTTTAATACTAACACCTGAGTTTTCGATGTTAATTTGCGCCTGATGGGCAGTGCTAATCGTCCCAAACTGATTGCCTTCCGCTGCAGTGAGAAAACGAGTTTCGGCAAAACCGACCGCAATGTTGCTACCCGTGGCCAAGGGAAATCGGGATGTGGGTACACTGGACCAACTATTGACTAAGCCTACTGCAACACAGGGGCCATTATCACAGTTTCGATCAGATACTCCTTTGATCTGATCATTTTGGCCATATCCAAGGCGCCCCCCTTGAGACCCAAATAACAATCCTGCCGTATAATTTGTATTACCTGAGAAATCAATCCTATCACTACTGGACCGCCCCTGAGCAGGATAAGGAAAAATCTGACTACATAAATCATCAAGCACTGTGACGTCATTTTTTGGAGTATAACGTAAGACAATATCGTCCCAGTTTATATCATCTCGATCACTGGCATAAATAGTTTCCACCCATAACTCATAGGTTCCAGCGGCAAGCTCATAGTTTACATTCCAATTAACATCACCATTGCTGGAAAAATAGTAAACTAAGGGAGTATAATCACTTCCGACCGAGCGAATAAAAACACGAGACCCATTATTTACCCCCCAATCACGCAAATTATATATAGTGAGAGAGTTAAGTTGTGATCGTTTGCTTAATGTGAACCGATAGGATACATAGGTACCACTCGGTGAGGGAGGGTACCAACGAACGGAGTCGGTATTATCACCAATGTGAGTTCGCTCTATAAAATGAAATGCGGTAGTCGCACCATTGGTAACCAACCTTATGTCTTTGAATGAAAAATCATCCCAATCCCTGCAATAGTAATCATAGCTCCCCCAATAATATCCATTTGAAAAGCACCCGCCCCATACGGCCATTGTATACTCGCCAGGACTTAACAGCCATCCACCATAACGAGACACTCGATCCCGTAAAGAGTCACTAGCCTTTTCATTCAGGACAATATTACCTTGGCTATCCCAAATAACGAAATTGGCACCTGCATCAAGACCAGTGGCATTTTCGAGCCGAAGCTCTGATAAGGTTACAGTGTGACTAATAGAAAAATGAATAGGGTTAACAGGTACATATGAGGAGAATCGAGTAGAAACCATTGAGGTAGGACGAAGCGAGTCGCTGGTATTATCACCAATCAAAAATCTCCCAGGCAAAACAATATCAGCACAAGCAAAATGCGAAATAAAAAGTAGAAGCCAAAATAAACTATGCGTAATCTTTAGCCTCATATTTGGCCTCCATCAAAAGCTTCTACCATCACGGTTCTGCTCACCATAAAATCTGCACTGGCAGTGGTTAAATTACTTGAACCACATGTCCCGACACTCTCGAGGCGATAGCCATTCGTCACAGACCCGTTAGCGGTCACCGGCACCGTGGCGCAACGAACCATAGCCTGGCAGTTTGACAGGCCGGGAGTGCTGGCAAAGCTATGCGAGCTGGTTGCCGGGCAGATCGCAGGTGGCATTGGTTGAGCAAGCGTGCGTTTGGGGAACAACCGATAGAGCGCCACCTCCAGCCCACTCTGGGCAGCCAGCAGGGCACGCACGCTGCGCACCTCCACCGTATTCTTCTCACCACTGTCGACCAGAAAACGGCCCATGGTAGCCGCCAGCAGGGCCATCACCACAATAACAAACAGGGCGATCATCAAGGCGCTGCCTCTTATACGAGTCGGCCTTCTCACGTCAGGGCACATTGCTCACCCCTATCTTGTGGTTGAAGGTGACCGACTCCCCCTTGCGCTCGAAGACAAAACGCATGCCAAACTCCCCTTCGGCATTAAACGCCGAGGTTTCCCGATAGAAGGTGCCAATACGCAGGGAATCCGCCATCAACACGTCCTGCGCAGGTAAGGATGCGCCAATGGGGGCAGTAGCACGGGTCAGCGTGTTTCCTTCCACACAGTAACGTACCTGCTGGCGCGCGAAGTAGACCCGGTTGGCAGGAGAGAGGCCAGCCAGACTCTCGGCACTGGTATAACGGATGGTTTGCGCCCCGGAGACGGGAGTCAGCACATCCGTGACCTTGGCCACGCAGCGGCCATAATCGCAGCCTGCCGTGAGCGAACCGGCATTTTTGTCCGGCACGGGGAAGACGATCAGCTGATCACCTTTTTTGACGGCGGTGGCATCCACATCCAGCGGATTGGCAGCAGAAGCCGGGGTCGCCATCACCAGCTCAAGGGTGGCCACGCTCCCCGACAGGGCGCGGTTAAGCGCCAGATAGCGGCTGGAGGTGCTGATGGGCCAGAACCGCAGACAGGCGCCCGAGTCGACCCATGCACCGCCAGTCGTCTCGATCCGCGCCGATCCCGGCACCGCATCACGCAGCTCGCGGTTAAGCCGCTCCATGGCGAAGCGGGCATCGCTCATCAGCTGCTCACGACTGCTGGCATCGCCATAAATCTGGCTGCCGATACCGATAAACTGGCTGGTAAAGGTCGCCATGATACCGAGGAGCAAGATGACCATCACCAGCTCGACCAGGGTAAAGCCACGGTTACCCCGAGGCTGGCCATAGGTTCGATTAGCCACCAGGCGTAATCGGGCGCGATCGCAGCATCGAGCCATCAGTAGTTCCCCCGGAAGAAGGAGAAGTCGAGCACGCTCTCATCTGGCAGCTTGATCTGCAGATCAATACGCTTGCCCACCGAGCAGGGGGCGGCACAACTTTTGAAGGTGCCGTCGCTGAAATCGGCCCCGCTCACCGTAATTTTCACCTGATAGTTGCGATACTCCTCGCTGCTGACTCCCGCCGCAGTCTGGGTCAGGGTGTTGGCATCCACCCAGTTGCCTGCCGTATCGAAATCATCCACATCGTTGTAGGCATAGGGGGCCGGCTCGCCATCCGGGCCATAACGGGTCGAACAGGCGGGAACGGTGACACCGGTGATCGTCTCGCCACAGCGGTAGCGGCCACCATTATGATCCGACTGTTCATCAAACGACTTTTGCAGGATCTCGCCGGAGAGGCGCTGGGCAAGCTGGGCGGCGCGCACCTGCTGCACCGGATCCACTGCCTGCGGAGCTTGATTGATAAGCAGCCCGAGGATACCGGTCAAGGCCACCGCCAGTAGCACTATGCCAACGATCAGCTCAATCAGGGTGAAACCGCGCTTAAGGGATCTCATGGATAAACCCCTCCGACTCGATCTGGATACGGCTGGTTTTGCGACCATCACTCACCTGCAAGGTACAACCGGTGGCGCAGCTGCCTAGCGGCCTGCCCATCTGATCGAAGTGCAGCACGAAGTTGTTGTTGCTGTTCAGGGAAAGAGTGATGCCATCAGAGGCGGTCACCAGTCGACCACGGGTGCGCAGATTATCGGTCCAGCCACTGCTCAGATCATCGCTGGCGGGACACGCAGTATAAGTTCGGTGGGCAAAACGGGGAGAGGCGACCACCAGCTGGGTACAGCGGTTGGCAGGCTCATGCATATTGACGGTCTGTACCAGCCGCAGCCGGGTCAGCAACTCGTCACGCACGGTTTGAGTTTCAGCGCCGCCTTTGCCCAGCCATTTGGGCACGGCAAAGGCGGCGAGAATCCCGAGTAACAGGATCATCAGTACCAGTTCAATCAGGGTAAAGCCTTTACGCATTTTATACCCTATAAAATGAACGGGGCTGTATATAATGCCCCGTTCATTCAGACATTACTTACAGGTTTCCAGAGCACCAGAAACTGCCGCTGTTGCAGTAGAAGTAGAAGTGGCTGCAGTGTATACAACGAAGCAACCATCACCTTTGGTATTTTTTGGATAAAAGTTTGCAGAACCGCCAGCATCGGTAGAACCAGCCCCACTGATCTCCCAACCATCCAAATTAACAGCTTTAACAATACCATTAGCATCTGCAGTCGGGTAACCAAACAATGTTGTTACAGTCCCACCTGCGACAGAAACGCTTTTCACTGTGCTTGATGCCTCAACGCCTTCCAATGCCGCTTTGCTATACACTAAGCCAGAGGCACTTTGCAGTGCTGCTTGTACACCTTGTGCCGCTGCTGCCTTGGCATCATCCTGCAGATTCAGGAACTTGGGTGCAGCGGTCACCGCCAGAATACCCAGAATGATGATCACGATAACCAGTTCGATCAGGGTAAAACCCGCCTGTTTTTTCATTTCACTTTCCTCTGTTAATTAATGTTTGTGGTCACCTGACCGGATGCCGGGCGGTAACTGAAACTCATAAATGCATCAGTCTTGCCTTGCGGATCCTGATACTTGCCATCGCTGCCCTTACTCAAACTATTGACCAGATAGTAACGGCAGACCGAATCCAGTCCATTACTGCTCACGGTGGCATAGTATTTCAGGTCATTGCCGCTACCGCGCACTTCATTGAAACTGGCCGTCGCCTTGGGCGGGTTTTGCAGTAACCCCTCCCAAATATTGAGACAACGTTCGGCTGTCAGATTAGCCGGATCCACATCCGGATTACCGCTGGCAACGGTATCCATGGGATAGCCGGGCGACAGCTCACCGTTGCTGATCTGGGTATCGGTCGGCGTGGTCAGATAGAAGCGGCTGCCGTCATAGAGCACGGTATTGAGGCTATCCTGTTTGGCTCGCCCTTCTGCTTCCCACTGCGCCCGCACCAGCGAAACCCCGGTCGAAAAACCGCCGGAGACCCCTTCCACGCTGGCCTTTTTCGCTTCGTCAGTCACATCGAGAAAGCGCGGCAGTGCAGTCACCGCCAGGATCCCCAGGATCACGATAACGATCACCAGCTCAATCAGGGAGAAGCCAGTGGCCCGTCTCATCATCCCGTTTCCCGGCATTGTTGGTGCCATTGGTTTCATTGTCATGCGCCCTCCGTAATGCCCTGTATTATTCCATGCATACCCAAAAAAATCATGTGGTTGGGTCATATGATTAGCTCCACTCAAGGCTTTTTCATCACCCGTCCGTCAGAAAACTGATAAACCAGCCAATAAGCATCCCACCCCATCTCGCAGCCATTGCCATCGGGACGGGCCAGAACCTGCAAGGGAGGCATGCCGCCCTCCGCCTCTCCCACCAGCGCCAGCCACAGCTGGCGGCAATTTTCCGAAGGAGATTGCAGCGGCACCAGCCCCAGGGGCCAACCCCGGGCGTCAAACTGCCACCCCTTGCCGGCGACATGCAGCGTCTGCGGACGCCGCTCATCGAGCCAGATGCCGTGCAAACGCTGTGCCCGCTCGGCAAATTGTTCCCCCAGCAGGGTGAGGGTGAGCCGCTGCGCCTCCTCCCGGTGGCCCTGATAGCTGCGTACCAGGGTCGCCACGATCACCATCAGCAGGATGATCACGGCGATCCGCCGATATCCGGCCAGCCAGCGATCATCCTGCTGCGTCTGTCTGCTCATCCCGCCCTCGACTCCACCGATCACTTGCCTCTTACGGCGCTCATCATGTCCCACCATCCCGAGGTAAAAATGCCCGATTACTTACCCCGCACAACGCGCATCATGTCCCACATCGGTGTGAAGATGCCCAGCGCCAGAACCAGCACCATCACCGCCACGATCCCGATCAGGATCGGCTCGATGCGGGCGGTAAGGCTCTTGAGGTCATAATCCACCTCACGCTCGTAATACTCGGCCGCTTCATGGAGCAGGTCATCGACCTGACCGGTCTCCTCCCCCACGGCAATCATCTGCATCACCAGCGGGGTAAACAGGCCGCTGCTGCCAGCGGTGCGCAACAGGCTCTCGCCCCGCTCGATACCGGCGCGCATATCCCGCACCCGCCCCGCCATATAGGCGTTATCCACCGCATCAGCTACCAGGGTCAGCGCCGTGTTCAGCGGCACCCCTGCTTTGAGCATCATGGAAAAACTGCGGGCAAAACGGGCCAGCAGGGAGCGCTCTATGATGGTGCCGACGATCGGCAGCCTGAGCTGCCAACGGTGCCAGGTCAGCTTGCCCTTGGTGGTGGCGACCCAGCGGCGCCAGCCAAACACCATCCCCGCCAGAATGGCGAGCAGCAGCCACCAGTAGTGGATAAAAAAGTGGGAGGTGGCGAGCAGAATGCGGGTCGCCAGCGGCAACTCCACCCCGAATTTGGCGAACATGCCGGCAAACACCGGGATCACCATGGTATTGAGGATCACCATGGCGATACCGATGGCGATCAGCACGAAGCTGGGATAGCGCATGGCGGTCTTGATCCGCTTGCGGGTCTCCAGCTCCAGGTCGAAATAGTTGGCGAGCTGCAGGAAGGCCTCTTCCAGCTGACCGGTGTTCTCCCCAACGTGGATAATGGCGATAAAGAGACTGCTGAAGACCTTGGGATGCGCCTGCATCGAGCTGGAGAGCGGACGACCGTTGCCGAGATCTTCCCCCAGCGAATGCAGCGCCCGCTTGAGCGGCTTGCTGTGGGTGCTCTCCTCCAGCCCAGCAATGGCGCGCAGGATCGGGATCCCGGCCCGGGTCAGGGCATACATCTGGCGGCTGAAGATAACCAACTCGTCCAGTTTGACGCCACCTTCCAGCAACAAAGACCAGTCGATGGTGGCGGATTTGGCCTTGCCCGGTTTGAGCTCGGTGGGCATCACCCCGCGGCGCATCAGCTGTTCGGCGGCCGCCATTTCATTGGCTGCCTCGACCACGCCACTGGTGGCGTTGCCCTGGTTGTCACGCCCCTTGTAGGCAAAGTTCGCCATCGCTTACCCCAAGTCCTCGGCCAGTCGAAGCACCTCATCCACCGAGGTGATCCCCTGACGGGCATAATCGAGGGCCGTCAGGGCCAGCGGCCGATAGTGTTCATGTTGACGGGCTGCCCTGGCGAACCCTTCCGCATCGTTGCGACGCAGGGCATCCATCATCGGCTGATCCAGCTCCAGCAGCTCATAGACCCCGATCCGGCCGGAATAACCGGTGAAGTTGCAGCTCTGGCAACCCCGCCCCTTGTGATAGGTATACTGACCGGGCGCCTCGCCACAGAGCACGGAGAGCCAGGTGGCCTGCCCTTCGTCCGGCGCAGTCTCGCAGGCACAGTGCTCACACACCCGCCGCACCAACCGCTGGGCGACCACAGCCCGCAGGGCGCTGGCCACCAGATAGCCGGGCGCCCCCATGTCGATAAGACGCAGGGCGCTGGTCACTGCATCGTTGGTGTGCAGAGTGGTCAGCACCAGGTGACCTGTGATGGCGCCACGCAAGCCGATCTCCACCGTCTCGTTATCCCGCATCTCCCCCACCAGCAGGATATCCGGGTCCTGACGCAGGGTGGATCGCAGCACGTGGGAGAAGGTCAGGCCAATCTTGGGATTGACCTGTACCTGATTGACGCGGGGCAAGCGATACTCCACCGGGTCTTCTACCGTGATGATCTTGTTGCTGGACTGGTTGAGCTCGGAGAGGGCGCCATAGAGGGTGGTGGTCTTGCCACTACCGGTCGGGCCTGTCACCAGGATCATGCCGTGCGGTCGCTTGAGCTGACGGCGGAAACGGGTCAGGATCTCCGGCGGCATGCCGGTCTCGCTCAGTGACAAGATGCCGGAGGATTGATCCAGCAGACGCATCACTACCGACTCGCCATATTGCACCGGCATGGTGGACATCCGCACATCTACATCCCGACCGCGCACCTTCATGTTGAAACGGCCATCCTGCGGCAACCGCCTCTCGGAGATATCGAGCCCCGCTACCAGCTTGAGACGCAGTACCAGCGCCTGGGCGATGCGCACCTCGCTCAGGATATTCTCATGGAGGATGCCATCGATCCGCTGGCGAATGCGCAAAACCTTCTCATCCGGCTCGATGTGGATATCCGACGCACCTACCTGCACCGCATCCTCGAACAGGGAGCGCAACAGCTTGACCACCGTCGCCTCTCCCTCATCGTTGCCGCCCAGCTTGCCTGAGCCCAGCTCGAAGCCAGTATCCTGATGCTCCTCCTGCAACTGTTCGGCGAAGCTCTCGATCTCGCGGGTACGACGATAGAGGCGATCGAAATACTCCAGCAGCTGCTCTTCCCGCGCGACCGCCAGCACCATTTCGCGCGGACTCAGCAGGGCGGCGATGGCATCGAGGGCGCTCAGATCCGCGGGATCCGACATCGCCACCGTCACCTTGTTGTCGGTGAGGTTGACCGCCAGCGCCCGATAACGGCGCGCCTGCACCTCGGGCAGCAGCGGCACCGCGGTGGCGTCGATGGTGAGGTTGTTGAGATCGAAGAAGGGCACATCCAGCTGGCGGGCGAGGAACTGCAACAACTGCACCTCGCTGATAAAACCGAGATCGATCAGGGTGGTGCCCAGCTTGCGGCCGGTCTGACGCTGCTGCTGCAGGGCAAGCTGCAACTGATCATCAGAGATGATCTGCTCTTGTACCAGCAGGTCGCCGAGGCGCATTTTCAGTCTGGGTTGTGCCATGTTTGCTCCGATATCTGTTACTTCACCCCCGTTACCGCATCCGATTGCACTTCGCTCATCGAACCTGGGGACTATCAAGGGGTCAGTTGGCCAATTCGTTGTTCAAGCCAGTTGGTCGACGCCTCGCCGAGGTTGCCATGCAGCAGGGCATTGCGATAGGCATCGAGCGCCCGTTGGCTGTGGCCCTGACCATCCTCGGCGACGCCGAGGCCGAGCCACCAACGGCCCTGATCCGGCTGCTGGCGCAGCAGCTCCACATAGAGCGCCGCCGCATCGGCATTCTGGCCCAGCTCCTGGGTCAGTCCGGCCCAGGTCGCGTAATAGTCCATGTTGCTGGCGAGATCCGGCTGATAACCGGATAACCAGCCAAGCGCCTGCTGCTGCTGCCCCTCGCTGATGGCAAGGCGGGCCAGCAGCAGACGAAAATCGGCCTGCTGGGGATCGAGCCGGATCCCCTCCTCCAGCAGTTGGCGCGCCTCGGTCAGGCGCCCCTCGCCGTAGAGCAAACCCGCCAACTGCTCGCGCGCCCCCTGGTTAGAGGGGTCGTGTGCCAGTACCTGATAGTAGTTGTCCTGCGCATCCCGCAGGCTTCCCTTGGCCATGGCGGTGGTCGCCTTGCGCTCCGCCAGTGCCGCCAGCTCTTTGGCCGACAGCTCCACCGTCTCGATCTTCAATACGCTCGGTTTGCGCGGCGTGCTAGCGACGGCCTGCTGCTCTGCCGCCAGTTCGGCGTAAAGCTCGGGCTGCAGCTCTTCATCGGTCGGCTCCGACTCGTCAACATCGCTGGAGGCATCAAAGGGCGCACCATCGGCCGTTTCGCCCGAGTCACTCTCGCCAGCCTCGTCGCTCACCTCATCCTGACTTGGCAGCGGCAGCACGGCGGCCACCGCGACCGGCTCGGGCTGGCTGACTGGCGCGGCGGCCCGAGTCACTGCATCGGGGGCAATCACTTCGCTGGCGGCGACGACAGGGTGAGTCTGCTGCCAGTAGATCCAGGTGCGCCAACCGAGGATCCCGAGAGCCAGACCGCAGATCAGGGTCAGCAGCAACATCCACCATCCCTGCTGGCGCGCAGGGGCAATATAGACGGCAGTCCCCTCGGATCCTTGCTGGCGCTGCTCCAGATCTTTCAGCATCTGATTGATAACGCTCATGGCCAGACTCCATAAGCCAGGGCGCACCCCAGCAACAGTAACAGGGGCCACCAGCGCCGTGGCGCAAAGCGGCTGGCATCGTCGGTATCGCGAATGGCGAGCCGCACCAGACGGCTATCGATCCGGCGCGCCCCCTGACCATAGGCCAGCATCAGGCACTTGTGCGCCAGGATATTGATAAGTCTCGGGATCCCTCGCGATGCTCGCCACAACAGACGCATGGCTCGACCTGCAAACAGCGGCGCGCCGCGATAGCCGGAGACCTGCAATCTGTGCTCCAGATAGGCACGGGTCTCGTCAAAACGCAGCGGCCGCAGGCAGTATGAAAAGCCGATCCGCTGGCGCAGTTGGCGCAGATGCGGCTTGGCCAGTCTGATATCCAGCTCCGGCTGGCCGAACAGCACGATCTGTAACAGCTTGCTCGATTCGGTCTCGAGATTGCCAAACAGGCGAATCGCCTCCAGCGTCTCGTCAGGCAGCGCCTGGGCCTCATCGATCAGCACCACCACCCGACTGCCCTGCTGGTGCAGGCTGATCAGGTGACGATGGATGCGATCGGTCAGATCCAGCTCACTCTGCTCCTGCGCCGCCAACCCCAGTTCCAGCGCCAGCGCGATGCGCAGCTCGGCCGGAGTGAGGTGGGGATTGGGCAACCAGGCAAGCCGCACCGGACGTGCTTCCGAGCCCAGCTCGCTGAGCAACTTGCGGCAGAGCAGGGTTTTGCCGGTACCTACCTCGCCGGTCACCTTGATAAAGCCCTCCCCCTGCGCCAGCGCCCAGTTAAGCACCTGCAGCGCCTCTTCGTGAGGCGGCAAGCCGTAGTAGAAGCCGGTATTGGGAGTGAGGCTGAACGGTGCCTCCTGCAGGCCGAAGTGGGTCAGGTACATGAGACCTCACCTGCCACGGCAAGCAAGCAGCCTGTGCTGGCAAGGCAGCACAGGCCGTTCGGGATAAGGGTGACCGCATCTGATGTCATGGGTCAGCCCTTGGCCGGATACCACTTGTCAAGCAGCTCGGAGGAGCGTTGCAGCTCGTTTTGCCAGGTATCTTTCTCCACCACGGTCGGCTTGAGCATGATCACCAGCTCCACCTTCTTGGTGCTCTCGCGGCGGTTGGTAAAGGCTTCACCCACCCAGGGAATATCCCCCAGCAGCGGCACCTTGCTGACGATCTCCTGCTTGTCGGTCTTCATCAGGCCGCCGATAACGATGATGTCACCGTTATTGGCCTGCACCACGGTATCGGATTCGCGTATCGAGCTTTTCGCCAACGGCAACACCAGCGTATCGCTGTCTGTCACCTTTATGGTCTTGGTTTGCTCTTCAGTATCGATAACGGAGGGATGGATATGCAGCAGCACCTTCCCCTCTTCATCGATCTGTGGTGTTACATCCAAAGAAATACCTGAAAAGAAAGGGGTCAACTCTACATTGGGAGTTGTTCGATCACCGCTCGTCGTGCTCACGGTTGTTGTCGATGCATTGGTGACGAAATATTCGTCCGTCCCCACCTTGATCACCGCTTTCTGGTTGTTGGTCGCGGTGACACGGGGGCTGGAGAGGGTATTCACATCCCCCTGGGTCTTGAGCAGGTTGACCGCCACGTTGAAGTTGCCGTCAGAGATCTTGAAACCGGCGCCGCCACCCAGCGCACTGAAGATCTGGTTAGGGGTGGTTGGCAACTGAGTGCCGGCCAGTGAACCGCCGCCGGTGATCCCCTTGCCGCCATCCCAGCTGGCGGAGAGACCGCTCCAGTCCACCCCCTGCTCATACCCTTCGTTGAGGGCGACTTCGATGATCCGCGCCTCCAGCACCACCTGCCGCTTGAGGTGACTCTCGGATTGATTCAGGAATTCACGCACCGCCTTGAGCTCTTTCGGGTAGGCGCGGATGGTGACCAGACCTGCCTGCGGGCTGGTGATCACGGCGCGTCCATCGCCAGAGCCAATCAGAGTCTGCAGAGAGTCACGCAGATCGGTCCAATAGTCGCTGTTGGTATCGGTCTCGATACGGGTGCCGTTACTGCTGTCACCGTTCGAGTTGTTGCTGGAAGAGTTATTGGTGCTGTTGTTGTTGGACGAGTTGTCGAAACTGCCGTTGCTATCGTTGTTGCTGTCATTGGCCGTCACCCCGCCGGTGCTGACCGAGGTGCGCGAGAGGCCACGACGGGACATCATCAGGTAGTTGACCGGGATGGTTTCGGTACGCAGACCCGCCGGATAGATATGGAAGACATTGCCCTTGCGCTGCACGTCGAAGCCGTACATGTCGCCCACCACCGCCAGCACCTCCGGCAGAGTCACATCCTTGAGCTCGACGGAGACCAGCCCGGCCACTCCGGGGTGAACCGCCACGCTGTAGCGGGAGCCCTTGAACAGGGAACCGAAAAACTCCACCGCCTCCACGTCGTGAGCCGCGATACGCAGCCGCTTCTCCGGCATGCCGACCGGCATCTGCGGCCGGTTCAGCTGCAGCAATTCACTTTGCACCGATTTGGGCAACGCGGTCAGAGGGGCAGCCTGTTTCTGCTGTTCGTTCATGGCCTGTTTGAGGGCATCCTTGGCCTGGGTCGGCTCGGGGTGCTGATACGTGGTACAGCCTGCAGCCATCATGGCCACGGTGATCAGACAGAGACGGTGTTTTTTCATGTAATTAGGGCACCCTGACTTGCAATTAAACTCGATAAAGCCGATTCACCTCTCGAGAGGCAAGCACGACTCAAACCCGGATCTTGCTGGCAAACAGTGTTACCGCATGGCGTTTTCCCGCCTTTTCCAGCACCACGGCATCGGCATTGATGGCCACCAGCGTATAGCCGTCCACCTGTTGCCCGACCCGATAACTCTTGCCATTGAGTACCGCCAGTGCCGGGCCATTGCCCAGCACGACACTCTGCAGCTTCGGCAAACCGGCACTGCTCTCGCCGGTCGCACGGGCGCCAACCGCCACATCTACCAGCGGCGCGGTGGGATCCTGCAATACCTCGACCTGCTCCGCCTGTACCAGCAAGCTGAACAGGCAACAGCACAACGCAAACACTCTAGCCACGGATAAACTCCTTGCTGGTACTCAGGGTGTAGATCTCCATCTCCACCACCGCGCCGGGATAGGCTTTGACCTGATAGTCGAACTGCTTCCAGTAGAAGTGGCGCGGCAAGGCTTCCAGCGCTTTAAGATATTGATACACATCGAAATAGCCGCCTTCAAGCTGAAGGCGGATACCATGCTTGTAGAGATTGACCTTCTGCTCTCCCGCCATCAGCGGGGTCGGCTCCAGCGAACTGAGGGCCAGCATGTGAAGGTTGGCGGAGCGGGAGAGCAGCGCCTCCAGCACCAGCGGCATCTCGTGCGCCGGGATCAGATCGACGGTCTGGGCCTTCAGCTCATCGTCGATCCGGGCCAGATCCGCCTCGACCTGCGCCAGCTGGTCGCGAACCCCCTGATTGGGATCCCGCTTGAGCCGGGCCTGTTTGCCGAGGTTTTCCAGCTCCATGATCTCGAGGTCGCGCTCGGCGGCACTCAGGGCCATACGATCCTGCTGCAGGCGAGTATCAGCGCCATCGAGCCAGCCGTAGAGTCCGGCCGCGCCCAGCAGCACCAGACCAGTCAGCAGGATCAACACCCGCTCCCGCTGGCTCAACACGGCGATACGCTGGCCCCATGCCTGCCATTGTGCTTTCAGGTTCATCAGGGTTTCTCCCGCGCAATGCCGCTCAACTGGAAGGTCAGACGGCCCTCCTTGTCACGACTCAGGGTCAGTTCACCAAACTCCTTGCCTACCAGACTCGGGGTCTGCTTGAAGCGGTTGACCCAGGCCGGTACATCCTGACTGCGTCCGGCAAAGCCGGAGAGGTTGATCCGCCCTTCGTTGATCTCGATGCGCTGCAACGAGAGGTTGCTGTTGCGAATGCGGGAGAGATCCGCCATCACGCTGGCATAGCCCTGGGATTTTTGCAGGGTCAGGCTGCCCAATTGGCGCATCAGCCCCTGCTTGGCTGTCAGCTCATCCTGCATGTTGACCAGTTGCTGTTGCAGCTGGGGATCCGCCTGATGGCGCGCCAACTCGGCATCGAGCCGCTGAGCCTCGCTGCGCTTGAGTTCCAGCTCGGCAGAGCGCTGCGCCAGCGCCCGGCTGACCTGCTGCTGTTGCCAGCTGTAACCAACACCCGTCAACAGGATCAGCAGCAGCGCAAAGCCCCATACCAGCGCCATCTGATTGAGGCTGGCCCACTGCCGCTTGGGGCGAAACTCGGCGCCATAGAGGTTTATCTGACGTTTCATCACGCATCCTCCCCGATGGCGGCTGCGTAGGCAGAAAGGTACTCAACGCCGGCCAGGACTGCCTTGTTGGCCATGGCGGAGACGGCAAAGCCGAAGGTCTGCTCCATGTGGCGCACCAGGGTACCGATAAAGGGCGAGGCGACGGCAAACTGCATCTGCCCCAGCTCGGGCAATTTCAGCTGGCCCGCCAGATAGTCGAGGGAGCGCTGGATCTCCAGCGCCAGTGAATCGAGCAGCATGCTGTCCGGCTCATGTTCGCCAGTCAGGCTGGTAAAACCGCGCAACTGGCGAGAGAAGCAGAGCCCGCCCTGATGGAAGACCAGCAGTTGCAGATCCTGCCCCTTGGGCTGCCACAGCAGCATGCGCACCGTGTCATCCGCGTCATAGAGAGAGGTGAGCGCCAATTCGTCGCTGATGATGGATTGCAGGGTGGCGATGCCGTTGATGGCATCAGCCAGCTGTTGCACCCGGCTCTTGGGCAAGCAGATCACATTGATGCGCGGGCGACCGGCAGGCGGGGTGGGCAAGTCCACATAATCCATCGCCAGTTGCAGCACGGGTTCGCTGACATAGTCCTTGATGGCCCAGGGGAGCGCCCCCGCCATCTCGGCGTCAGGCACGGCAGGCTTGTCGATCTGGATCTGTTGATAAAGGCTGGCGGCGAGGGCCACCCGCACTTTAGACTTGGCCAGCCCATGACGGCTGAACAGCTCGTTCATGGCCACTGCCCACTCCTGTGGGCCGTTGATGGTGCGCGTCGCGAAGACGGGGGGATTGCCCACCGCAGCCAGCATGATCCTGTCATTGGCCAGCAAGAGCCCGACCTGGCGGCTTGGCGTCGACCGTCTGAACAGTTGTTTCATGTAAGCCCGCCCATCAATAGTGATTAAATGTATGAAATATTAACATAAACAGCAGATTAGCCTCCAGATTAAAAGACGGACTCACCATTGCAAGCCAGCCTTTCCGCCGAGTCAGAGGGTCAAGCCATCCTCCCTTCCCCCCTGCAACGCCTCCACCATCCGTTGCTGACCCGCTATGGCGTCGAGCTGTGGTGCAAGCGGGATGATCTGATCCATCCGGCCATCTCCGGCAACAAGTGGCGCAAGCTCAAGTACCACCTGCAGCATGCCAAAGCGCAGGGCAAACGGCATCTGCTCTCGTTTGGTGGCGCCTACTCCAATCATATCCACGCGCTGGCGGCAGCGGGGTGCCAATCTGGTCTTCGTACTACCGGTATCATACGGGGCGAATATGACGCCGTCAGTAACTCTACCCTGCGGGATGCCCGGCACTGGGGCATGGATCTCGTTTTCGTCGACCGCCAGAGTTACCGGCGACGGCAGGATCCCGACTGGCTGGCCCAATTCGATGCACCCGATACCCTGATCGTGCCGGAAGGGGGTAGCAGCCCGCTGGCCATCCCCGGCGTGGCGGAACTGGTCGGCGAAGTGCCCTTCTCGCCGGATCTCTGGGTACTGCCCTGCGCCAGCGGCGGCACTCTGGCGGGCCTGATCGCCGGCAAACGGGATCGGGAGCAAATCCTCGCCATTGCGGTACTGAAAGGAGGCGGCTTTATCGCTGACGAGGTGTGTCGCCTCCATCCTGCGGCTGCCAATATCCCCGGCTGGCGCATCGCGCTCGATCACCACGATGGTGGCTACGCCAAATTCAGCCCGGCCCTCTGGCAGTGGGTGCAGGATTTCAGCACCACGACCGATCTGCCCCTTGAACCCATCTATAGCGGCAAAGCGATGTGGGGTCTGTTTCGCGAGCTGGCGGCAGGCCGCATCGCCCCCGGCAGCAAAATCGTCTTTATCCACACCGGCGGTATGCAAGGGCTCGCCGGGCTGCGGGAGCAGGGGCGACTGTGATCCCCGCCTGACGGCAACCGCAAACAGCATCGCAAACAACAGAGGGTCGCCCCAAGGCGACCCTCTGTTGTTTATCTCAATCACCAGCCGGTTCCAGCACCAGCCGCTGGGGCTCGGCAAACCAGGGCCCCTGCCCGGCATGCACCCCGAGGTGGCGCAGCATCTTCCACTCGTCGCCACTCTCCACCCCCACTGCCAGCACACGGGTGCGGGTATTGGCGCAGCCCCCCACCAGACTGCGCACCGCCATCTGGTTGACCTGACGGGCATGGATCTCCCGCACCAGGCTGGGGTGCAGCTTGAGGAAGTTGATCTCGAACTCCTTGATGTACTGGGTGCTCACCACATCCTGACCGGCATGATCGATGGCCAGCTGGCAACCCAGCATCCGCAAGGAGCGCAGCGGCCGCTTGAGCGCCTCGAAGTGGCGGGTCACCTGGGATTCGGAGAGTTGCAGGATCAACCGCTCGTTGGTGCTGCGCGGCAGTTGGAACAGGGCGAAGAAGAGCCAGCGCTGGAACTCGCGGTTGAGCAGGCTCTGGGCACTGAGGGTCAGGCTGATGGGGTAGCTCTGCTCGGATCGTTGGCGCAGCAGGGCGAGAGTGCGCTCCGCCACCAGCCGATCCAGTTGCAGCAACAAGCCCACCTTCTCCGCCATCGGCATGAAGATCCCCGCCTGCAGGGCACGCCCCTGCTCATCGTGCAGATAGGTGAGCAACTCCTGCTGCAGCACCACCTGCCCCCGATCCTGCTGGATCGGCTGGGTATAAAATTCGATGCCGTGCTCTTCGAGACGGCGGCTGATCAGGGTGCGCCAGCGTACCGTCCCCTTGCTGCTCTGCTCCTCATCCAGCTGCTTCTCGTAGAGGAACCAGCCGTTGTGCCCCTGTAGCCGGGCGCTCTTGAGGGCCAGCTCCGCCTCCTCCTGCACCTTGAGCAGGCTGTCTTGTGCCTGATAACAGACGGCGCCGAGATAGACCGCAGTCTCCGGATTGACCTCCTGCGGCCAGTGCAGCCGTTGCAGGCTCTTGAGCAGCTGGCTGGCGCTATCCACCATCTCGCTCTCGGACATATTGGGCAGCAATACCGCAAAAACCTGGCCGGCGTAGCGGGCCTGCAGGGCACCGTTGTGTTTGCGCACGAAGGCACCGATGGTGGCGCTCGCCTCCATCATCAAATCGTGCCCCAGCAGCTCGAACTGATCGGCCTCCAGCTCCTCCAGACAGGCGAGATCGATCAGCAGCACGCCGCCGCTCATCACGCTCGCCTCCATGATGGCGCTCTCCAGCCGGTTGTCGAAAAACAGCCGGTTGCCGATGCCGGTCATCTTGTCGACGAAGGCGTTGCTTCGAATGAAGTTGTCGAAGCGGCTGCGCTCCTTGCGGGCATCCGCCAGCTCGGCGAGCAGATGATCGAGGGCCTGACTGGCGGCCACCGGCCACTCTTCGGCGGGGTCATGACTCAGTTTGGAGAGTTTGTCATCGAGGATCAGCTGGGCACGAATGCCCAGCAGCTCGGCTCCGCGCAGCTGCTGGCGTAGCCAGCGGATGGAGTACCAGAGACCGAACACCACGATAAAGATGCCCAGCGATATGCCGGACATCGCCTTGATGGAGTATTCCGCTTCCTTGAAGGGGCGCTCCAGTTTGAAGTTGGCCTGCATGCCGGCCTGATGAGGCAGCGGGTGGCTGTATGGCACCAGCAGCTGCTCGTCGACCGGATTGCGCACATCGCGGAACCAGTAGACCCGCTGGTTATTCTGGCGCACCTCCAGCTCTACCACATGGGCAGCCCGCAGCAGGGTGGGCAGCCAGTGGCTCATATCCTCCATGTCGTGAGCAACATCGAGCTGCTTGTCGATCACTTCGACCAACGCATCGACCTTCTTTTGCTGCAACTCCATGCCCAGCTCGCGAAAGCTGAACACCCCGCCAATCAGCACGGTCGCCATGGCTGCGATCACGCAAAGGGTGATAAATGAGACAAGCTGTGTAGTGAGTTTCATGCGCCTTTCCGTATGCCCAGCATCATCCATGTCGCCTCATGGTAGCAGCGGCGATCGGGCCACAGCTATGGATGAAGATCCCGCTTCTGCAATTTAAGCGGGCAAGCATAACCCAAAGCAGAGGGAGAATACCAAGGATGACCGGCTACAAACGCGGGAAAGGGCGGGATGACAGACAGAAAAATGGTCCCTCAAAGGGGACCAAAAGGAACACTCATATCAAAACTAACACTCTGTGCTACTGACAAAAAACAGATACAGGAGTATTGAACACACGGTGAGTCAAACCGCAGGGCTACTCTAATGCAGTTCGGATAAGCTGAGCAATTGTCATTTATGACAGGTCAGCGATTGAATCTAGCCAAAGTTAATAATAAACACATTTAAAATCATGCAGTTAAAAAATCAATCAACAAGTGTGACAACTCGGACTCAAATTGATTGCACTAATGCTCTATGATGGCTAAGTCCATTTGTGTCTCATGAAACTGGCAGGTACTTCCTTTGCGTAAATCACCCGTCTGGATCGCTCTGTTGCTGTTCGTCCTGCCTGTCGTGGGCAGCCAGTTTCTCGGCCTGTGGTTTGCAAAGCCGATGGCCTTTCATCTGCTGGAAGAGAAGGTTGCCGAGCTCAAGGGAGCCATGGCCGTACGCCACCGGGAGCTGGATGCCGCCATCAACAAACAACTGGCACAATTTGAGTTCAACTGCGGCGCCAAAGACATGGAGCTGCTGCGCGATCCGCGCTTCTACAGCGCTCATATCCGCCTGCAAGGGTTGGAGCTCGCCTCCGGCAACAGCTGCTCCAGCCTGGGGGTGGAGATCCCGCTGATCAAAGAGCTCCAGAACAGCGGGCAGAAGTTTGGCAAGCTGGGGATCACCGCCACAGTGGCCAAATACAATACCGAGCAGGAGCTGGTGGCCTTTTACCGATCCGGTGACAACCTCGCCTACTGGGTGCTGGATAACAGCTGGAGCCACGACCTGCTGCAACACCCCTGCAGCCACTGCTTCTATCTGGAGTTCAGCCGACAGGATACCGATGCAAGCACAGTCCACTTCCCCCGTGGCGACAAGGAGATCAAACAGGAAGAGAGCAATATCAGCCTGAGTTTCTTCGATCCCAATGAACTCACCAAACAGACGGTCTGGGCGGGTAAAGCGCTGGAGCAATATGCCCATGACCAACTCAATCACTACGGTCTCTGGTTCGGTATCGCGCTCGGCGCCCTGTTAAGCGTCACATACTGGCTGCTGCGCAGCTATCGGCGCTCCCTCAAGGGACTGCTGCAAACAGGATTGATACGCAGGGAATTTATTCCCCTGTACCAGCCGATAGTGGATGCCCGTACCCACCAAGTGGTGGGATTCGAGGCGCTGCTGCGCTGGCAGCGGGGAAACGAGCTGATCCCCCCGGGTACCTTTATCGAATATGCAGAGGAGCAGGGACTGATCCTGCCGATGACCGAACAGTTGCTGGAGCAGGTGATCACTGACCTGCCGCAGCTGGCACCGGAGCAGTGGGTCAGCGTCAATCTGGTGGCGGCCCATATCGAGCAACCCCTGCTGCGCACCTTGCTCGCTCACAGCCAAAACCCCTCACCCATCCGGCTCACCTTCGAGCTGACGGAGCGCAAGCCGATCCTCGACATCAAGGCGGCCACCGAGGAAATCACCCTGCTGCAACAGATGGGGTATCACTTCAAGCTGGATGATTTCGGTACCGGCTACGGCGGCTTTGCCTACCTGCAGAGCCTGGGGATCCGCCAAATCAAGATCGACAAGATGTTCGTCGATACCATAGGCACCAACGACCTCAAGCGCAGCGTACTGGATGCCATCATCGTCTTCGGTCGGGAATCGGGCATGGAGATGATCGCCGAAGGGGTCGAGAGCCAGTTGCAGGTCGACTATCTGAGCCAGCACGGCGTCTATCTGATCCAGGGCTACTTCTTCGGCAAACCCATGCCGCTGAAGATACTGACCCACTGGCAACGGGAGTGGCAGCTGCAATACCGCGAGGCCGGCTAGCCGCTGAGATGCCCGCCGAGAAGAGCCCGAGCAGGCTGGCGGCAATCGCCATCCCCAAACTCATGGCGAGCTGCATCACCACCGAGAGCAGGCCGTTGCCACTGCTGGCCAGGGTAGGGCTGAGATCTTGCAGCGTGAGAGTGTTCATGGCGGAGAACTGCAGCGAGTTGATGGTGCCGAAGATCGCCAGCCAAGCAGCCAAGCAGCCAAGCAGCCAAGCAGCACGCTATAGGGAAGCTGGTTGTCGATAAAGTAGAAGCTGGCGATCATGGCGCCGAGCAACAGGGTGTTGCCGATCAGAATGCGGGGAGAAGCCGAGCCCCAGTTGCAGAAAGAGCGGGGTGAGGAACGGCATGGCACCGCTGCCGAGGCGAGCAAACAGGTTGCCCCAGACCCCGATGGCGAAGGTGGCGGTCTTGAACAGGTTCAGACTGAAGAGCGGCTGCTCCGCATTGGCGGCATAGAGCCAGTAGCTCGCCATCGCCGCCAGCCCGAAGATCAACGCAAACAGCGCCCAGCCGGTGGAGATGCTGTGCTCCCCCAGCCCTTGCAAACCGACCGACACCAGCACCATGCCGAGGCTGAACAGCACGAAGCCCTGCCAGTCAAAACGGGCTGTCGCCTGACGCAGATCCGGCATGAAGTACCAGCTCGCCATAAAGCCGATCATCCCCACCGGCAGGTTGATGAGAAAGACCCAGTGCCAGCTCGCCACCTCGACCAGCCAGCCACCGAGCGCCGGCCCCATCAGCGGGCCGAGCAGCCCCGGAATGGTGACGAACGACATCACCCGCAGCAGCTCCCGCTTGTCATAGACCCGCAGTACCGCCAGTCGTCCCACCGGCATCAGCAGCGCACCGCCAATCCCCTGAAGCACCCGGGCGGCCACCAGCATGGAGAGCGAATTGGAGGCGGCGCAGGCGAGCGAGCCGAGGGTAAAGAGCGAGATGGCAGCCAGATAGATGCCGCGGGTGCCGAATCTGTCAGCCAGCCAGCCGGAAGCCGGGATCAGCAACGCCACCGTCAACATGTAGGCGATGATCACCGACTGCATCTGCAGCGGGCTCTCCCCCAAGGTCTCGGCCATGCTGGGCAGGGCAGGGCAGGGCAGTGTTGAGAATGGTGCCATCCAGCGCTTGCATAAAGAAACCGACCGCCGCCAGCAGGGGCAGCCACTTGCGCTGGGCATCTGTCACTGTGTGGCTCATTGCCACCTCCATTATTTTTGCGGGGGAGCGGCGGCGGCCAGGAAGAGATCGACACAACTCAGGGTCCAGGCATCCTGCTCGGCAGCGCTCTGGGTCAACGGCAGACCCAGCTCACGGAGCATGCGCTCCTTGCCCTGCCACATCAGCAACAGCTGCAAGGCGGCCTGTTCGCTGTCTTGATGGCACAGCAGGCCTTGCTGCTTTTGCTGCTCCAGCCAGTTGGACAGCATCTCGGTCACATAGAGCGGGCCCGCCTCGAAAAAAAGGGTGGCCAGCTGGGCATCGTTGCAGCTGATGCAGGTGCGAAAGATATTGATGGCATCATCGCTCAGGATCAACTTGCGAAAGCTGCGACCAAAGGCAATCAGACTCTCCCGCACATTGTTGCCACGCAACAATACCTCCGGCATCAGCTCGCTGCTGACGCACTTGCTGCCCACCGCTTCGGCAAACAGCGACTCCTTGTTGGCAAAATGGCTGTAGACCGTCTGCTTGGAGACGCCCGCTTCACTGGCCACCATGTCCATGCTGACCAGATGCAGACCGTGCTGACAGAAGAGCCGCCCGGCAGCATCGAGGATCGCAGCCCGCTTCTGCTGACTACGGGGTGAAATGTTCATTTTTCCTCCACAATCAAACTGGACAGTCTAGTTTCGAAAAACTAGACTCACCGGTGTGATTTGATGTTATGTCAACCAGAGGATGATGTCATGACACTTTGCTTAATCCTGCTGGCGCTGTTACTGAGTGGCTGCAGCCCGGTCACAGAGTCAGAAAAAACACCCGCCCTGACCCGGGTGATCGCCCAGCCACTGCAAGCCAGCGATCACTACCCGGTGCTGCACCGCTTCAATGGCCGGGTGATCGCCCCCGAGCACAGCCAGATAGGCTTCGAGCAGGCAGGGCGGATTGCTACCCTGCACAAGGGACGCGGAGAGCCGGTCGCGGCTGGCGAGCTGCTGGCCACACTGGACACCCGGCTGCTGGCAGTAGAAGCCAAAGAGCTGGCCGCCCGGGCCTCCCAGAACGAGGCCGAACTGATCCTTGCCCGGCAGACGCTAGAACGGCTCACTGCCCTGCGCCAGCAGCAGTTCAGCTCCCGTCAGGCGCTGGATGAACAGCAAGGAAAAGTCCGCATGCTGGAGGCAAGCGCCAACCAGCTGGCCGCCGCCCTCGAAGCCAACCGGGTCAAACAGGAGAAATCACAGCTGCGCGCCCCCTTCAACGGGATCGTAGTCAGCCGCGAGCAGGCATTGGGGGCCGTGGTGGCCGCAGGCCAGCCTCTCTTCTCCCTGACCCGCAGCGGCCAGTGGGAGGCCGATATCGGCGTGCCGGTGAAACAGGCCGAGTCCCTGATCGTCGGCCAACACTACCCCCTGCAAAGCGGGGAGCAATCACTGGAGGGGCGCCTGCTTAATCTGGGGGTACAAGTGGACGGGCAGACCCACACCCGCACCGCCCGCTTCCAGCTGACCCGGGGCGGCGAACAACTTGCAGAGGGGCAACTGATCACCCTGTTGCATCAGACCCGCGAGCCTACCCGCGCCTACGAGGTACCGCTCACCGCGCTGACCCAGGGATTGCGCGGCAGCTGGACCCTCTATCTGCTCAACGACGAAACGCCACCCCGGGTGGTCAGTCGGGACGTCACCCTGCTGCAGCAAGATGGCGAGCGGGCCTGGATCAGTGGTGCCCTGAATGGACAAGAACAGCTGGTGACCGATGGCCTGCATAAACTGGTGCCGGGCCAGCAGGTCACCCTGACAACCAGCATGGATCATCAGGCAGGCCATCCGGAGCCACAGTCATGATCCGCCCGTTTATCGAGAATGGCCGCCTGCTGCTGTTGACGGTCGCGCTGCTGCTGACGGCCGCCCTTGCGGCATTGCAGACCCTGCCCAGAACCGAAGATCCCCAGCTCACCAGCCGTTTTGCCAGCGTAGTTACCCACTTCCCCGGGGCCAGCGCCGAGCGGGTGGAGGCGCTGGTGAGCGAGCCCATCGAGAACCGGCTGCGGGCCCAGAGCGAGATCAAGCTGATCGAGTCGAGCTCTCGCCCCGGCCTCTCCATCATCAATCTGGAGCTCAAGGATGAGGTCAGCGATGTCGAACCCGTCTGGTCCAGAGTCCGTGACCGGCTGGCAGATCTTGCCGCCGGACTGCCAGCCGGCGCCAGTGCCCCCAAGCTGGATGACGAGAAGGGCTACCCCTTCACCCGGCTGGTCAATGTGGTCTGGCGCGGGCCGGGCCAGCCGAAGCTGGATCGTCTCGCCCGCTACAGCGCCGAGCTGGAACGCCGGGCTCGCCAGCTGCCGGGCACCGAATACGTCGAGCGGGTCGGGGCACCGCAGGAGGAGATCGAGGTGCGGTTCGATCCCCTCGCCCTCAGTGCCAGCGGCATGAGTGGCGAACAGCTTGCCCAGGCGCTGAGTGGTGCCGATGCCAAGGTGGCCGCCGGGGAGCTGCAGGGCAGCCACAATCGCTTTCAGGTGGAGATCCGTGGCGCCCTCGATACCCTGGAGCGGATCCGCCAGATCCCGCTGCGTACCGGCGAGCAGGGCCAGACCCTGCGCCTTGGCGATCTGGCCGAGGTAAGACGTACCCTGCACCAGCCGGAGAGTCAGCTGGCCTTTGCCAATGGTGAACGGGCCGTGGTGGTCGGCCTGCGCATGGCACAGGATCACCGCATCGACCTCTGGTCGGCACGGGTCGATACCATGCTGGCCCAGCTGCAACAGGACTTGCCGGATAATATAGGCCTCGTCACCAGCTTCGATCAGCAGCGTTATACCGATCAGCGGCTCGACACCCTGCTCATCAACATTGTGCAGGGCTTCCTCATCATAGTGGCCGTGCTGCTGGTGACCTTGGGAGTCAAGGCCGCCATTATCGTGGCCCTGTCGCTGCCGCTTACTGTGGCGTTCTCATTCGCCTGCATGAACCTGATCAATCTGCCCATTCACCAGATGTCGGTCACCGGTCTGGTGGTGGCGCTCGGGATCATGGTGGACAACGCCATCGTCATGGCGGATCGGGTGCAGTATCAGCGCCGCCACGGCATGGCCATGAGTGCCGCCGCACTGGAAGCCATCGGCCACCTCTGGCTGCCACTGCTGGGCTCCACCCTCACCACCATGCTCGCCTTTATGCCGATCATTCTGATGCCGGGCCCCGCAGGCGAGTTTGTCGGCGGCATCGCCTGGGCGGTGATCTGTTCGCTGCTGGGCTCCTACCTCATCGCCCACACCCTGGTGGCTGGTCTCGCAGCCCGCTGGATTGGCAGTGATCAGGGGGGACTCTGGTATCAGGATGGCTTGCACCTGCCCCGGGTGAGCGCCCGTTTCCAGCAGAGCATCGCCATGGCGCTGGCTCACCCCTGGCGCACCCTGCTGCTGGTCAGTCTGCTGCCCCAGCTCGGTTTCTGGGTGGCGGGCCGCCTCACCGAACAGTTCTTTCCCCCTGCCGACCGGGACATGATCCACATCGAGGCCAGCCTCTCTCCACAGGCGAGCCTGGCGCGCACCCGCGAACTGGCACTGGGGATCTCCGCCGAGCTGGCCAGTCTCCCCGAACTGGTTCGTCAGGATTGGGTGGTGGGCGACAACGCCCCCAGCTTCTACTACAACCTGGTGCCCAGAAAACAGGGGCGGGCCGATTACGCCCAGGGGATGATCACTCTGCAGGATGCCGATGCCGCCGAGCGGCTCATTCCACAACTGCAGCAGCGGCTCGATGCAAAATTTCCCGAAGCGCAGATCCTGGTGCGCAAGCTGGAACAGGGGCCGCCCTTCAATGCCCCGGTCGAGCTGCGGCTGTTTGGCCCCGACCTTGAACAGCTGCACCGTCTGGGAGAGGAGCTGCGCAGTCTGCTCGCCAATACCCCGGCCGTGGTGCAGACCCGCGCCACCTTGCAGGCAGGGGCACCCAAACTCTGGTTGCAGGTCGATGAGGAGGCCGCCCGACTGGCAGGCATGAGCCTGACCGATGTTGCCTCCCGGTTGGCGGGCGCACTGGATGGCAGGTTGGGCGGCACTGTGCTGGAAGGCACCGAGTCAATCCCGGTTCGGGTGCGACTGGCCGAGCCCTTGCGTCAGGATCCGGATGCGCTGCTCAATGTGCCGCTATCGCTCACCGGCACCGGCCAGCAAGGGGCTGCCAATCTCACCTTGCGGGCACTGGCCACTCCCGAGCTGCTGCCAAGCTGGGGGGAGATCAGCCGTCGGGATGGTGAGCGGGTCAATGTGCTGGAGGCCTATCTGGCGGTCGGCGTACTGCCGCAAACTGTGCTGGAGCAGGTCAAAGAGAGGCTGGCCGCCAAGGCGCTGGCATTGCCGCCGGGCTATCGACTGGAGTTTGGCGGGGAAGCCGCCAAGCGGGATGAATCGGTGGGAAATCTGATGGCCCATGTCAGCCTGGTCGCCGTGCTGCTGGTGGCCGTGCTGGTGCTCAGCTTCCACTCGTTCCGGCTGGCGGGCATCGTCACCCTGGTGGCGATCCAGTCGGCGGGGCTTGGGCTGCTGTGGGTCTGGCTGCTGGGGTACCCCTTCGGGTTTACGGTGATCATCGCCCTGCTGGGACTGATGGGGCTGGCCATCAACGCCGCCATCGTCATTCTGGCTGAGCTGAGGGCAGACCCGCTGGCACAACAGGGCAATCTGCCGCAGATCCGCGATCTGGTGGCCGGTTGCAGCCGCCACATCGTCTCGACCACCATCACCACGGTGGGCGGCTTCATCCCGCTATTGCTGGGGGGCGGCGGCTTCTGGCCCCCCTTTGCCATCGCCATCGCCGGTGGCACAGCGCTGGCGACCCTGCTCTCGTTCTACTTTGTGCCGGTGGCGTTTGTGTTGTTCAACCGCCGCCGTCCTGACCCGGTACAGGAGAGCTGCAATGCGCAAGATCAGTTGTCGGGCTGACCCAGCATGGCTTTGAGCCGCTCTTCCAGAGTGGGCTCGGGGGCCTTGAGGGTCGCCATAAAGAGTTGCTCTATCCCCGCCTTGTCCTGAGTTTTCACGATAAACACCAGCCGGGACTGAGCCTTGCCCTCCGGCCACTCACCCAGTGCCTGCAGCGGATAGAGCTGGCCGTGAACGCCGTGGATCACCACCGGCTGGCTCTCCCCTTCGAGCTGCAAGATCCCCTTGAGACGCAGCAGGGCATCACCATACTGCGCCTGCACCGCATCGATGGCAGCCAGCAGGCGAGAGGGCTTGAGCGGCTCGCCGATACGCAAAGAGAAACTTTCGATGTTGCCGTGCTCGAAGTGGGTGGGCGCAGCTGTGCCCACCTTGGCGGCGAACGGCTGCATCTTCGGCTGCATCGGTGACGCCAGCCCCTGCTTGGGGGATTCGGTGCGCAGCCAGGCCAGCAGCTGGCGCACATCGCGCCCGGCTGCTTCGTTGTAGGCGCCCAGCTTCTCCAGCACCTTGGGCGAAAGCTCGCCATTGGTCACCCGCTGGATCGGCGCCGCCGGATTGAGGACCGCCAGCTGGGTTTCGACCCGCGCCAGCTGCTCGCCATCCACCAGATCGCCCTTGCTCACCACCAGCAGATCCGCCAACGCCACCTGTTTCACCGCCTCATACTGGGCCGCCAACTGCTGCTCGATATGACCGGCATCCACCACGGTGACGGTGCCATCGAAGCGGTAGCGCTGGGCGATAAAGCCCTCTTCCCTCAACGTGAAGAGCACGGGGGCCGGATCGGCGAGGCCAGTGGTCTCGATAATCAGCCGCTTGAACGGTTTGATTTTGCGCTGGATGGCCTTCATAAAGAGCCCCTGCAGCGCCTCCACCAACGAGCCCTGCACCGAGCAACAGATGCAGCCAGAGTCGAGCAGCATCACCTGCTCATCCACCTGTTGCACCAGGTGGTGATCCAGCCCCACCGAGCCGAACTCGTTGATCAGCACTGCGCACTCGCCAAGCTCGGGCTGCTTGACCCAGTGGTTGAGCAAGGTGGTCTTGCCGCTACCGAGAAAGCCGGTCAGCAGGGTCACTGGGATCCTGGAGTCTTGCATATCGGTCATATCGATGACTTCCCTCTGGTCGGCAGAGTGATGAGTGCGCGGGTATCTTGCATATCGGTCATGTCAGATCCTTACCGGTTGGCAAACAGGTCGCTGAGCCAGCGGTTTTCAAAGCGGCCGTGCGGGTCGAGCTCGGCTTTCAACGCCACGAAGTCGTTCCAGCGCGGCAGCAGGGCAGGGAAGTCGTAGAGATCCATCGCCAGATGCTTGCCGAAGTGGGGGATGCCGCCGAGCGGCACCAGCAGTTGCTGCAGCTCGCGCATCTGCTCCATGGAGCCGTTGACAAAGGTGCCGTCCGCAGCCAGATAGACCAGGAAACCGATCCAGCAGACCGGCTGGCCGTAGGCGGCGCTGAGCCACGCCTCGGAAGGGCCGGTGCAGCGCAGGATAAAGGGGTAGTGCAGCACGCCCGGATTAGCCTGCTGCCAAGCTTGCAGAGTCTCCAGCGCCTCGTTCATGTGATGGAGCGGCACTGCCACCTCGCAGTTGATCTGGGGCGCCGGGATCCCCTTGCAGAGAATTTGGTAGACGTTGCCCACCAGATCGGAGGCATCCTTGAAACGGCGCACCGTCTCGAAGTGCTCACCGGCCAGCGCCTCATCCTTGGTGTCTTTCGCCATCTTCTGCAAGGTGGCGTCAATGGTGGCATTCATGCGGGCGTCGATATCGCCATCCAGCAGCAGCGGCTCGCTGCCACCGGCCCGGTAACGGGCCACCTCCTCATCGGAGGCGGGATCCACCAGCCAGATGTGGCTCTCGCCGGTCCAGGCAAACCACCAGCTCTTCACGAAGCCGTGCTCGCGGTTGAGCCGCTCGTTGTGTTCCAGCAAGAAGGGGTAATCGGTGGTGAACTTGGTGCAGCGCATGATGCGGTTGGGCACGGTGCGCAGGGTGACGTCGAGCAGGATGCCGAGCATCCCCATCCCCATCACGAAGGCGCCGAAGCGTGGATCGGTGCGATCGACCCGGATGATGTCGCCACTGGCCAGCATCACCGTCAGGGCCTCCACCACATCGCACAGGGCGGACTGGTGCAGCCCCTGGCCGTGGGTGCCGGTGCTGAGGGCGCCGCCCAGGGTCTGGATGCCGATAACGCCTGGGGATGCGGGCAGCATCCGCTCCATGGCGATCAGCTCGGCATAAACGGTATCGAGCGGCGTACCCGCCTGATAGGTCACGGTATCGGCAGTTTTCGCCAGCTGGCCGCGCAGGTGGTGCAAGTCCACCAGCAGCGCCTGACTGCCCTCGGCATAGACGCTGTGGATGGGTTCAAAAGAGAGGCCGGAGCCGATAAGGCGCAGCTTGCGCTCGGGGTGTTCCCGCAGCAGCGCCTGTAACTCGTCACGGCTTTTCGGGCGCCACACCTGATCCAGCGCCCCAAGGGGATTGGTTCTCGACCAGTTGAACAGCACCTCCCGATTACCGATCGCCTTGATGCTGTGAAATGCCTGGAACTGAACCGTCATACCGCGCCTCATCTTTTACTGACGTCAAAATGAGCGCCGATTCTACCGAAAAGCGAGCCGCAAGGCATGAAAAACAAGCCCCTGCACTCGAGGGGGGATAGGGAGAGAGCACTTCCCTACCCAGCCAGAGGGGAGCTTGACCGCCCGTCTGTCACCGATAGATCAGGTGGCGTTCGGGATGCCTCGCACCCCATCTGACTGCCGGGTTTGTGCCTCTTCAGGCAGCAGCTCCTCACAGAACTGGCGCAGCGGCATGGGGCGGGCAAACAGGTACCCCTGCAGATAATCGACCCCTTTGGCCCTGAGGTAGTCAGCCTGACGCTCGCTCTCTACCCCTTCTGCCACCAGCACCAGACCGAGCCGGGTCGCCAGATCGATCACATTGTCCACGATATGTTCCGAGAGCGACTCGGTGCCGATACGGGCGATAAAGGACTGGTCGATCTTGAGGCAGTCGACATGAAACTGCTGCAGGTAAGCCAGGCTGGAGTGGCCGGTACCAAAGTCGTCGATGGCGAGTTTGACCCCCATCTCGTCCAGCTGGCGGAACAGGGAGAGAGTCTGGGGATCTGACATCAACAGCTCACGCTCGGTCAGCTCCAGCACCAGTACCACCTTGCCGGGGACAAAGTGACCGAGGAAGGCGCGACACTCGGCCAGCAGGGCAAAATCGTGACAATGGGCGGCGCTGATGTTGAAGTTGATATGAAACCCATCGGGCAACTGCGCCTGCGAGCGGTTCAACCTGGTCGCCACCTGCTTCATGATATGGGTGGTCATGGGAACGATCAGCCCCGACTCCTCCGCTTGCGGGATAAAGAGATCGGGCCGGATCACCCCTTCATTGACATGCTCCCAGCGCATCAGCACCTCGGCGCCCATCATCTTGCCGTCGTGGCTGGCAATCAGCGGCTGCAGGTAGGGCACAAACTCCCTGGCCCGCAGGGCACGTCGCAATTCATCTGTTGGCGAGCCGGGACGCCCCAGCACCCACCACACCAGCCAGGCCAGCAAAAGCGAGGAAACCGCCAGCCACGACAGCGCCACGTGCCGCGCGGCCCACAGCGACTTCCAGTAGACCGGCATGACGTAACCAGCATGGATGGTGAAAGGATAACGGGATGAGCTGAGGGCCTCGCTGATCCCGCGATGGAGGGTGGGAGCCTCGCTCAGATAGCGGCCAGACTCATTGAGCCAGGCCGACCCCACCTGCAGATAGAGCGCACTGGATTTTCCGCTCATGGTAAGCATAAAGCTGAGCTGGGTACTGTCGATGGCACTCAGGGCGGCATCCTTGCCCTGCTCGGTGCGCACCACCAGCAGCGGGTGGTTCTGCCGCACCCGGTTGCCGCTCATCAGCAGCAGCTTGCGGCCGGTGTAAATGGTGCTGTCATCGACATCGCTGGTTTCACCAAACAGCGAGGTACAACTGATGATACCGTTTCGCACCAGATTGACCGAACGCAGGAAAGGCTCGATGGCGACCTTCTTGCGCAGCACCAGCAGGTTGTCGCGACAGGGAGCATTCACCAGAGGCAGCACAGAGCGATTGGCCTGCTCCGCATGATCCAGCATCGACTCCATCAGGGTTCTGGCCTTGTGGGCCGAGGCGCTGGATTCCGCTTTCAGCTCCTGCAGATAATTGCTGTGGATGAGCCAAGCTCCCACCAGCAGTGGCAGGGTAAAGAACAGCAAGGCGCCGCCAAAGCGTAACCCCGTTCGGGAGAGATCGATCCTGAACAGAAACATAAAGAACCACGCCGCAATTCATCGGGCCTGCCCAACGCAAGCACCCAGTAAGCAAATATTCACTTTCCCTCGATAACGATGCTCCATCATTACCGCTCATAACCAAACAACATAACGTAAAGCGTTTATAAAACGAACCACCAAACAGGTGGTTGGATCTCTCTAGCAAGGATCGTGCAAACAATCTTCAAAAAAGACGGTGAATAACACACAAATAAATAATGCCGCGTAAATACGCGGCATTATTGGCTTCTTATAGCGCAATTCGCGCAAGAACTCCGTTAAACAGCTTGCTGCAGGATCACCGCATCGGCCTTCTTGGTGTAGGAGGCGATCTCGTTGAAGTTGAGGTAGCGGTAAGTATCTGCCGCAGTGGCATCGAGCGCCTTGGCGTACTGCAGGTACTCAGCGACGGTCGGGATCTTGCCGAGGATGGCGGCAACGGCGGCCAGCTCCGCAGAGGCCAGATAGACGTTGGCACCTTTACCCAGACGGTTCGGGAAGTTACGGGTGGAAGTGGAGACCACCGAGGCTCCTTCCGCTACCCGCGCCTGGTTACCCATGCACAGGGAGCAGCCCGGGATCTCGATGCGGGCACCGACGCGACCAAAGATGCCGTAGTAGCCCTCTTCGGTCAGCTGATCCTTGTCCATCTTGGTGGGCGGCGCGATCCACATGCGGGTCGGCAGCTCGCCCTGATACTTCTCGAGCAGTTTGCCGGCGGCACGGAAGTGACCGATGTTGGTCATGCAGGAACCGATGAACACCTCGTCGATCTTGTCACCAGCCACGTCGCTCAGCAGACGGGCATCGTCCGGATCGTTCGGCGCACAGAGGATCGGCTCCTTGATGGTGGCCAGATCGATCTCGATGATTTCGGCGTACTCGGCATCCTTGTCCGCTTCCATCAGGGTCGGGTTGGCCAGCCACTCTTCCATCCCCTTGATACGACGGGTGATGGTGCGCACGTCGCCGTAACCTTCGGAGAGCATCCATTTCAGCATCACGATGTTGGACTTCAGGTACTCGATGATCGGCTCTTTATCCAGTTTGATGGTGCAACCGGCAGCGGAGCGCTCGGCGCTGGCATCTGCCAGCTCGAATGCTTGCTCTACCTTCAGGGTCGGCAGACCTTCGATCTCGAGGATGCGGCCGGAGAAGATGTTCTTCTTGCCCGCTTTCTCGACGGTCAGCAGCCCTTTCTGGATGGCGGCGTAGGGGATGGCATGGACCAGATCACGCAAGGTGATGCCCGGCTGCAGCTCGCCCTTGAAGCGCACCAGCACGGACTCCGGCATGTCCAGCGGCATCACGCCGGTAGCGGCGGCGAAGGCCACCAGACCAGAGCCCGCCGGGAAGGAGATGCCGATAGGGAAACGGGTGTGGGAGTCACCACCGGTACCCACGGTATCCGGCAGCAGCATGCGGTTCAACCAGGAGTGGATGACGCCGTCGCCCGGACGCAGAGAGACACCGCCGCGGTTCATGATGAAGTCCGGCAGGGTGTGGTGGGTCTGTACGTCGATGGGCTTGGGATAGGCCGCTGTGTGGCAGAAGGACTGCATGGTCAGATCGGCGGAGAAGCCGAGGCAGGCCAGATCTTTCAGTTCGTCGCGGGTCATCGGGCCCGTGGTGTCCTGAGAGCCGACCGTGGTCATCTTGGGCTCGCAGTAAGTGCCGGGGCGAATGCCCTTCACGCCGCACGCCTTGCCCACCATCTTCTGGGCCAGGGTGAAGCCTTTGCCGGTATCGGCCACCGGCTGCGGGCGGCGGAACACGGTGGAGAACGGCAGACCCAGCGCTTCGCGGGCCTTGTCGGTCAGGCCGCGGCCGATGATCAGCGGAATACGGCCACCGGCGCGCACTTCGTCGATCAGCACGTCGGTTTTCAGTTCAAACTGCGCCAGCACCTGCTCGGTGCCGTGCTTGCAGATCTTGCCGGCAAACGGGTAGATGTCGATGACATCGCCCATCTCCAGCTTGGAGACGTCCACTTCGATGGGCAGGGCGCCGGCATCTTCCATGGTGTTGAAGAAGATCGGGGCAATCTTGCCACCCAGCACTACGCCACCGGCGCGCTTGTTCGGCACGAACGGAATGTCGTCACCCATGAACCAGAGCACCGAGTTGGTGGCGGATTTACGGGAAGAGCCGGTACCGACCACATCGCCGACATAGGCCAGCGGGAAACCCTTCTCTTTCAGGGCGTCGATAGTCTTGATGGGGCCAATGGCGCCGTCTTTGTCAGGAGTGATGCCGGGACGGGCGTTTTTCAGCATCGCCAGCGCGTGCAGCGGAATATCGGGGCGGGACCAGGCGTCCGGCGCAGGAGAGAGGTCGTCGGTGTTGGTTTCGCCGGTCACCTTGAACACGGTGACGGTGATCTTCTCGGCCAGTTCGGGGCGGGAGAGGAACCACTCGGCATCGGCCCAGGATTGCATCACCTGCTTGGCGTGGGCATTGCCCGCCTTGGCCTTCTCTTCCACGTCGTGGAAGGAGTCGAACATCAGCAGGGTGTGGGAGAGGCCCTTGGCGGCAAGAGGAGCCAGGGTCGCATCGTCCAACAGGTCGATCAGCGGCTGAATGTTGTAACCACCCTGCATAGTGCCCAACAGCTCAACAGCTTCGGCGGCAGTCAGGATGGGAGAGTGGGCTTCGCCCTTGGCGACGGCGGTGAGGAAACCGGCTTTGACATAGGCCGCTTCATCAACACCGGGGGGAATACGGGAGGACAACAGCTCTTTCAGAAAGTCTTGTTCGCCAGCGGGCGGGTTCTTGAGCAGCGTTACCAGGGCGGCGACTTGCTCTGCGTCCAGAGGTTTGGCAACCACGCCCTCGGCGGCACGTTCTGCGACGTGTTTACGATATGTTTCAAGCACGACTAATTCCTCTTTGGTCTTTTTTGGGGGTTCGCCCACGCTCGCGGCGATCGTCCTTGCGGGACGCCCGTTGGGTGCCCCCCACTATATAAGTTTTAACGACTAATTAAAATCCAAAGCCTGCTTACTTATTCACCAACAAATCATAACCAATTAAACAGCCTGATATTTTTTGAAAAACGAGCAGCCACTGGCAGCCAAAGTTAACAAATTGGCATCAATTCAGCATTATTCGAACGTACTGCCCAATTGCAGATAGAACATGTCATTGCCCCCCTCCGCCATGCCGTAACCAAGGAACACCGGGCCGAGGAAGCTCTCCACCCCGACATACACCGAGCCGGCGGTGAAGGCCCCCTCCCGACCGATATCCGCCCCCTTGTTCCAGACGCCGCCCTGCTCGAGGGATCCCCCCAGATAGAGGGGCATCTTGAGGGCACCAAAATCGTTGTCCGCCACCCGGTAGATGTAACGCAACCCGCCAAACAGGCTGTAGCGGCCGCTCAGCTGATAGCGCTGAAAGCCCGACATCCGAAACAGTCCGCCCAGATCCTGCACGAACAGCGGGTACTCTTCCTGCGAGGTGGATCCCCCGCCTTCCAGCAGCAGGTTGAGGCTGTGCCTGTCCCAGGACCAGGGTTTGATCATCGCCAGGTGATAGTTGACCCCCTCATAGCGATCATTAATGTCACTGCCGTTATCCAGCCGGACGGCGGAGTACCCACCCTTGATGTCCCAGTAGGTGCCCTGATAGGGGAAGTAGCGGCTATCGAGGGTGTCGTGCTCAAAGCTGACATAGGGGCCCCAGGAAGAGGCATCCACCTTGGCATCCGCCACATTGCGCACGTCGATATCGCCCACCTTCCCTTCCAACCCGAGCGAGAGGCGGCTCCAGGGCTGGCGATTCCAGCCCACGGCCAGGTCAATGCGGGTGAAGTTGTATTGGGAATCGATATAGCTGACGGTGTCTGTCATGCGCACCGCTTCTGGCGTGAAGATACGGCGCTGGGTCTTGTCGTAGGCCAGACTCGCCTCGCCGAAAAAGGTCTGGGAGGGCTCCAGCGGGGTGTAGAAGTCGGTCTTGAAGTGCTTGGCGGTACCGAGCGACGCCTCGGTCAACCACTCGGCGCCCCAGTCGTTGACGTTAGTGAGGGTGTAGGACATGCCGACGTTGTAGTTGGAGTTGCTCTCGAAGTCATCGGTGAAGCCGAACTGGAAGTTAAGGTAGCCCGGCCCCCAGCGCTTCTCACTGGCATCCACCCGCAGCACGTTCTCCCCATCGCGATCCTCCAACTCATAGGTGATGCGATCAAACGACTCCAGGGCATAGAGCCGGCGAATGCTCGCTTCCAGACTCGCGTTGGTCTGTACCTCGTCCGGCCGCACCTTGAGCATGGCACGCACCGTCTCGTCAGACAGGCGCGACTGGTTGATGATCTCCACCTTGTCGATGAAGTAAGCGGGCTGGCCGCTACGTTCGGCACGACGGCTCAGTTTGCGATCGCGATACGCCTTGTAGCTGGCCTTATCCAGCGCCAGCCGTTCGAAGCGGTAGGCGGCACGCTGGGCGGCCACCTCTCCCAGCGCGATCCCCTCCGGCATCCGATCAAAATCGGCAAGCCCGATGTCACCGACCACCGGGGTAAGCAGAATATCGTCCGGGCCCAGCAAGGCTTTTTGCCGCTCAGTGCCGACCTGGGTCATATAGGTGGTGAGCTGATCGACGATAGTGAGCGCCGACGTCAGCCCCTCACGGGGCTGCAACTTGGCGCTGATATCGACCGCGATCACCACATCGGCCCCCATCGCCTTGGCCACATCCACCGGCATGTTATTGACGACGCCGCCATCGGCCAGCAGATGCTCCTGCCACGCTACCGGCTTGAGCACACCGGGGATCGACATGGACGCCAGCATCGCCTTGGCCAGGCCGCCACGATCCAGCACAAAGGGGGTCACCGTCTCCATATCGGTCGCCATGGCGCGATAGGGGATCGGCAGATCGTCAAAACTCTGTTGCATCGGCAGGTTGGAGGTTGCCGCACGCAGCAGGCTGGCCATCGCCTGCCCCCGGAAGAAGCCATCCGGCTTGCCGCCACTGACCCCCAGATCGGTGCGCAGCTGATACTGCTCATTCTGCTGCTTTTTGCGCAGCGACAACTCGTCGCGGCCCACCTTGTCCTGATACCCCTTGTTCCAGTCGATAGCCAGGGTGGTGCGCTCTACCTCCTCCGCACTGAGCCCCATGGCGTACATGCCCGCCACATAAGCGCCCATGCTGGTGCCCACTATGATATCGACCGGGATCCGCTGGCGCTCCAGCTCCTTGAGAATGCCGATATGGGCCGCCCCCTTGGCACCGCCGCCGCTGAGCACCACCGCAATTTTCGGGCGCTCCCCCTGTGCCGCCACCGCCAGCAGCGGGCACGCCGCCAGCATCACCAAAAGCAGACGGGTCCATCCCGCACCTAAGCTGCGCATCATCTTTTCCATATTATTCAGAGGGTCGATCACCAAGGATGGCCCCTACTATAAGGGGCCCGGCAGTTAGCGCAACCGTCAATCCGCATCCCGCCTGTGCTGCATGGCGAAGGGGCACGCCGCCGCCCCTGTGAGCGCAAACGTAATCCGCAAATAAAGGGCTGCAAGCCTCATGGGTAGCGCCGCGCTGCCGCTAATATGAGCGTCGTCAATCTCAACCTTTTGAGCACCTTTATGCTGGCAACCCTCACTCTTAAACAGAAAATACTGGCCACGGTCACCCTGGCCGTGGTCGTCTCCTGCCTGCTGGTAGGCTACTTCAGCCAACGCTCGGCCCAGCAACTGATCGAAAACCGGATGTTCGAGCAGGAGCTCCCCAACCTGACCCAGCGGATCAGCAAGGAGATTGAACAGGATCTCCACGGCATCGCCCAGGCCGCCCGCCAACTGGCCACCGACCGCTTCATCCTCGACTGGGTGGATCGGGGCATGCCCAAAGAGCAGGAGCCGATCCTCATCAACCAGCTCAAGGATGTGGCCAACCAGTATGGTCTGGTGACCGCCTCCTTCGCCGATCGCCAGAGTGCAGCCTACTACAACCAGGATGGCTTTCTGCGCAACCTGACCCCCACGCAAGACGCCTGGTTCTATGACTACACCAAGAGCCAGAAGGAGATGACCCTCAGCATCTTCCGCGAGAGCAACGGCGAGGTGAAGCTGTTCGTCAACTTCCAGCAGCTCAACGGGCGCGGGCTGGCCGGCTTTGCCAAATCCCTCGACACCATGGTGACCATGGTCTCCAACTTCCGGCTGGAAGAGAGCGGCATCGTCTTTATGGTCGATGGCAGCGGCAAGGTGAAGCTGCACCCCGAGGCCAACCGTATCGAACGCGATACCTTGGGCGGCATCGCCAGCGGTGATACCGGCAGCCTGCTGGCCAAACGCCCCTTTGCCGTCATCAACGCCGAGGTAAATGGCGAGCCCATGGTACTGGCCAGCAGCTATATCCCGCTGCTCGACTGGTATCTGGTGGCCCAGGTGCCAGAAGCCGAGATCTATGCCGAGCTGGATCAGACCCGCAACGAGATCCTGATGATCTCGCTGGTGATTGCGCTTGCCATGGGGCTGATGGGGATGCTGCTGGCAGGCTCGGTCAGCCGCCCGCTCAACGAGCTGGCCCGCCTGTTCAAGGAGCTGGGTAGCGGCGATGGTGATCTCACCCAGCGCCTGAAAGTGGAGGGACGTGACGAACTGAGTCAGGTCGCCACCGGCTTCAACAACTTCGTCGCCAAGATCCACGGCTCCATCGAGCAGGTGGCAGAGAACTCCCGCCAGCTCGCGGCCACCGCCAACGAGGTGGCCAACAAGGCACAGCTGACCCAGCATAACTGTACTGCCCAGCGCGATCGCACCGTACAGGTGGCCACCGCCATCCACGAAATGGGGGCCACGGTGAGCGAGATCGCCGGTAACGCTTCGCTGGCAGCCGAAGTAGCCAGACAGGCCAACGATCAGGCCGATGCAGGGGCAGTAGTGGTGGCGCAGGCGCGCCACGGCATCGTCGACCTCTCTGGTGAGATTGAGCAGGTGGCAGGGGTTATCGAGTCGCTGGCGAGCCAGACCGACTCCATCGGCAGCATCCTCGAAACCATCCGCAGCATCTCGGAGCAGACCAACCTGCTGGCGCTCAACGCAGCCATTGAAGCGGCTCGTGCTGGCGAACAGGGTCGCGGTTTCGCCGTGGTGGCAGATGAGGTGCGCAATCTGGCCAACCGCTCCGCCGCCTCGACCGCCGAGATCCAGGGGATGATCAACCGCTTGCAGGAGCAGAGTGCCCGCGCCGTCAGCGCCATGGCGCAGGGGCGTAACCAGAGTCTGGAGGTGGTGAGCCAGGCCGATGAGGCCAACGCCGCCCTCGGCCAGATCACCGCCCACATTACCCAGATCAACGACATGAACATCCAGGTCGCCACCGCCACCGAGGAGCAGTCGAGCGTGGTCGGCGAGATCAACCGCAACGTGGAAGATATCAACCAGCTCACCATGGAGACCGCCGATATCGCCCACCAGCTGACCGAATCAAGCCGCAGCCTGCAGCAGCTCTCCGGTCAGCTGGACAAGCTGGTCGGCAACTTCCGGCTCTGACCCCGACCTTGACCTGAGTCCTCAACAACAGAGAGCGCCGTGGCGCTCTCTGTTGTTTTGGTGGCGGCTAATCCGGCATAGCAGTCACCCCTTGCCATCCCGTTTGCGCTGATACATCAGCTCATCTGCACGGGTGAGCAGCTCGGCCAGGGAGACACAGCCACGCCCGTCATAGCAGACAATCCCGGTGCTGCAGGTCAACGCATAGCCGCAACCACTGTGCTGATTGTGCTCGGCCAACATGGCATTGAAACGCTCATAGGCCAGTTGCGCCTGCGCCTCCACCACATTGGGCAGCAGGACGGCGAACTCATCGCCGCCCATGCGGGCAAACACATCGGCGCCACGAAAAGCCTGCTTGAGCAGAGTGGCAAAGGCGATCAGGGCCCGATCCCCTTCTGCATGCCCCCACCGATCATTGATCCCCTTGAAGCCATTGAGATCCAGATAGAGCAGCGCCAGCGGCATCTGCAAGCGACTGGCCAGCGAGAGGCTCTTCTCCGCCAGCATCACGAATCCGCGCCGATTGGAGATCAGGGTCAACTCATCAATGGTGGCCAGCTGCACCGCTTCGAGCTCCCGCACCACCATCGCAGCCAGATCCTTGAGCAGCCCGACATCCTCCTCACTCAATTCCCGCGGCACCGTATCGATGATGCAGAGTGTCCCAAGTTTGCAGCCGTTGGCGATCCGCAGTGGTTGTCCGGCATAGAAGCGGATGCCGGGCCCCCCCACCACCAGCGGATTGTCGGCAAAGCGGGGATCCTGCGAAGCATCCGGCACGATGAAAGTCTCATTGCCCATGATGGCGTGGCCACAGAACGAAATGTCCCGGGCGGTCTCACTCACCTCCAACCCGATACAGGATTTGAACCACTGGCGATCTTCATCCACCAGACTCACCAGCGCGATGGGGACATTGAACACCCGTCGGGCCATGCGGGTCAGCCGGTCAAACCGCTCCTCAGCCTCGGAATCCAGCAAAGAGAGCCGCCGCAGGGTCTCCAGCCGCAATGCCTCATCGGGTGGAATAGGTGCTTCTAGCATCGTGCCTCTCTCGTCAGTGCCAAAACCTATCTTTAGCATATTGGGCTTTGCTGAAGTCGGGGCAGCAAGGAGAAAACAAAAAGCCGCTCATTCGAGCGGCTTTTTAGACAAGCGGGGAAGAAAATTACTTTTTCTTCTTGGCCTTGGCGTTCGGCAGGTCGGTGATGGAGCCTTCGAACACTTCGGCAGCCAGACCCACAGACTCGTGTAGAGTCGGGTGAGCGTGGATGGTCAGCGCGATATCTTCGGCGTCCGCACCCATCTCGATGGCCAGACCGATTTCACCCAGCAGTTCACCACCGTTGGTACCCACGATGGCACCACCGATGACGCGGCCGCTCTCCTTGTCGAAGATCAGCTTGGTCATACCGTCGGAGCAGTCGGACGCGATGGCGCGACCGGAAGCAGCCCACGGGAAGGTGGCAACTTCGAAGTTCAGGCCCTGTTGCTTGGCTTCCTTCTCGGTCAGACCAACCCATGCCATCTCTGGCTCGGTGTAGGCGATGGACGGGATCACTTTCGGGTCGAAGTAGTGCTTCTTGCCGGCGATAACTTCGGCGGCAACGTGACCTTCGTGCACACCTTTGTGCGCCAGCATCGGCTGACCAACGATGTCACCGATGGCGTGGATGTGTGCCACGTTGGTACGCAGTTGCTTGTCCACCTCGATGAAACCGCGCTCTGTCACGGCAACGCCTGCCTTCTCGGCATCCAGCATCTTGCCGTTCGGCACACGACCTACCGCAACCAGCACGTTGTCGTAACGAACCGGCTCGGCCGGAGCGTGCTTGCCTTCATAGGAGACGTACAGGCCGTCTTCGCGCGCTTCAACTGCGGTGACCTTGGTCTCCAGCATGATGTTGAATTTCTTGGCGACGCGCTTGGTGTAGATCTTGACGATGTCTTTGTCGGCAGCCGGAACCAGCTGGTCGGCAAATTCCACCACATCGATCTCGGAACCCAGAGAGGAGTAAACGGTACCCATCTCCAGACCTATGATGCCGCCACCGATAACCAGCAGTTTGCCGGGAACGGTTTTCAGCTCCAGCGCATCGGTAGAGTCCCATACGCGCGGGTCATCGTGGGGGATGAACGGCAGCTTCACCGGACGGGAACCGGCCGCGATGATGGCGTTGTCGAAGGTCACGGTAGTCTTGCCGTCGGCACCTTCCACTTCAAGGGTGTTCGGGCCGGTAAATTTACCCAAGCCGTTAACAACCTGAACTTTACGCATCTTGGCCATGCCAGCCAGACCGCCGGTCAGCTGGTTGATCACCTTCTCTTTCCACAGACGGATCTTGTCGATGTCGGTCTGCGGGGCACCGAAGACGATGCCGTGCTCGGCCAGCGCCTTGGCTTCTTCAATCACTTTGGCAACGTGCAGCAGCGCCTTGGAGGGGATGCAGCCCACGTTCAGGCAGACGCCACCCAGGGTGGAGTAACGCTCGACGATAATAGTATCCAGACCCAGATCGGCTGCACGGAAAGCAGCGGAATAACCGGCAGGGCCAGCACCCAGTACTACGACCTGGGTTTTGATTTCTTTACTCATCATGACCTCTTTGTCGTTCTTATATCCCCGGACAGCGCAGTCTTATACCGAAACGGGTGGCTGCAGCCGTGAAAAAAACGGGGCAAGTTTACGATCATGTTAATGAAATGAGAAGTAAAAAGGGCAGGCTCTGGGCCCGCCCTCTCACTTACAGGACCAGTCGACGAATGTCGGACAGCACGCCGTTCATGGTGGTGATGAAGCGAGCCCCATCGGCACCATCGATCACGCGGTGGTCGTAGCTCAGAGCCAGCGGCAGCATCAGGCGCGGCGCGAACTCTTTACCGTTCCACTTCGGCTTCATCTCGGACTTGGAAACACCGAGGATGGCCACTTCCGGCGCGTTGACGATCGGGGTAAAGCTGGTACCGCCGATGCCACCCAGGCTGGAGATGGTGAAGCAACCGCCCTGCATGTCGGCAGCGGTCAGCTTGCCGGCACGGGCCTTCTTGGAGATCTCGGCCAGATCGCGAGACAGCTCCATGATGCCCTTCTTGTTAACATCGCGCACCACGGGCACAACCAGACCGTTGGGGGTATCTACCGCCACACCGATGTGGATGTACTTCTTCATGATCAGCTTGCTGCCATCTTCGGACAGGGAGCTGCAGAAGCGCGGGTGAGCTTCCAGCGCCTTGGCGGCGGCTTTCAGGATGAACACCAGCGGGGTGATCTTCACGTCAGCCTTCTGCTTCTCGAGCATCGCATTCTGCTCTTTGCGGAACGCTTCCAGCTCGGTGGTATCGGCTTCGTCGAACTGGGTGACATGAGGGATCATGACCCAGTTGCGGTGCAGGTTCGGACCGGAGATCTTCTGGATGCGGGTCAGATCGACCTCTTCCACATCACCGAACTTGCTGAAGTCTACTTTCGGCCACGGCAGTACGCCCAGACCGTTGCCACCGGCTACGCCGGCAGAGGCAGGAGCGGACTCGGCACGCTTGATGGCATCCTTCACGTAGGCTTGTACGTCTTCTTTTACGATGCGGCCCTTGCGACCGGAGGCTTTCACCTTGGCCAGGTTGACGCCGAACTCGCGCGCCAGACGGCGTACCGCCGGAGAAGCGTGCACGTAGGCGTCGTTGGCAACGAAATCGGTCGCAGCGGCAGCAGCATGGGCAACCGGTGCCGGAGCTGCTGCAACAGGGGCTACAGCGACCGGCGCGGCAGCTTGAGCAACCGGCGCGGCAGCAGGAGCTGCGCCAGCCACTTCGAATACCATGATCAGGGAACCGGTGGAGACCTTGTCACCCG
>CAMFLW010000006.1 GCA_945957575.1 uncultured Aeromonas sp. | reverse complement strand
ATATTCAGGAGAAGGAGTGGGACGAGGTGATGCAGGTCAACGTCAAATCGGAATTCCTGCTGACCCAGGCGCTGCTGCCGCTGCTGCGCCAGACCGCCAAGGCGCAGGGCGATGCCTCCATCGTCTACACCTCCTCCAGCGTGGGACGCAAGGGGCGCGCCTACTGGGGCACCTATGCCATCTCCAAATTTGCCATCGAGGGGATGATGGAAGTGCTGGCCGACGAGCTGGAGAACACAGGCGTGCGGGTCAATACCCTCAACCCGGGCGGTACCCGCACCAAGATGCGCGCCAGCGCCTTCCCGGCGGAAGATCCCATGAACCTCAAGACTCCGGCCGACCTGATGCCGCTCTACCTCTACCTGATGGGGTCGGACAGCCGCGGCAAAACCGGCCAGACCTTTGTGGCTCAGCCAAAATAAACAGGCGGCTCAGCCCAAATAAATCAATAAAATACCCAGAATGTTGTGCGGCAGGGGTTAAATTGAATAGGGGGCACAGGCTCCCTGCTCGAACCACTGACCATCCTATCTCCAATCAGGTTGAACTATGTTTCGTCCCAAGAGCACGTTTGAGCAATGGCGGATCTTTCAGGCGGTGGTCGACTGCGGCGGCTACGCCCAGGCGGCCGAGGCACTGAACAAGAGCCAGTCCTCCCTCAATCATGCGGTTGCAAAGTTGCAGCAGAGTCTGGGGGTGCCCTTGCTGGAGGTGCGCGGCCGCAAGGCGGTGTTGACCCCGGCGGGCGAGATCTTCCTCAAGCGGGCCCGTCAGCTGAGCCAGCAGGTGGAAGAGCTGGAGAATCTGGCCAACAACCTGGAGCGGCAATGGGAGCCGCAGATCAACCTCTATGTTTCGGCGCTGCAGCCAAGGGATCGCCTCTATCGGGCGCTGGCCAGCTTCTATCCTCGCAGCCGGGGTTGCCGGGTCAACCTGCACGAACGCATTCACTGCCACTTCAACGCCCTGCAACCGGGGGATCTGATGCTCTCCGAGCATCTGCCAGGCGATCGCACCGGTCTGCTGCTGGACGAGGTGTGCCTGCTGCCCCTCTGCGCCGCCAGCCATCCGCTGGCGCAAGAGGAGGGGGCGATCCGCAGCGATGTGCTGACCGGCCACAACCAGATCAGCCTGCATCCCCCCATTCACCGCTCGGTGGACTGGAACGATGCGGATGACACCGGCTGGAAGGCAACCCACTACCACGAAGTGCTCGCCATGCTGCGCCTTGGCCTCGGCTATGCCTGGCTGCCGCGCCATCTGGTAGAGCGGGAGCTGGCGGAAGGGTCACTCATACAGCTGGATCTGGAAAGCGGCAACGAACGCCACCTCTACACCTATCTGCTGACCCTCTCCCCCGAATCTCTCGGTCCTGCGACCGAGCTGCTGCTGCGCTGCCTGCGCAACGAGTATCAAGGCGAATCAGCGCCGCTCCCGCACGCCCAGCCCCAGCACGACAAATAACAGCCAGATCCCCCGTCAGACGTTGGGCACCCGCCAGCTGGCGGCCAGTGCCACCAGTGCCAATCCCAGCGCCACCATAAAGACCCCGTGGAAACTCCACACCTCCGCCACCACACCGGCGATGGCCCCTGCCATGATGGAGCCGGTGCGGATGCTGTTGGCAAACAGGGTAGTCGCCACCCCGGCTCTCCCCGGCATCAGATCCTGAAAGTAAGACATGCCGATCCCCGCCACGATACCGATGAAGATGGCGTTGAACAGCTGCAAGGCGATCAGGGCGTATTGGTCGGTGAGGGTCACCAGACCTGTGTAAAAGGCCGCGCCAGCCAGCACCGCCAGCAACATCATGGGGCGCTTGCCAAAGCGGGCCGTGTAGTAACCCGCCAGCAGCATGAAGGGGATCTCCAGCGCCGCCGCCGTACCCATCAGGATGCCGGCAAGCTTCTCATCCATCCCGAGCTCCCGGGTGATGTAGAGCGGCATATTGATGAGGTACATGCTGTTGCAGGTCCACATCAGGGTGGAGGCGATAAAGAGTGCCCGCACCGCTGGATCCCGCCAGCTGCTGACCCGTTCGATATCTTCGGCCATTTTGGGCAACGGCAGAGAGGGCAGCCAGCGCCACACCACCAGGGCGCAGAGCAGGTAGGCCAGTGCCGAAGCCAGGTACATCAGCTCGAAGCCATAGCCGATGGCCAGCGCGAAGGCGATGGGCGGGCCTATGACCCAGGCCAGCGAAAACTGGGCGCGCATCACCGAGCTGAACATGTCAGCCCGCCGGTTGCGGCTGTCGGAGTACTCCCGCGCCAGCGCAAACAACTGGGGGCTGGCAGTGGCCGCCAGCGCCGCCAACATGACCCCCAGACTCGCCAGCAGCCAGTAGTTGCGGTTCCAGGCAAACAGCAAGGAGAGCGCTACCCCGGCAAAGCAGCAGCGCAGGATCAGTCGCTTGCGATCCCCCTTGTTGTCGGAGCGATGGCCCAGCCACTGGCTGACCAGAATGCCCACCACCGCATTGATGGTATAGAAGAGCCCGACCAGAAAGGGGCGCACCTGCACCTCTTCGGCCAGAAACAGACTTAAGGTAGGCACCTGCAGTGCCACCGCGACGCCGGTCATAAAGGTCACGGCAAGAAACGAAAGAGAGACGGGATCCGGGCGTTTGACCGCCGCTATCGACAAGCTCATAGGGTTACCACTGATTGGAGGGACGATACGGGCTAACGGGCGGCAGCCGTATGAAAATTCGGCGCCTATCTTATGTCACTATCAAGAGCGGGCTCAAGGATGGCATAAGCGGGTGTGCGCCTTGCGAGGGAGGCCGCGACCCCGTAGAGTGAAAGCCCATCCTGCCAGCACAAGGAGTTCGCATGTTTGATTTTGATCAGGAAGTAGACCGCAGTGGCACCATGAGCCTGAAATGGGACAAGTACAAGGGTCAGGATGTGCTGCCCATGTGGGTTGCCGATACCGACTTTGTCTCCCCCCCGTCCGTGATCGAGGCGTTGACCAAACGGGTCGCCCACGGCATTTTCGGCTATTCACGCCCCTCGCCGCGCCTGATCGAACTCATTATCGAACGGATGGCGACCCGCTATGGCTGGGCCATCGAGCCCGAATGGCTGGTATTCCTGCCCGGCGTAGTGCCGGGGCTCAACCTTGCCTGCAAGGCGTGGAGTCAGCATGGCCGCGGCATTATCACTCCCAAGCCGGTCTACTACCCCTTCCTGCAAGCGCCGGGCTTCAATGATCGTCCCCTGCTGACCGTGCCGATGATTGAAGAAGCGGGTCGTTGGGTGCTGGATCTGGCAGAGCTGGAGCGTCAGGCTCCCGCCGCAGATCTGCTGCTGCTCTGCAACCCCCACAACCCGGGCGGCACCATCTTCACCCGTGACGAGCTGCTGGCCATCGATGCCATCGCCGCGCGCCACAATCTGGTAATCTGCTCCGATGAAATCCACTGCGATCTGCTGCTGGATAAAAACGCCCGCCACATTCCCTACGGCGCCATCAGTGCGCAAGCGGCCGAGCGCTGTGCAGTGATGATGGCCCCGAGCAAGACCTTCAATATCGCTGGTCTCTGCTGCTCCTTCGCCATTATCCCCAACCCCCGTCTGCGCTTCAGGCTGCAACAGGCGATGCGCGGCATCAGCGCAGACGTCAATCAGCTGGGCTTTGTCGCCGCCGAAGCGGCCTATGAGGGCGGCGAACAGTGGCTGACCGAGCAGCTCGACTATCTGGCGGCCAATCTGGCCCTGATCCAGCAAGCGGTTGCCCGCTGGCCCGGCGTCAAGCTGGCCAACCATCAGGCGACGTATCTGGCCTGGATCGATGTGAGCGCCCTTGGCCTTGCCGATCCCATCGCCTTCTTCGAGCAGGCCGGCGTCGGTCTCTCCCCCGGCGCCCAATTTGGCGACGGTCAGTTCGTGCGGCTCAACTTCGGCTGCACCAGGGCACGACTGACCGACGCGCTGGCGCGGATGGAGCGGGCAATCCTCAACAACAAGCCCTGATCAGCCAGCAACGGGATGGGCAAGCCCCATCCCTTTTTCCCCTGTGTCATCAGCCAGCGGTCAACTCAGTCAACGGTCAATTATGTCTCTACGGATCTTGCATCACCTTCTGCTTCCCCTCTGTGTACTCTCTGCGCTGCTCCCCTTTGGCAGCCAGGCGCTGACTATCGGAACAGGCCCGCTCAATGGGGTCTACTACCCGACCGGTGGCGCCATCTGCCGGGTACTCAATGCCGGCCATGCCCTGCATGGGGACAGCTGCACCGTGCAGAGCACCCGTGGCTCGATGGCCAACCTCAAGGCACTCGACAAGGGGGACGTACAGCTGGCACTGGTGCAGTCCGATGTGTTGCACCACGCCCTGCGCGGCAGCGGCCCCTTCAGCGGGCAGGGGGCCAACCATGAGCTGCGCAGCCTGTTTCGCCTCTATCAGGAGTCGTTGACCCTGCTGGCCGCCCCCAATAGCGGCATCACCACCCTGGCAGATATCGAAGGGAAGCGGGTCTATCCGGGCAACAAGGGCGCCGGTGAGCAGATCACCAGCCAGGCCCTGATGGCAGCCATGGGATGGCAACCCGGGCAGTTTGCTGCCTATCAGCTCAAATCGGACAGCGAACCGCTGGAAGGGCTGTGCGATGGCTCGCTGGATGCCGCTTTTGTGGTAGCCGGTCACCCTAGTCTGGCGGTCGGCAATCTGATCAGCCGCTGCAAGGTGCGCCTCATTCCCATCGAAGGGGAGCAGATCGACAAACTGCTCAAACAACACCCCTACTACCAGCACAGCCGCATCGCCGCCAACCTCTATCCGGGGCAGACCACCGCCATCAACAATATCGGGATGAGTGCCGAACTGGTGGCGCTGGCCAGCCTGCCGGACCCCATCGTCCGTACCGTGCGCGATACCCTGCTGGCCCGGGTCAAACAGTTCAGTCGGCTGCATCCTGCCCTGAGCAAGGTGACCCCCGAGCAGTTGCAGGCGCAAACCGAGCTGCCCCTCCATGCTGGGATGTCGGATCAACCGCCAGCTCCCTTGTCACTGACCCCCGAGCAGTTAACCGCGGAACAGCTGACGCCGGAGCCGTTAACACCAGCGACATCGGCCTCGGAGGCGGCACCAACGGCAGAACAGGTGAGTGCCGCCAACGGGACGACTGCGCCCCTTGAAGCGTCCCCTGACGCGACCACCACCAGCAGTGCCGCAGTGGCCACAGAAGCCACAGAAGCCACAGAAGCCACAGAGGTTAATCCCTTACCCGAAGAGGCGCTTGAGGTCGCCCCCGAGCTCACTGCTACGCCGACCACCGAGGGGGAAAGAGTGGCTCCCTCTGCCGCAGTGTCAACGGTTCCATCACCATCGGCTGCCGTGTCGACTCAATGGCCACAAAACGTCTCTGCGGCCACTTCGCTGCAAGAACAGGCAAACCAGCCTGCCAGCAGCGCGGTTGCTGGCGAAACCTCACCGCAGGATAAAACCGATACACTTCCCTCCCCTGCTACCAGCGCAGCCACACAGCTGCAGCCCTGAGTGGTCAGCGCCAACAAATACATCAGGGCAGCTTCGGCTGCCCTGATTGTTTACGCGCATTCGATAGTGACGCAATTGATGGCGGCGCAGTCACCCCGATAGGCCTGCTCACCTTGCCGCCCCGCTACGGCTCCATCACCCGGGTCAGATAGGGGTTGGGCTTCTGGATCTCCTCCTCCACCCAGTGCAGCAACTGCTTGATGGCCCGCGACAACACCTGATTCTGGCGCACCACGTAGCCCAGACTGGTACCGGGAAAGTCGCCGAGGCTGGTGACCGGCGCGGTGAGGTTGAGGCGCGGATGCAGGGAGAAGTCCGGCACGATGGCGACACCAAAGCCCGCCTCGGCCCAATCGAGCTGGGCGTCGACGCTGCCTACCTCCATGATGCGGCAGGGGGGCAAGGCCAGCAGCGGCAGGGACGGGTCGATCAGCGCCCGGGTGCGGGTGTCGTGACCGAGCAGGATCAGGGTCGGCTCATCGAGGGGATCGCTCTCTCCCGCCACCGCCCGCGCCTGCCAGCGGGCAAGGCCGTGGCCCAGGGCGCACCAGGTCACCTGTTGCAGCTCGGTATAGAAGAGCGGCTCGCTGCGCTTTTGCGCCATGACAAAACCCAGATCCGCCTTGCCCGCCTTGACCAGCTCGGCGGCCTGATCCGAGGTGGTGTTGAACAGGGTGAGGTCGATGCCGGGGAACTCCCGCTTGAAGCGCTGGAACGGCTGGATCAGCAGCAGGCGCGAGATGATGTCGCTGGCGGCGATGGCCAGCGTCCCCTGACTCAGCTGGTTGAGAGCATTGAGGTCGGACTGGCAGAGCTGCAGCTCGGCGATGGTGCGTTCGGCGCTTTGCAGCAGCCGCTCCCCCGCCTGCGTCAGGCGAAACGGGCTGCGCTCGATCAGCCGTACCCGGGTCGCCTGCTCCAGCCGCTTGATATGCAGGCTCACGTTGGGTTGGGTCATGTGCAGTTCGGTGGCGGTCTGGCCAAAATGTTGCAATCGGGCCAGGGTGACAAAGGTTTGCAGCCAGTGAATATCCAGCATAAGAGTCCCTCAACCCGCGATGTGCGGGGCTTGCCAGGCAAAATTGGACGGTTTGCCGCTTAATTGGCCATCATTATATGGTTTTATTATCGGAACTATAAAGATAATTAATTTTTCTAATCCGCAGCAGGCTCCTAGGATGGACGCCTAACGTCTTAGGAGAAAGAGTCATGTCGTCTATCGTAGTCGTAGGTGCTAACTGGGGTGATGAAGGCAAAGGCCGCATCGTGGATTATCTGGCAGGTCAAGCTGGTGCCAGCATTCGCTTCCAGGGCGGCAACAACGCTGGCCACACCGTGGTCAACGACCTTGGCACCTTCAAGCTGCACCAGGTTCCGAGTGGCGTATTCAACCCGGATTGCCTGGTCGTGCTCGGCCCGGGCATGGTGATCAGCCCCGAGAAACTGACCGTCGAGCTCGACGAAGTCAAAGCCTCCGGCGTGACTCCGAAGCTGGCCATCTCTGACCGCGCAACCCTCTGCCTGCCGCTGCACGCACTGGAAGATACCCTGGAAGAGCAACGTCTGGGTGACGGCGCCTATGGCTCCACCCGTCAGGGCATCGCCCCTGCCTACGGTGACCGCGTCATGAAGAAAGCGATCCTGGTTGGCTGGCTGAAGCAGCCGGAAGTACTGGTCGAGCGTATTCAATTCTTCCTCGACTGGAAACTGCCGCAACTTAAAGCGCTCTATCCGACCTTCGAATTCACCCAGACTGCCCAGGAGATGGCTGACTGGCTGCTGGAAGTCTCTGCCCCCTGGATCGACGCCGTCTGCAACGTCAGCATGCCGCTCAAAGCGCTGCAGGCGGAAGGCAAGACCCTGCTGTTCGAAGCCCAGCTGGGCGCTGGCCGTGACCTGATCTACGGCGAATACCCCTGGGTCACCTCCTCCCACGTATCTGGCGCCTACGCCGGTATCGGTGGCGGACTGCCGGCACTGCGTCCGGAGCGCGTCATCGCTGTGGCCAAGGCATTCAGCTCCTCTGTCGGTACCGGCACCCTGCTGACCGCCATGGAGAACCAGGACGAATTCCGTAAGATCACCAACGAGTTCGGTGCCACCACTGGCCGTCCCCGTGATGTCGGTTACTTCGATGCTGTCGCCACCAAGAACGGTGTCGAGCTGCAAGCCGCCACCGAAGTGGCACTGACCAAGCTGGACTGCCTGACCGGTCTGCCGGATCTGAAGATCTGCGTGGCCTACGAAGGTGCCCACACCGAGAACCCGATTTGGCCGCAAACCGCAGCCCTGAAGCCGGTTTACGAGCAGATGGAAAGCTGGAGCGAAGACATCACCGGCTGCCGCACCTTCGAAGAGCTGCCGAAAGCGGCCCAGCAGTACGTACTGCGTATCGAAGAGCTGCTGGGCGTACCGGTTCCGATGGTCTCCGTCGGCCCGGGCCGTGACGAGATGATCCTGCGCTAAGCCGCACCTCTCATCGTCAAAGTCGGCATTCATAGGATGCCGACTGAATGTTATTCAATCTGACCCATAGCCCAGCAGGCCAAGCTTGCTGGGCTGTTTTTTCTGGTTCATGGCCACCATCGCACCTATGGCCTCGATATTGATAAGCACAGCTTTCTCTTGTCGGGCAGGATGCACACAGTTATTCCCTCTACAAACGCCAGTTCACTCGTGTTGCTGGCATCGCTATATAGCTCGCGGCTTCCTATCATCCATTTCGGACAAATCGACGCTTCCTGACCGCGTTCTTGGCTTCATCTCAGTTGCGAGTGATCGGCTTGGGGCAAACTCTTGACGCTGACTGAATGTCATGGGTTATCAGGTAGATGGTGATGCGCATCGCTCACGTTCTCGATTTCCTCCACGTCAGCAATACCACCCAATTTGAGTCACGCGCCTACCTCCGCAGTAAAAAAATCCCCAGCCGATGCTGGGGATTTTTGTATAAGAGACAGACCGAGGGTGGCCTCGTCCGACAATCTTGACGCCTTGCGGCTTGCTCGACGGTCGCGCTTTACTTGACGGTCACCCGGGCAAACTTGCGCTTGCCGACCTGATAGACGGCGGTACCGGCACCGATGAGTGCCTTGCCATCTTCCAGCTTCTCGCCATCCACCTTGACCGCGCCCTGCTTGATCATCCGCAGCGCTTCGGAGGTGGTGGCCACCAGATCGGCGTCTTTCAGCAGGTTGGCAATGGCCAGCCCTTCGCCTTCCAGTGCCAGCTCGACTTCCGGCATTTCGTCCGGAATGGCGTTCTTGGAGAAGCGCTGGGTGAAGTCTTCGTGGGCCGCTTCGGCCGCCGCTTCGTCGTGATAACGGGCGATGATCTCTTTGGCCAGCCAGATCTTCACGTCGCGCGGGTTGAGAGTGCCGGCAGCGATGCCTGCCTTGAACTCTTCAATTTCAGCCAGCGGACGGAAGGAGAGCAGCTCGTAGTAGTTCCACATCAGATCGTCGGTGATGGACATGATCTTGCCGAACATCTCGCCCGGAGCGTCGTGGACGCCGATGTAGTTGCCTGCGGACTTGGACATCTTCTTGACGCCGTCCAGACCCACCAGCAGCGGCATCATCAGCACGCACTGGGTCGCCATGCCGGCATCTTTTTGCAGCTCGCGGCCCATCAGCAGGTTGAACTTCTGGTCGGTACCGCCCAGCTCAACGTCCGCCTTCAGCGCGACCGAGTCATAGCCTTGCAGCAGCGGATAGAGGAATTCGTGAATCGCGATGGACTGGCCGCCGGAGTAGCGCTTCTTGAAGTCGTCGCGCTCCATCATGCGGGCCACGGTCTGCTTGGCCGCCAGCTTGATCATGCCGGTCGCACCCAGCTCGCTCAGCCAGGTCGAGTTGTACTCGATGCGGGTCTTGGCCGGGTCGAGGATCTTGAACGCCTGCTCGGCATAGGTGAGGGCGTTGTGCTTGATGGCCTCTTCGGAGAGCGGCGGACGGGTGGCGTTCTTGCCGGAGGGGTCACCCACCATGGCAGTGAAGTCACCGATCAGCAGGATCACTTCATGGCCCAGATCCTGGAAGGTCTTCAGCTTGTTGAGGATCACGGTATGACCCAGGTGAATGTCGGGGGCGGTCGGGTCCATGCCCAACTTGATGCGCAGCGGGCGCCCTTCCTTCAACTTGGCGACAAGTTCTTCTTCAACCAGAATTTCTTCCGCTCCGCGCTTGATCTCGGCTAGCGCCACCTCGAGCTGGGACATTTTTTGACTCTCCATCACGATTCCACAGGGCCAAACATATTACTGGAATGGCGGGCCAATTGGAAAGGCTGTAAAATCCGTCCATTCTGCCCGACTTCATCAGCGTCATATGACCATTTGCAACACTCTCCCATTGTGGCTGGCATGGCAGGCTAATTAGAAAGGCTGTAAACTCCGACTCTCTTTTCTGCCCAACTTCATCTGCTTCTCATGGTTATTTGGCACGCCTTCAACGCACTTCCCCACTGGCACCGTAAGATGGTGCTGATTTTGAGCATCATGATCATGATGCTGGCGGCCTGGCCCAGCGAACAGGCGGTGGCAACACGGGTCGATGAAAACGGCAACGAGATTGCCCTGCGACAGCAACAGAAAGAGAACAGCGACGACAATCTGGCCCAGGACGACATCACCGCAGATGCCGTGCAACCGGCCACTCCGCCCAAGCCGACCTATGTCACCAAACATGTGAAGGTGCGCCGCGGCGACAACATGGGGGTGATCTTCCAGCGCATTGGCCTGAGTACCACCGATCTGCACCTGATCGACCAGCTCGAGGGCAGCGATCCCCTGCGGATGCTGCAACCGGGGCAGGAGCTCACCTTCAAGCTCACCGAGAACGGCGAGCTGCACAGCCTCTACTATCCCCACAGCCTCGAACAGGCGCTCAAGGTGAGCCGCAAGGAGGAGACCTTCGTCGCCCGCAGCGTCAAGATCGCCCTCGACACCCGTGAACAGGTGACCAAGGGGGAGATCCGCTCCAGCTTCTGGAGCTCCGCCGTCGAGGCGGGCATGACCGAGGATCAGATCATGGACTTGGCCGCCATCTTCGGCTGGGACATCGACTTCGCGCAGGACTTGCAGCCGGGCGACAGCTTCCGGGTGGTCTACGAGGACAAGTTCCGCGATGACGAGCGGGTTGCCTCCGGCGATATTCTGGCCGCCGAGTTCGTCAACCAGGGCACTGCCTACCGCGCCGTGCTCAATGAAGATGGCAACTACTACACCCCGGAAGGCAAAGCGATGCGCAAGAGCTTCCTGCGTGCGCCGGTCAACTTCAAATACATCAGCTCCAACTTCAACCCGCGCCGCCTCCATCCGGTGACCGGCAAGATCCGCCCCCACAACGGCATCGACTATGTGGCGCCGGTGGGCACCCCCATCATGGCGGCGGGCTCCGGCAACGTGGTGGCGGCGGGCTACAACCAGTTCAACGGCAACTACGTCTTTATCAAGCATGCCGGCAACTATGTGACCAAGTACCTGCACCTCTCCAAACGCACCGTCAACAAGGGGCAGCGGGTCAAGCAGGGGCAGACCATCGGCCTGTTGGGGGGCACCGGTCGCGTCACCGGGCCGCACCTGCACTATGAATTCGTGGTGGGCGGCGTACACAAGAACCCGCGCACCCTCAACCTGCCGCAGGCGGAGTCCCTGAGCGGACGCGAGCTGGCCAACTTCAGAAAACTGGCGACACCGCAACTGGCCAAGCTCGACAGCCCCGAGCTGCAGCTGGCCCAGAACAAGCGGGAGAGTCGCGGCAACTAAGCCATCAGGGCTGGCAGGGTGAAGGCCCTGCCAGCCCCTTTTATTGAACCCGCGCCAGGCAATCAGATTGAAATGAGTCCACTTTCAGACATAAGATGAGATGGAACACCGGGAGCGGCATGTGGCACAGGCGTAAGTGCTTATCTATCCTGTCTCTCTCACTCTTTTTTCGGTCCGCATTGAGGATGCAACATGGTTGAGCGTTATATCGGTCTGATGTCAAAGACCACGCCATGTGGCATGGGATGAAAGCCGTTCCCCTCTTCACCCTCTCTGCACACCGTATTTTCGAACAGCAATGTAAGGAGACACCATGGCTGAGCGCTATATCGGTCTGATGTCGGGAACCAGCATGGACGGCATTGATGCCGTGCTGGTGATGATCGCCGGGGATGAACTGCGGGTCGAAGCGGCGCTTTGTCACCCCTGGCCGCAAGAGACCGCACGCACGCTGCATGCCCTCTGCACCCCGGGCGACAATGAAATCGACCGCATGGGGGTGGCCGATAATCTGGTGGCGCGAGAGTTTGCCGCCGCCACCCACGCGCTGCTGGCCAAGGCGAAGCTTGAGCCCAAAGATATTCGCGCCATCGGCAGCCACGGCCAAACCATCCGCCACCGCCCCCAGCTTGGCTTCACCCTGCAGATCGGCAACGCGGCCCTGCTGGCGGCACTGACCGGCATAGATGTCATCGCCGACTTTCGCACCATGGATATGGCCCTCGGCGGTCAGGGAGCGCCGCTGGTGCCCGCCTTCCATCAGGCGCTGTTTGCCAAGCCCGGCGCCCTGCGGGTGGTACTGAACCTCGGCGGCATCGCCAATATCTCGGTGCTGCCGGGCAATCCGGGCGGGGTATATGGTTTTGATACCGGCCCAGCCAACACCCTGCTCGATGGCTGGTATCGCCGCCATCAGCCCCACGGCGGCAGCTATGACGCCGGTGGCAAATGGGCCGCCAGTGGCAAGCCCATCCCGGCCCTGCTGGAGAAGCTGCTGGCCCACCCCTACTTCACCGCCCCCGCCCCAAAGAGCACCGGACGGGAGATGTTTACCCTCGATTGGCTCGATGGAGAGCTGGCAGGCACTTCATACGCCCCCGTGGATGTGCAGCGTACCCTGCAGGCGCTCACCTGCCACAGCATCGCCCGCCAACTGCCCGCCCGGCCCGAATCAGTCGGTGCCAGCCAGCCGAAAGCCGAGCTGTTTGTCTGCGGTGGCGGCGCCCATAACGCTCCCTTGCTGAAGGAGCTGGCCAGCCTGCTGCCTGCATGGCGCATCGCCAGCACTGCCGAGCTGGGCCTTGCCCCCGACTGGGTGGAAGGCGCAGCCTTTGCCTGGCTGGCCATGTGCTTTGTTCAACGCCAGCCGGGCAATCTGCCCGCCGTCACCGGCGCCAGCCGTCCTGCCGTGCTGGGTGCTCTCTACCCCGCACCCTAGATATCCCCCAGATATGCAAATGACGACAGCCCCGATATGGGGCTGTCGTCATGTCAAATCTTGAACAGTGGCACTCTGGCCAACACCGGTTGTTACATGGCATTGGTGGACTCAAAAATTTTGTCGGCGGACGCTTCGACAAAGCCCGGATAGAGCATGCCATCTGGCTGCGGGTAGCGCAGGGCGAATTCATAGAAGCAGCTCGGGATGGTACGCACCCCATCGCTGAACGGCACATCCGCCTTGTCGGCCATGGTAGAGGATTGCTCAAGCATGACCTGCGGATCCCCTTTCACCTCGCCACCCACGCTGTTGAGCACAAACCCGGCAGCCTTGAGTGTCGCGTTGACCTGCTCGATGGTATCGAAGTCCTTCAACTTGTTGATATTGACCGTGAAGTGGTTGGCACGATAACCCCAGGCTGCCATCCAGGCTGCATACTCGCTCTCCTCCAGCAGGGTCTGGTAGTCGGCGTAAGAGACCTGCCAGGGGGCACCGGCGTAGAGAAATGCAGGGGTATCGGTCAGATGCTCGGGCACCTGATCTGCCAGCTTGTGGATGATGGCCTGCGCGCCTGCGGAGAGCTCTTCGACCTTCAGCTCGCTGATAAAGACCTTGGGTGCATCAGGGTCCTGATGCTCGAAGTGCTTAGCGTAGAGCTTCTTGGCCTTGAAGACGTACTCGCCTTTCTGCTCGTAACCGAGCGCCAGGAAGTGGGCGGCCAGCTTCTCCAACCCCAGTTTGGGCAGGTTGTAGGTACGAAACGCTACGTGATCGTTGACGATGGGCTCGCCACCACCCAGCAGGGTGTGAACCTTGAGGGCGCTCGGCGTCACCTTGATGTAGTTGTCCCACAGATGACTGAACAGGGTGTCGATATCCTTTTGCATCTCTCTTTCCTTTGATTGCGGGTACGAAACGGGGCCCCCGATGGGTGCCCCTTGTAGTTGTCTGTTTAGAAGAAGAGGCCCGGCGAGAGCTGCTCAGGCATAGCCGCCTTACTGTCTTCGACCGACGCAACCGGATAAGCACAGTAGTCAGCAGCGTAGTAGGCGCTCGCCCTGTGGTTGCCGGAAGCGCCGATACCGCCAAACGGCGCGGCACTAGAGGCACCGGTAATGGGCTTGTTCCAGTTGACGATGCCGGCGCGGATCCGCTTGAAGAAGTGATTCCAGTCCGCCTCCTTGTCCCCCAGCAGACCGGCCGAGAGGCCGTAGCGAGTGGCATTGGCCAGATCGATGGCCGCATCAAAATCGTCATAGCGGATCAGCTGCAGCAGCGGGCCGAAGTACTCTTCGTCCGGCAGCGCGCTGACCGCAGTCACGTCGATGATGCCCGGGGAGACAAAGCCGGTGCCCGCTTTCAGGTGCTCAAGCACCTGCAGACTCTCTCCGCCCAGCTGTTGCAGGTTGGCCTGCGCTTCGACCATGCCAATCGCAGCTTTCTCGCTGATCATTGCCCCCATAAACGGCTGTTCGGCAGCGTCATAGAGGCCGACTTTGATCTTGCCGACCACCTCGACCAGTCGCTTGACTAGGGCATCGCCCCGCTCGCCTCGCTCGACAAACAGGCGGCGCGAACAGGTGCAGCGCTGACCGGAGGTGATAAACGCCGACTGGATGATGGCATGGACGGCGCCGTCGATGTCGCTCACCTCTTTCACGATCAGCGGGTTGTTGCCGCCCATCTCGAGGGCCAGAATTTTGCCCGGCTGACCGGCAAACTGCTGATGGAGGAAATGGCCGGTACGGGAGGAACCGGTAAAGAAGAGACCGTCGATGTCGGGGTTGCCAGCCAGCGCCTTGCCGGTCTCGACCTCGCCCTGCACCAGATTAAGCACGCCCTTGGGCAGTCCCGCCTCCTGCCACACCTTGACCATGGCTTCTGCCACCATGGGGGTCAGCTCGGAGGGTTTGAACACCACGGCATTGCCCGCGATCAGAGCCGGCACTATGTGGCCGTTGGGCAGATGGCCCGGGAAGTTATAGGGGCCAAACACCGCCACCACACCGTGGGGCTTGTGACGGACAAACGCCTTGGCGCCCGGCATGGGGTTTTCCACCGTACCGGTGCGCTCGTCATGGGCGCGGATGGAGATGGCAATCTTGCCCTGCATGGCGGCCACTTCGGTACGGGTCTCCCACAGCGGTTTGCCGGTTTCGCGGGCGATGGTGAGTGCCAGCGCCTCCTTGTGCTCACCCAGCAGGTCGGCATAGCGACGCACTATGGTCAGGCGATCCTCAAGCGCCATATCAGACCAGTGGTAGAAGGCGGCGCGGGCAGCCTTGACGGCCGCATCGACCTGAGACGCACTGGCGGCAGCGCCCTGCCAGATCACCTCGTTTTTGGCCGGATCCCGTGACTCGAACGGCTTGCCTTCACCGGCAAGCCACTGACCGTCGATCAGTTGTACAAACTGGCTCATTACATTTCACTCCCTGACTTGGCCACTCTTTTAATACATGCCCCCGAGAATCCAGCTGGCAGTTGATGCCACTGACAATAGAAAAATTGCACTAACTGGCTCATCCATTCACTCCCTGTCGCTGACAGGCAGCCTCGGCTGCCTGTTTGATAATCGGTTTGCTGGTCCTGTTTGCCTCAGTCGAGGTCGACTACCCGCACCATGTCGCCATCCTGCACCTTGAGTGCCGCGGCCATCTTGGGCGGGATGATGGCCTCGTGCTTGTCGAGATCGACCCGGATATTGCCGTAGCAGGCGCGGTACTGTTCAAAGCGGCTGTTGCAGAGCAGGTGGGTGCGGCCGCCGATGGGCTCGCCGATCAGTACCCGCAGTTTCTGGCTGCGACGCACGCTGCGGATGTTCTTCAACTCGCATTCGACCGCCGGCCCCGCATCGAAGATATCGACATAGCCGCGATTCACGAATCCCTCGTCTTGCAGCATCTTGATGGCTGGACGGGTCTTCTCGTGGGTCTGGCCGATGACGGCGCGCGCCTCCTTGCTCAACAAGTTGACGTAGATGGGGTACTTGGGCATCAGCTCGGCGATGAAGCGCTTCTTGCCGATGCCGGTGAGATAGTCGACGGTGGGAAAATCCATCGAGAAGAAATGGGTCTGCAGCCACTCGTAGAAGGGGCTGTGGCCATTGCCATCGGAGACGCCGCGCATCTCGGCGAAGACGGTTTCGTCAAACAGCTCCGGGTGCTCGGCCATAAACAGAAAGCGGTGCTTGGAGAGCAGGCGGCCGTTGAGCCCCTCGCGGGCGCATTCGCGCAGGAACAGGGTGCAAAGCTCGGTATTGCCGGTGTAGTCGTTGGAGAGGGTGAGCGTCTCAACTACGTTGTAGATGCCGAGCTTGGGTGATGAGTGCACCACCTTGCCGATGTGGTAGTTGTAAAACGGCTGGGAGAGACCGACTGCCGCGTCGATGGCGCAGGTGCCCACCATCTCGCCGGTCTCCAGATCTTCGGCCACGAAGAAGTAGAGGCAGTCCCCCTTGCCGGCCGGCTTGTCGGAAAAAGTCTGGGTAGAGGCGTCAATCTTGCGCTGCAGCAGCTCATCGTTGACGGGCAACGAGGTCATGCCGGTGCCGGACTCGATGGCACAGGTCTTGAGCCCGGCAAAATCTTTTTGCTCGATGGGACGGATAACCAACATAAATGACAACTCCCTTTCATTGACGACAGGTGGGGGCCCGGCTCCTGCCGGGAGAGCTCCCCACCTCAATTTGGATCAGGCGTTAACCACCTGGGCAACCGCCTTCTCGAAGCGAGCCAACCCCTCCTTGATGTCCGCTTCCGGGATCACCAGCGAAGGAGCAAAACGGACCACGTTGGTACCAGCCACCAGCGCCATCAACCCCTGATCGATAGAGGCCAACAGGAAATCACGGGAACGGCCCTTATAGGCATCATTCAGTACAGCACCCAGCAACAACCCCTTGCCACGGATTTCGCTGAAGCAGTGGTACTTGGCATTGATAGCCTCAAGACCGTCGCGGAACAGCTGCTCGCGCTGCTTGATGCCAGCCAGCACCTCCGGGGTATTGATCACATCGATCACCGCTTCCGCCACCGCACAGGCCAGCGGGTTACCGCCGTAAGTAGAGCCGTGAGTACCCACTTTCAGGTAAGAGGCGATTTCGTTGGTAGTCAGCATGGCGCCGATGGGGAAACCGCCCCCCAGAGCCTTGGCGCTGGTGAGGATGTCCGGCGTGACACCCAGACCCATATAGGCATAAAGATCGCCGGTACGGCCGACACCGGACTGCACTTCGTCATACACCAGCAGGGCATTGTGCTTGTCGCACAGCTCGCGCACCCCTTTGGCAAACTCGTCGGTGGGACGAATGATGCCACCCTCCCCCTGCAGCGGCTCCATCACCACGGCACAGGTGTTGTCGGAGATCACGTCAGCCAGTGCGGCCAGATCGTTATAGGGGACGTGAGTGATGTCACCGGGCTTGGGCCCGAAACCATCGGAGTAGGCAGCCTGACCGCCGACGCTGACGGTAAAGAAGGTGCGACCGTGGAAGCCCTGATTGAAGGCGATGATCTGGGTCTTCTGCTCACCGAACTTCTCGATGGCGTAGCGGCGGGCCAGCTTGAGGGCAGCCTCGTTGGCCTCGGCGCCGGAGTTGCAGAAGTAGACCTTGTCGGCGAAGGTGGCAGCGACCAGCTTCTTGGCCAGACGCAGGGCCGGCTCGTTGGTCATCACGTTGGAGAGGTGCCACAGCTTCTCGCCCTGGCTTTTCAGGGCCTCGACCAGCTTGGGGTGACAGTGGCCAAGGCCGTTTACGGCGATGCCCCCGGCAAAGTCGACATACTCGCGACCATCCTGATCCCAGACACGTGATCCTTCGCCACGCACCGGGATGATCTTGGCTGGCGCATAGTTGGGAACCATCACTTCATCAAACACTTCACGTGTCACTGCCAACAACTCTGACATATAGCTCTCCTTCGATTCAGCGACAGAATAATCCACCGCCCAAAAGTTAAATCCGTGTAAACGTGACGGGATTATCACAGAAATAAAGTAAAAAGTCTGTAACAAGAGGGCCTGTAAGGAACAATGTTCGACTGCCCCTGATATTTTAGGCAACCGCATTGCATAACGACTCAGGGGGGCTTGGCAAGAGATAATTTGGGCAGGAGAGGGGGTGAATAAAGTGTCAGAGAAATTTTTTTTGCCTTCTCTCGATATTGAGAAGGCGGTCACAACTTTTTATGAACGGGTCAGAAAATTGGCCAGTAGCAAATGGCCCTGTTCGCTCAAAATACTCTCCGGATGGAACTGCACACCCTCGATGTTGAGCGTCTTGTGGCGCAGCCCCATGATCTCGTCGAACGAGCCATCGGCATGCTCGCTCCAGGCGGTGATCTCGAAGCTGTCGGGCAGCGTCTCGCGTTCCACGACCAACGAGTGATAACGGGTCACCCGCAAGGGATCCTTGAGGCCGCAGAATACCCCTTCGCCGCGATGGCGGATGAGGGAGGTCTTGCCGTGCATTACCTGACGCGCGCGAACCACGCGGGCACCAAACGCCTGCGCCAACGACTGATGACCAAGGCAGACGCCGAGAATGGGCAACTTGCCAGCAAAGTGGCTGATGGCGTCGAGAGAGATACCTGCCTCGTTGGGAGTACAGGGGCCGGGAGAGATAACCAGAAAACGGGGAGATAACTGCTCGATATCGGTCAGCGTCAGTTCATCATTGCGTCTGACCTCTACCTCCTGACCCAGCGCACCAAAATATTGCACCAGATTCCAGGTAAAGGAGTCGTAGTTATCAATTAACAGCAACATGAGATAACCAGCAGCGGAGAATTAACGATCGAGAAAACGACCCTGCTCCATTTCCCGCTCACGCTGACATTCGGCAAGATAGATGGCGGCAGCGATGGCAGCGGTCTTGTGATGCTTGTCGATGGCATTGGAGACCATCAATTGCAGGGTATTGAGGTTTTTCGCCTTGCGAAACTTGCGCAGCCAGTGACCTTTGTCACTCAGCTCTTCAATTGAAATATTCGGTTGAACAGACATGGGTACTCTTGGGGATATATCCCGGGTTGGAATAATAAAATCAAATAAAAATAGAGCTGGGGAAAATAAAGAAAGCCAGGCAAATACCCAGCTCTCTTCTACTACACCTTCCCAGTATGTCAGGCTCGAGGAACGAAGCCGACTACATCATATACGCTGGTCAAAGTTTTTTCAGCCCTTTCACGCGCCTTTTGTGCCCCTTCGGCCAAAATCGCGATCAAATGAGCCTCATCCTGGCGCAGCTCATTGAAACGGGCCTGGATCGGCTCCAGCAGCGCGACGACCGCCTCGGCGGTTTCGGTCTTGAGGTGACCATACATCTTGCCTTCGAAGTGCTGTTCCAGCTCGGGGATGGAGCGGCCGGTCACACCGGACATCAGGGTCAGCAGGTTGGAGACACCCGGTTTGTTTTCCGGATCGAAACGCACCACGGCCGGATCGTCGGAGTCGGTCACCGCGCGCTTGATCTTCTTGACGATCTGCTTGGGATCTTCCAGCAGGCCGATGAAGTTGGCCTCGTTGTCATCCGACTTGGACATCTTCTTGGTCGGATCCTGCAGGCTCATCACCCGCGCCCCTTCGGTCGGAATGAAGGGCTCCGGCATGGTGAACACCTCACCATACAGATTGTTGAAACGGGTGCAGATATCGCGGGTCAGCTCAAGATGCTGCTTCTGGTCGTTGCCGACCGGCACCTGATTGGCCTGATAGAGCAGGATATCGGCTGCCATCAGCACCGGATAACCGAACAGGCCGACGTTGACGTTGTTCTCGAAACGGGCGGACTTGTCCTTGAACTGGGTCATGCGCGACAGCTCACCCATCTGGGTGTAGCAGTTGAGGATCCAGCCCAGCTCGGCGTGCTGCGGCACGTGAGACTGGATAAAGACGGTGCTCTTCTTGGGATCGATACCGACCGCCAGATAGAGGGCGGCCGCATCGAGGCAGGCCTTACGCAGGGCAACCGGATCCTGGCGGGTGGTGATGGCATGCAGGTCAACGATGCAGTAGAGGCAGTCGTACTCATCCTGCATATTGACCCACTGACGCAGCGCGCCCATGTAGTTGCCGATGGTCAGCTGACCGGAGGGCTGCGCCCCGCTCAATACGATTGGTTTGGTCATGAGAGTAGTAATCCTTGTAATTCAGCCAGTCCGGCGGCGCGCTTAGCTCAGCAGCGCATCGAGCTGGGAAAAATGTTCGAACACCCAATCAGGTTGGGAGTCGGCAATGGGACGGCCGTAGTTGTAGCCATAGGTGAGCCCCACCACCTTCATGCCGGCCGCCTTGGCAGCCAGCACATCATTTTCGGAGTCACCCACCATCAGGGTACGAGCCGGACTCACTCCCAGCTCCTGGCAGGCGTGCAGCAAGGGCTCCGGACTCGGCTTCTTGACCGGTACGCAGTTGCCGCCGAGCCAGAGCGAGAAGCAATCGCTGATGCCAAGAGCATCGAGGATAGGGGCCACGAAATCGCTCGGCTTGTTGGTGACGATCGCCTGCTTGTAGCCCAGGGTTTGCAGGCGGCGCAGACTCCGGGCAACCCCATCATACATGGCCAATCCCTGCAGCAAACAGGCGTTGTAGTGCTGGAAAAAGATCGGACGGGCCTTGGCAAACAGCTCGGGGTCGGCCTCGCGATAGGCAAGGGCCCGCTGGATCAGCTTGTCGGCGCCATTGCCGACCCAAGTGCGGATAACCGCTTCATCTGCTTGTTCCAGACCCAGATCAGCCAGAGTCAGATTGACTGCCAGCGCCAGCTGGGCGGCGCTGTCGATCAGGGTGCCGTCCAGATCGAACAGCACCAGATCAAATGCGCGCTCAGCGTTTGACACAGCTAAGCTCCGCACGCATCTGGTCGATCACCGCCTTGTAGTCAGGCTGGCTGAAGATGGCAGAGCCCGCCACGAACATGTCGGCACCCGCTTCGGCGATGGCGCGGATATTATCTACCTTGACGCCGCCGTCGATCTCGAGGCGAATGTCACGGCCGCTCTCGTCAATCAGGCGACGCACCTGACGCAGCTTGTCGAGTGTACCGGGGATGAAGCTCTGGCCACCGAAGCCCGGGTTGACCGACATCAGCAGGATCACGTCCAACTTGTCCATCACATACTCGAGGCAGGAGAGCGAGGTAGCCGGATTAAGCACCAGACCCGCTTGGCAGCCCATCTCCTTGATCAGGCCCAGAGAGCGGTCGACGTGGTCGGAGGCTTCCGGATGGAAGGTGATGAGGGAAGCACCCGCCTTGGCAAAATCGGGAATGATGCGATCCACCGGCTTGACCATCAGGTGCACGTCGATGGGGGCCTCGATACCATAGTCACGCAGCGCCTGACAGACCATGGGGCCAATGGTCAGGTTGGGAACATAGTGGTTGTCCATCACGTCGAAGTGAACCACGTCGGCACCGGCAGCCAGTACCTTGGCTACATCGTCACCCAGACGGGCAAAATCGGCAGAGAGGATCGAGGGGGCAATCAGAAAGTCTTTCATCAGCATCATCCATTGGCAGCCAGGGAGAAAAAGCGGCGCAATTTTAACGTAAAAGGCGGGCGAAAACGACTCGAATGCGGGGTAAATGGGGCAATCCCCTCCCCTGTTCCGATTCAGCTCGGCTCGCCAAACAAAAACGGCCCCCGAAGGTGCCGTCTTGTTGCTAGCTCAGCGGCAACAGCTCGCTGTCACTGGGGTAGTAGCCCTGTTCCGGTTCGATTCCGGGCGGATAGAGCGCCAGCAACTCGGCCACCTTGTTGCGGGTACCACCATTGCGGCTGATGGTGCGCTTGACCAGGATCTCGTCGAGACGGGCGCCGCGATAGAGCTCGCGGGTCAGCTCGATGTCGTGATTGCTGATCAGAACAGGCACCCCCTTATGGGCCGCGGTGTGCCGCGCCAGACGGGCCAATACAGCCTGATCGTCCAGCGTAAAGCCGCCGGCTGCATAGGTGGTGAAGCTCGCCGTGGTCGAGAGCGGTGCATAGGGAGGATCGCAGTAGATAACCCAATCCTCTTCGGCTCGCTTGATGGCATCGGCGTAGCTTTCGCAGATAAAGGTCGCTTTCTGCGCCTTCTCGGCAAAGGCCCACAGCTCCTTCTCCGGGAAGTAGGGCTTTTTGTAGGAACCGAACGGGACGTTGAATCCCCCCTTTTTGTTGTAACGGCACAGGCCATTGAAGCCGTGGCGGTTGAGGAAGAGGAACAGCAGGGAGCGCTCGAAGCTGGTATCAGTCTGGTTGAACTGGGTACGCAGCCGGTAGTAGGCAGCCTTGTGGTTATGCTCGGCCACAAACAGCTTGCGCGCTTCGTCGATGAAATGATCCGGCGTCTCTTTGAGATGGTTATAGAGGGCGATCAGATCCGGATTGATGTCATTGAGCACATAGGCGTCGTAGTCGGTATTGAGGAAGACAGAACCGGCCCCGACGAAAGGCTCCAGCAACACACGCCCGGCTGGCAAACGCTCGGCGATCTCTTCAACCAGGGAGTATTTTCCCCCGGCCCATTTTAAAAAAGCGCGTGTTTTTTTCATGGAAATCCGGTGTGTAAGAAGGCAAGACCCAAAAAGGGGGTCGATTCTACCCCCTTATCCGGTATCAAGGCTATTGCTTCAGCTCTTTTTGTACCTGTGCAAACGACTTGGGCCAGGGCTGCCCTTTCAGCAGCTCGGGGGAGAGTTTGCGAATGGCGCTTTTGGCCTGGCTCAGACCGGCGTAATCCCCCTGCAGAACCACATACCAGGGGCTGCCGCGGAACTTGGTCTGATAAACCCAGACCTTGCCCGCCAAACCATGCTCGGCAACAAACTGATCAACCGCCTTGGTGTTGCTCGCCCCCATCAACTGGATGCTGTAGTGGTTGCGCGGCTTCTTGGTGAGAGTCGCCACGGGCGTGAGATCCACCTTGGGCACTGGCGCGGCGGCCGGTTCGCTGCGGGTGGTTGCCGCAGGCGTAGCGGTTTTGCTCGTTGCGGTAACCGGCACACTGGTCGCTGCCTTGGCTGTGGTCGTGGCCGTCGTGGCAGCACCACTCGCCACCGCCTGGCCTTTGCCGGTCAGCTCGTCAACCACATCGGTCGGCAATGCACCGCTCACCTTAGGCTCGCTCATCAGCTTTTGCACCACCTCGTCGGAGATCACCACCCGGCGTCCCTCGTAGTTGGTGGATTCGGTCGTGACGGTATCGCTGTCGACCGACTTGGGCAGCACCTTTGCTTCCGGCTGCCAATCCTTCACCACCCCACTGGGCTTGCTGGCTGCATCGCTGTTTTGCGCGCCTTGTACAGCAGCATCGGCATTCGAGTCACCCGCAGTGAGGGGGTCGCCTCCCGCGATCGGGAGCGGCAATGCAGTGCTCTGCGCAGGATCCTGCAGCGCAGGTTTACTTTCATTGTCAAACAGCGCAGGCAGCAGGTAGCTCAACGCCAGCAGACCGCCAGCCACCACCGCGATGACGGTGGCAATCTTCTTGACGGGCAACTCGGCCTGGCGCTTCTTGGGCCTTCTGTCGGTCATGATATCCTCCAGTAACTGCATGATGGTGGACGGATGTCCATTCGCCGTTTTCAGGATCTCCTCTACTTGCGGCTTGGGCAAGAGGGTTGCCGGGATCTTGAGCTCTTTGGCTTTTTCATACAAGAAGATGCGCTGCTCAGGCGGGCTCAGTGGCGGCACTTCCAGCTCCAGCGCCGGCATGGCTCGCCCTTTGAGCAGAGGCCGCTGACTGCGACACCAGTGATCACTCCCTGAGACGATGATGGCAAGGCGGTGCGGGGCCGCCAGCGTATCGTTATGACGGCTGATCGCCCACAACTCCCCCAGCAGCTCGGCAGGCAGCTCGTCTGCCCGCTCGATCATCAGCAGCAGAGTGGCAGGCTTGCTCCCCTCCAGCATGCGAAAGAAGCTCTCTGCCAGCGCATCCTGTGGGTTGAACAACGGCCGCGCCACCACCTGGGGCAGCAACAACTGGCGCACATCCACCATCTTCATGGCAGGCGTACCGATCAGGCTCACCACCCGTACTTTTTCCGGCAACACGCCGAGCAGGGATTCGCACAGGGTACCACGACCACAACCGGGTTTACCGGAGAGAAAAACGAAAGGGTGATTGAATTCAATCAGATGCAGCAGCCGGTCAACCAGCTGCCGCTGGGAAGGAAGTTTTAGCAGTTTATTCGTCACGACCAGACTCGATCACCGCCAGCAACTCAGCATCAGACACATCCCCCACCACCTGCGCATGACCGATGCCAACCGGCAACACCAGACGCAACTTGCCTTCCAGCACCTTCTTGTCACGGCGCATATGGCGAATAAAAGCGGCGAAATCCATCTCGACAGGAGCATGAATGGGCAAATTGGCGGCCAGCAGCAGGGCGCGCACGCGCCCAACATCCGCTTCGCTCATATCGCCACGGGCCTGCGCCGTCCAGGCTGCCAGCATGGTACCGGCGGATACCGCTTCACCGTGCAGCCAGTTACCATACCCCTGCTCAGCCTCGATGGCATGACCAAAGGTGTGACCCAGATTGAGCAGTGCACGGACGCCGTGCTCGGTCTCATCCTGACCGACCACATCGGCTTTGATCTCGCAGCAGCGTTTGATTGCGTAAGCCAGCGCGGCAGGTTCCAGCTGTTGCAGACGTACCATGTTCTGCTCCAGCCAACTGAAGAAATCAGCATCCCAAATGATGCCGTACTTGATCACCTCGGCCATCCCGGCGGCAAATTCGCGGGCGGGCAAGGTACTCAGACATTCGGTATCGATAACAACCTGTTTGGGCTGATAAAAAGCCCCAATCATGTTCTTACCGAGGGGGTGGTTGACGGCGGTTTTACCGCCGACAGAGGAGTCGACCTGGGAGAGCAGGGTGGTCGGGATCTGGATAAAAGGAATGCCACGTTGATAGCTTGCTGCCGCAAAGCCCACCACATCCCCGATCACGCCGCCCCCCAGAGCGATCAGTGTCGTATCGCGCCCATGGTTGGTTTCAAGCAGAGCAGACATGATCTGCTCGAAGGTTGCCAGGTTCTTGTGTGCCTCGCCGTCAGGTAGGATCAGATGCTCGACCTGAAAACCGGAAAGTCGGGAGGCGACCAGCTCAAGATAGAGTGGAGCCACGACAGTGTTGGTCACTATCATTACCCGCTTGCCCTTGATGGCCGATGTCAGCACATCGGCCCGCAGCAACAAGCCTGCGGCTATCTCGATGGGATAGCTACGTTCCCCCAGTTCAACCTTCAACCGTTCCATGGACGCCCTCTAGTTTACATACCGATCAGCTTGACGATTTGATTGGCAACGATTTTGGCACTCTGCTCATCGGTATGCACAACAAAGTCGGCAACCTCTTCATATAGGGCATTGCGCTCTTGTGCCAGACGTTCCAGCACTTCGCGTGCCGGTTCTTCGGTCTGCAGCAGAGGGCGGCGTTTGTCTCGCTGTGTGCGCGCCAGCTGCTTTTCAATAGTGGTTTCGAGGTAGACCACGATGCCACGAGCAGACAACTTGTTGCGGGTTTCGCGACTCTTGATGGCACCGCCACCGGTCGCCAGCACGATACCCTGCTGCTCTGACAATTCGCCGATCACCTTCTCTTCGCGAATCCGGAAACCTTCTTCGCCTTCAACATCGAACACCCAGCCGATATCAGCACCACTGCGGCGCTCAATCTCATGATCTGAGTCGAAAAACTCCATATGCAGTTGTTCTGCCAGATGTCTACCTATGGTGCTCTTGCCCGCACCCATGGGACCTATCAGGAAAATATTGCGTTTCTCAGCCATGTCTTTTCGTTAGTAATTACAAACTGTACGACCCCGATAAATACTGGATCGGGGTACCTATGAACCTTATCTTGCGATGGATCAGGAGGGGGATTATCTCAATAGATATCGGGACTGGCAACCGCAGCCCTTACGCCCCAGCCTCATTGGGGCGTAAGGTTATATGTGTTTTACCCTCACATGTAAAGCCTTCAGAAGGCGTCGGTGACTATCTTGGGTGTCACGAAAATCAGCAATTCCCGCTTTTTGTTCTCACTGGTGGTCTTGCGGAACAAGGCCCCCAATCCGGGGATATCACCCAGCAGCGGCACCTTGGTCACATCGCTCTTGATGGTCTGCTGATAAATGCCGCCCAGCACCAGGGTCTCGCCATTGTTCACCAGCACCTGAGTGGTGATGGACTGGGCGTTGATGGAGACAGCATCACCGGTACCGGTCGGTACCGTTTCCCCCTTGGTATCTTGGGTCACGGTCAGGTCGAGAATCACCCGATTGTCAGGAGTGATCTGCGGAGTGACCTTCAGGCTCAACACCGCCTTCTTGAAGGTAACCGAGGTGGCGCCACTGGAAGAGGACTCCACATAGGGGATCTCGGTACCCTGCTCGATCAATGCCGGTTTCTGGTTCGCCGTGGTCACCCGCGGACTGGCGATAATCTCGGCCTTGCTCTCTTTTTCCAGCGCCGACAACTCGAGATCCAGCAAGGTGCCATCAGCCAGACGGGCAACCTGGAAGGCCAGAGTACCTGCCGCATTGGTGACCGGCAGGTTGACGTTCAACCGATCGTCTGGTGTCGGCCTGGTGATTGTCGAACTACCATTGTTGTTCCCTGAGCTATCATTCCCCGCTATGGAACCGGACGTACTATTGCCATGACCATCGTTTTTGGTCACTCCCCAACGCACCCCGAGCGCTTCATCAAAGCCGTCGTCAATGGTCACCATCCGCGCCTCGATAACCACCTGCTTGACCGGAATATCGAGGATATCTAGCATCCGTTTGATGCTGCTAATCACATCAGCCGTATCCTTGACCACCAACACGTTGGTTCGCTCATCCACACTCACGGCCCCACGAGATGAAAGCAACTTGGTACTTTCTGACGATAGCAAGGCGGCTACTTCAGAGGCTTTGGCATAGTTGATCTGCAGATATTCGGTGTAGAGAGGAGCCAAATCGGCAACTTGGTTGCGACTCTCCAGCTGTTGTTTTTCACGGGTGGCAATCTCGTCAGCGGGAGCGACCAGCAGAATATTGTTGTCCAGTCGTTTATCCAGCCCGCGCACCTTCAGGATGATATCGAGTGCCTGTTCCCACGGCACGCCATCCAGACGCAAGGTAATATTACCGGCCACCGAATCGGTGGTAACCAGGTTGAGATTATTGAAGTCAGCGATGAGCTGCAGCACGGTTCTTACAGGAATATCCTGAAAGTTCAATGAGATGGGTTTTCCTTGATACTGCTTGGAACCAGCCGCAGCCGTCCGCTTTTTCACCTCGATAATGAACATTTTGTCAGCTTGGTCATAGCGATAATCAAACTGACCATTGATCGACAATTCAAACAGGGTATCGCTCCCCTGCCGAGAGACTTCAACCTGTGAGACCGGCGTCGCAAAGTCCTGCACATTGATCAGATTAAGCAAGCCATCCGGTACCCGAGTACCATGAAACTTGGCCAGTACGGTCTGGCCGCGGCTGCTCACATCAACGGCGGCCGAGCTGTTATCCAGCGTGACCAGAAACTCCCCCTGGCCATCTTTGCCACGACGAAAATCTACACCGGTCACCGAGTTGAAATAGGCGCCGCCCCCACTGCTCTGATAGTTGTTGAGCACCGGCTTGCTGGCGGGCTGTGCGGCTACCGGCGTTGTCACGGGTACCACAGGCATCGACCGGGCAACGACTTGAGGATTGAGCAGCGCCGAGGGAGCGGGTGTAGCCGCCATAGCAGAGGGTGCTGGCACAGGAGTAGCCGAGGTTGTGGGCGCAATCAGGGCGCTCTCACCATTGATGAGCCCGGCAGAGGCCCCTTCACCCAATGACACCAGCAATTTGCTCCCTTGCTGCTGCACCTGATAGGGGGTCAGCTGATCGAGGGCGATCTTGATATCCAGACCCGCACCTTTCCCCTCAACCTTGATATTATCTACCCCTTGGCGCTGGATCGACAGCGGGTTCACTTTAAGCGCTCCGACCGCACCAGGAACATGCAACAACAGCTGATTGGGTTGATAAGCGAGACGATCAGTAAAGCCTGTGACTGGCTCACTGAAACTGAGCTCGATCAGTAATTGATCGGCAAGCAGTGGATTGACCTTGATCTCCTGCAGGGTTGCTACTGCCCACGCCTGACTGAAGGCGCTGGCGCAAAACAGCAAAGCCACTTTGGATACACTCTCTATTGTTGTTCTCATTGCTGTTCGTCCCTGATTATTGTTTTTCTTGCACATTGGCCATCGCCAACTGGGTCTCTCTTGTTACCCAGCACCCCTTCCCGTCCGGGATGGTTTCCAGCAAATCCACGGCAGTGTCAGTGATCTTGATGACCCGCCCTTGATCGAGCCCCATATGCTGGTTGAGCCCAACCCGCATCGATTTGCCATCCGGGGTACTGATGAGGGCCCACAACTGACCCGCCTTACCCAAAGAGCCATGCATCGACAGGCTGGCCAGCGAATAATTTTCCAGCACCTCTTTCTCACGCTCCATCAGGGTTTGAGCACAATCCGGCAAATTTTTGGCAGTATTTGCGCTCCCGACCTTCGCCTCAGGCTGGGGAGTCATGAAGGGGCTGCGTAACTCGCGCTGCTGGTATTGCATGGGGGCAAAAGGCTTCAGCTCGGGCAATGGCTCGATAGGTATGGGCGGTTTTGCTTTGGTCTGGGCGACATAAGTATCCATGTCCTCCTGGCCATTACAGGCCGCCAGCAATAGGGCAGGCAACAACCAGCAGATGCGTCTCATTATTTCGGCTCCACTGTTTTACCGTTGTATTTGTAAGTCTTGGCCAGCATCGACATCGAAATCAGATCTCCTGCATCCTTAGTTTGACCCAAAGTGAAGGAATCGAGGATGACGATACGGGGCAAGGCCGCCATGTCAGCCGTGAACTTGCCAATTTCATGGTAAGTACCTACTACTTCGATACGCATCGGCAGTTCGGTCGAAAACTCGTGCTTGACCTCGGGCTCCCAGTTAATTCGGTTCAGTTTCAGACCGTTGTCGGTGGCAATAAAGCTGATATCGTCCAGCAGACCGGCAACTTCATGAGTATTGGGCAATTGCTTGAGTTGGGTATCGACCAGTTGCTCGAGTTGAACCATTTGCGCCTTGTATGCCCCCAAATTGGCAGCCAGCATAGCCTTGCTTTCAAACTGGGCTTTCAGCTCGGTCTCCTTTCCTACTTCCTGAGTCAAGTTGGTCAGGGAATTGGCAATCACATAGTAGTAGATGGCACCACCGGTCAATACACAGCAGAAAAGAATGAAGAGCCCCTTTGCCCATTTTGGCCAGCTTGCTATGTCATTGATATCCAACTCGTTGAGTTGCTGAAGGTTCATTTTTGCTCCTTGGCCACATTCCCTGTAGCCGCGGTATTATTGTTGATCTGGAACATCATCGAGAATTGACTCAACAATACCGGTGCAACCTCTGCTGCAAAAATGGTACTTATTTTCGACTGACCCAACCAGCCAGAACCATCGATCCGCCGCATCATGCTGGCCACTCGTCCATAGGCTTCAGTCTTGCCGTTTACATCAATAATATTGTTCTGCATCGAGAGAGTATTGAGGTAAACCCCATTAGGCACCAGTAAAGGCAGTTGATTGAAGAGGCGGACGGGCACATTGCGGAGCATCTGCAACTGCTCGATGAGCTGCATCCGGTCAATCAACTCCTTGCGACGCTCTTTGAGCAAACGGATCTCCCCCAGTTGAGCATCAAGAATGGTCATCTCCTGAACCAGCCGCTGGTTGCGTTGCTGCTGGGCAGCAATCTGGTGATCGACCAGCCAGTTGGCAAAAAATCCCAGCGCGACAGTGGCCAGCACAAAAATCCCCAGCAAGGCCCCGAACTGTTTCTTTTGCCGCTGAGCCCGGGCCTCACGCCAGGGCAGAAGGTTTATATTTGACATGGTGTAAAACTCCTCAGAGCCAACCCGAATGCCGTCATATATTTAGCGCCATGTACCAACTCCGCCTCCCCTTTCGGTTTGCCGAACAGGGAGAACAAATCCGGATGATACACCTCACAGTTGGCCTCTTCTTTTACTTGTACCAACAAGCCAGGCAGCAAGCTGCCTCCCCCGGTCAGTACCAACTTGGCTATATCGCGATAGCCTGACGAGCTGCAAAACAGCTGGATATTGCGCCGCACCTGTTGCAACAGCGAGTTGATATGGGGCATCAGCACATCCAGCTCATGGTCAACAGGCAAGGTGCCTTTGGTCTTGGCTTGCTCTGCTTCATCGAGGGTCATGCCATAAAAAGATGAGATGGCTTGGCTATATTGATCACCGCCGAAATTCTGCAAGCGAGAGTAGATCACTTCTCCTTTGACCAAGGCAGCGAAGGTCATGGCACTGGCACCGATATCGATCACCCCGATTGGTCGCTCACTCTCCTGCAATTCGGGCAGACAAGCCACTACGGCCCGACCCAGGGCATGGGCGCCCACATCCACTACCTTGACGGCAATCCCTGCCTCAGCGAGAGCGCTGACCCGACCATTGACGCTCTCGGTACGGGCTGCGCTCAACAAGACATCCTGACGATCCTCATTGGTACTGGTACCCAGTACCTCAAAATCGAGGCTGACCTCATCGAGGGGGAAGGGAATGATCTGCTCAGCCTCAAGTTGCACCTGACTCTCCAGCTCCTTGTCACCGAGGCGGGCATCTATCTGGATCACCTTGGTGATCACATTCGAGCCAGTCACCGCGGTCGCGGCATAGTCGCTGTGGCCTTGAATAAGGCGCTTGAGGGTTTTCAAAGACGGGCTGACCCGCTCGATATCCTGCAGCTGGTAGTCAACCAGCGTACCTTTCGGGGTGGCCACCTCGGCAACCGATTCAATATGCAGCTTGCCGGGACGGCCACTGAGCCTGACTGCCTTGATGGTCTGACTGCCGAAATCAATGCCCACCAGGGGGAGGAGGGATCCCTTATTAAATAGCCCAAACATATACACATCCATGCGTTATTGGGTTTTATTCCTGAATTGAGTGTAGGACACTCTGTCAGATGAGAGCTTGATCCATCCTAAATGCTCTAACTATCAATGTCATAAAGTTTATACCGAAAAGTGACCCACCTCGCTTTCTTGAGATAAAGGGGGTTCCTTGGTTATTGCTCCCCGTAATGCTAACCTCTCGCATCCGTTTGAGGTGGGTGGATCGCCACAGGAAAACCTCGAATTCCAGATGGCAAAAGGGCTATACTCTGCGCCCGTTGGCTAATTTTAAGACGATTGGTAGTTCTTCACATGCTGAAATGGCTCGTTCGCCTGTTTATTGTCATGATGCTGGGTGCAGTGCTGGGTGTTGCCAGCCTCATCGGTATCTACTTCTATATCAAACCCCAACTGCCCGATGTCACCGCACTGCGTGACGTCAAGCTGGCAACCCCGATGCGGGTTTACAGCCGGGATGGGGAGTTGATCGCCCAATATGGCGAAATTCGTCGCATTCCGCTGCGTCTGGACGAAATTCCGCAACCCATGATCGATGCCGTACTGGCGACCGAAGATGCACGTTTCTATGAGCACCCGGGTATTGACCCGATTGGTATCATTCGAGCAGCATCCGTCTGGGCTGTTTCCGGCCATGCCCGTCAGGGGGCCAGTACCATCACCCAGCAGGTTGCCCGCAACTTTTTCCTGAGCAATGAGAAGACCATCATCCGCAAGATCAAGGAGGTCTTCCTGGCCTGGCGGATCGAGCAGAATCTCTCAAAAGACGAGATCCTCGAACTCTACCTCAACAAAATCCCCCTCGGTTATCGCTCCTTCGGGATCGGTGCTGCGGCACAGGTTTACTTTGGTAAAGAGGTCAAGGATCTGGGACTGGACGAGATCGCCATCATTGCGGGTCTGCCGAAAGCCCCCTCCATGCTCAACCCCATCCGCTCCCCCGAGCGCGCCTTTGCTCGCCGCAACGTGGTGCTGGGCCGGATGCTGGAAACTGGCAAGATAACCCAGGCCCAGTTTGACGAAGCGTCCAAAATGCCGATCAAGGCCCGTTTTCACGGCGCCGAAGTGACCCTGCACGCACCCTATCTGGGGGAAATGGTGCGTCAGAAGATGGTCGAGCAGTTTGGTGAAGATGCCTACACCATGGGCCTGCACGTCTACACGACCGTCTCTGCCGAACGTCAGCGGGCAGCAAGACAGGCACTGCTGGATGGCGTTTTTGCCTATGACATGCGCCACGGCTATCGCGGCCCGACGGCTCAGTTGTGGAAGGCTGGCGAGACAGCCTGGGATTACGAGCAGATCGTCGCTCACCTTGGCAAGCAGCCCACTTATGATCCGCTGATGGCGGCAGTCGTGACCAAGCTCGGTGATCGCAGCGCCACGCTGGTACTGAAAAATGGCAAGGAAGCAGAGCTCGGCTGGAACGGCATTAAATGGGCCCGCTCCTTTATTACCGACGACCGTCAGAGCTATGCCCCGAAATCGGCGCGCGATGTGCTGAAAGTCGGCGCCCAGATCTGGGTGCGGGAAGAGGGCGAAGAGTTGCTGCTGGCCCAAATCCCGGATGTGAACGCCGCGCTGGTTGCCATGAACCCGAAAAATGGGGCTCTGGAAGCACTGGTCGGTGGTTTCAGCTTCGAACTCTCCAAATTCAACCGAGTCGATCAGGCGCGTCGCCAGATCGGTTCCAATATCAAGCCTTTCCTCTATGCGACCGCGCTGGAGCATGGCTATACCCTGGCGTCGCTCATCAACGATGCGCCGATCAACCAGTGGGATCCGTCAAAAGGGCCCATGTGGCAGCCCAAGAACTCCCCGGCCGTTTATGATGGCCCCACCCCGCTGCGTCTGGGTCTGGCCAAGTCCAAGAACGTGATGTCGGTTCGACTGATGCGCGCCATCGGTCTGGATACCTATATCGACGGTCTGACCCGCTTTGGCTTCCCCCGCGACTTCATCTCTCCCCATGAGTCGCTGGCGCTGGGTGCTGCCGAATTCACCCCCCTCGAGGTAGTGCGTGGTTACTCGGTACTGGCCAACGGTGGCTTCCTGGTGACCCCATACTTCATCGACAAAGTGACCGACAGTCTGGAGAACACCCTCTATCAGGCCAATCCTGCTATTGCTTGCACCACCTGCGAACAGCAGGCCGCACCCGAGCAGAGCACACTGCCGGTGCCAACTGTTGATGGAGCCGCACAAGATGGCACGCAGACCCCTCTCGCGCCAACCATTGCCCCGCATACCATCAGTGCCCAGAGTGCGTTCCTGATCACCGACACCCTGAGCACAGCCATCTGGGGTGGCAACGGCTGGCGTGGTACCGGCTGGCGTGCAGCCCGCGACCTGAAACGTCACGACATCTCCGGTAAAACCGGTACCACCAACGAATCGCGGGATGCCTGGTTCTCCGGCTACACCCCGGACATCGTTGCTACCTCATGGATCGGTTTTGACAACCACCAGCGTGGCCTTGGCCGTGCCGAGTTTGGTGGTGGCGCCGCGCAGCCTATCTGGATCGACTTCATGAAAGTCGCCCTCAAAAAGCTGCCTGAGCACAAGATGCCGGTTCCCGAGGGGATCATGACGGTGAAGATTGATAGCGAAACCGGCCTGCTGGCAACCAGTGGCGGCACCGACGAATACTTCAAGGAAGGGACCGAACCGACCCGCTACGCAGCACCGAGCTCGGATGGCAATCAGGTCTACGGTGGTGACAACCCCGATGTAGAAGGGCCTGTCTCAACCGACGATATCTTCTAAGCTGCTCTCGCGGCAGAAGCAAAACCGGCAGCCTTGGCTGCCGGTTTTTTTATTGGGCCAACTGCTTGGTCATCAGCGTGGCGATCGAGGCGGCCAGCTCGTTGAAACAGGGGCGACGCACCGAGTAGTGGCGATAGAGCAGCGAGATGGTACGCCCCGGCACAGGGTCAACCACAGGTCGATAGCTCACCCCTCCCTCATCATGATCGGCAGGTACGGCCAACTTTGGCACCAAAGTCATGCCACTACCGGCGGCCACCATGTTGCGCAGGGTCTCGAGACTGGTGCCCTTGAAGCGTTGATCCTCACCTATCCCGCCGGCGAAACAGAATCCCATCGCCTGATCCCGCAAACAGTGGCCATCGGCCAGCATCAGCAATTTCTTGCCCTTGAGATTACCAAGCGGCACCTGTTTGGCCTGTGCTTCGGGGTGATGGCAAGGCACCGCCAGCCACATCGGCTCATGATAGAGCTGGATTGAACCAAACCCCTCCATCCCAGGCATCTCGGCCAGAATGACGCAATCCAGCTCCCCCTCTTCCAGCCGTTTGAGCAGGGTTTGAGTCTGCTCCTCATAGAGGTAAAACTCCAGCTGGGGAAAACGCTCACGCAGGGTCTGGATAATACGGGGCAACAGATAGGGGCCCACGGTCGGAATAAAACCGATATGGATTTCTCCGGACATCGGCTCGGAGAAGTGCTGACCGATGCTTTTGAGCTCGCGCACCTCCTTGAGCACCCGACGCGCCTGATGGGCCATGGCATCGCCAGCCGGAGTAAACAGCACCTTGCGCGAGGTACGTTCGATCAGAATGACCCCGAGTTCATCCTCCAGCTTGCGCAGCTGACCGCTCAGGGTGGGTTGACTGACAAAGCAGCGTTCGGCGGCTTTGCGAAAATGTTTTTCCTCATCCAGCGCCACCAGATATTCGAGATCGCGAAGATTCATACAGCAAGAGTCCTGCCTGGAAAATGGGCCATCAGCATGCACAATATCGTCCGGCGGGACAAGTCATCCGCTCGCGGTGAACCTCTCCGGCTGCCCCTCCAAAACAGAAAAAGCCCGATCACCTTGTGGTAATCGGGCTGTTTGACTCACCGAGGGATTACACCCTGAAACGGCGCACCATATCTTGCAGTTGGGTAGCCAGATGGTTCAGCTCGTTGCACGCCTGAGCCATCTGGGTGGCACCGGCGGCCACCTCTTCGGAAGCGTGGCTGATATTGACCACGTTACGGTTGAGCTCCTCACTCACAGCTCCCTGCTCTTCGGTGGCCGTTGCAATCTGGATGTTCATGTGGGAGATGCTGCTGACCGAGCCACTGATCTGGGAGATAGACTCGCCCGCTTCCCGCGCGGTAGCAACCGTAGTGTTCATCAGCTCCTGACTCTGTTGCATGGTACTGCCCGCCTGTTCGGCACGCTGCTGCAACTCGGCAATGATGGTATTGATCTGGGAGGTGGAGTCCTGAGTGCGCTTGGCCAGAGTACGCACTTCATCGGCCACCACCGCAAACCCCCGTCCCTGCTCACCGGCACGGGCCGCTTCAATGGCGGCGTTCAATGCCAGCAGATTGGTCTGTTCAGCAATACCGCGGATCACCTCCAGCACCATACCGATATTGCGGCTGTCATCGCCCAGTTGGCGTATCACCACCGCGGTACTCTCGATGGCACCTGCGACCCGTTCAATACGTTGAATGGAGTCATTCACCGTTTGCGCACCAAGTTCGGCCGTTTCACTGGCCGAGGTGGCGGCACTGGCCGCATCGCTGGTGTTGCGCGAGACCTCCTGCACCGTAGCTTGCATCTCGTTCATCGCCGTCGCCAGCTGGTTCAGCTCATGTTGCTGAGCATTCATGTTGTTGGCTGACTGGCTGGCAACAGAGCTGATCTCCTCCGCGGCGGAACTCAGTTGCACCACAGAGCCCGACACTTCACTCACCAGAGTGCGCAGATTGGTCTGCATTTCACCAAACCCTTTGGCAAGGGTTCCCAGTTCATCATTGTTGAACTGCTGCATATCGATGCGGGAGGTGAGATCACCAGAGGAGACCCGCCGGGTCTGTTCCAGCAACGCCATCACCGGATTGCGGATCTGACCGGTCAGCAGCCAGGCAATTGCCACAACAAAACCCAGCGTCACCAGACTGACAATGACGCTCATGGTTCTGGCACTGCTGTAGAGCGCCTCCACATCTTTTGTCATCTGGGCCGCAATCTCGTTATTGATTTCCCGCAGGCGGAAGGATTTTGCTTCCACCTCCTCCAGCGCGACCCGGGTTTCGTTTTTGCGCAGACTTCTGACTCGCTCCAGATCGCCAGTAGCAAAGGCACTTAACAACTGGTCATGCACCGCAAAATACTTGGCCCCCGCCGCAACCACCTGCTCATAAACCTGTTTCTCTTCACCAGTAGTGAAAGGTAAAGCACCGTATTTTTGGACGGCCTGCTCAAACTCCTGCTTGGCCTTGTTGAAGGTTAGAGCTCGTTCACTCACCTCCTGATCATCCTTGTTAAGGCCACCAATTACCTGGGCCAGCTCTGAACGGCGCGCATCCAGCACGGCGACATGCATCTGACTCGCCAGACGAGTAGAAGGCAACAAATTGCCGGTAATGGTCTCGGTATCACTATGGAGCTTTGCTAACTGACTGATGGAGAACCAGGCCAAGCCAAGAACCAGCAAGGCCAGAATGGCAAATCCGGCGCTCAGTTTCTGGCCAATAGACATGTTTTTGAACATATGAGGGCTTCCTTGAAATGAGTCTGCACTCCCGCAAATCCGCCGGGAATGGTCACATAGAGCATAGTCTGCAAGCAGAAAGTCGAAGGCTTTCATATCGCTTCTGCATACAGGAATATCGGCCCGTTCACTTCACTTCTAAAGAGACCTTGTCCGTTCACATTCTAATAACTATTCCATCAACTCAAGAAGATGCTGACGCAACCCGGCAGGATCGCCCAAAAAGTCAGCCACTCGAACAGCACTCACCTTACCGTTGTGCATCAACCCAAGGGTGGGATAACCCTGACCGCCTAGCCGTTTCATCCAGCCCTGGCTATCTGCCAGATGTTGCAGCAAGGGGGCCTGCAGATAAGCTTGCTGGAATGCCTCGGCTGAAATCCCCTGCTCTGCCGCCAGCGTGGCTAGAAACGCTGGCTCACCAATCCAGATCCCGTCCCGATAGTGGGATTGCTGGATCCGGTGCAACATGACCAGCCCATCGCCCCCCAACGCCGTGACGGCCAAAACCGCACGGATCGGCAGCTCGGAGTCCAGCAGACAGCCTTCCCGCAGCAGCAGTTCGTTAAAGTAGCGTTCGCCAAAATGCTGGCCGGTCAGCGCTTCGATCCGCTGATCATGGGGGCGCACATAATCACGCAATGCCTCGCCCATCGGCTGACGGCGACTACCCAGCCAGAGACCGCCCGCATGCAGCTCGATCTTGAGTCCGGCAATGGTGGCTGCCGCCTGCAACAGGGGGGCGGCACCGTAGCACCAGCCACAGAGCGGGTCATAGACATAATGGAGGGTGGTTTGTTGTTCGCTCATCTTCATTCTCACTTCAATCTCGGATAAAAAACCGGGCCCTTAGGCCCGGTAAAAAACACAGGGAAAGCAGGCTCAGTGGCTTACCACTTCATCTCGCCGGTATTGACCTTGGCACCGATGGCCAGACCATCGTCAACCGGCAGTGCCGGATAGGCTTTCTTCAGAGCCTCAATCAGCTCACCGGAGTTTTTCGCCTTGGCCAGCTCCTGTTCGAAACGCTCTACATAGTCACGGGTAAAGCTCACAGCAGCAGTGCCTTTGGGAGCCGTGCCCAGGAAGTGGCCCGGTACCACACGCTCGGGTTTCAGGGCCAGCAGGTTATCCAGCGCCTTGACCCAGTTGCTGCGAGCCGCCTTGGTCTGGCTGTCCGCCATCCAGACATGCACCCCGTGGTAGACCGGCACACCACCAAAAGCAGTCTTGATGGAAGGGGCCCAGAGGTAGGCATTCGGGGTATTCATCTCTTTGATTTCAATCTTCTCGCCATCCAGCGTCAGGTGGCTGGCGGTCATCACTTGCGGCACGGTCAGGCTCTTCGGTGCACCCTTGCCGAGGATCGGGCTCCAGTAGCTCAGCTTGGCATCCTTGGTCTTGTTGATATGGTCAACCACATGCTGGTCGGCCAGCACTTTGACATCCGGGAACGCCGCCATGACCGGCTCCAGACCGAAGTAGAAGTCGGGGTCACCGGCACTGATATAGACAGTGGTCAGCTTCTTGCCGCTCTTCTTGATCATGTCGACCAGCGCCTGACCATTTTGCACGTCGAATTGGGCATCGATCAGGATGGCTTCTTTGTCACCGGTCACCAGTGAGGAGGAGACCGGGAAGATCGCCTTCTCGCCAGGGTTGTAGACGGTCACGCTCAGGGGGGCGGCCAGTGCGGCGCCACTCAGCAGGGTGGTAGCCAGAGTCAGGTTGCGGATCAGGGTGTTGTTCATCATCTATTCCTCATTAAGTATTCGGGGGGTCATTTGATGGACACAGTGTATTGGATCACTTAAGGTGCAAATACAGCATAAAAAGCGCATCACTGTTGCACATATCGAACATATAGAGAGCCATACATGGATCGACTGACCGCATTGCGGGTCTTTGTCAGCGTAGTCGAACAAGGGAGCCTGAGCGGCGCCGGAGAGAAACTGGATATGTCGCGCGCCATGGTGTCGCGCTATCTGGCCGAGCTGGAGAGCTGGATGGGCGCCCGCCTGCTGCACCGCACCACCCGTCGTCTGAGCCTGACCGGGCCAGGAGAGGAGGCGCTGAACCGGGCCCGCGCCATGCTGGCGCTCGGCGAGGAGATGGAGCAGATCGCCGTGAAGGGGGATGACGCCCCCAAGGGGCAACTGCGGATCACCAGCAGCTACTCCCTATCAGAAGCACTGCTGGTCGGGGCTGCCAACGACTATCTGGCGCAATACCCGGGGACGGCCATCGACATTCTGCTGCTCGACAGAACCGTCAATCTGATAGAGGAGCGGATCGATCTGGCGGTGCGCATCACCAACGACCTCGACCCCAATCTGGTGGCGCGCCGTCTCGGCACCTGCCACTCGGTAGTCTGTGCCAGCCCGGCCTATCTGGCCCGTCATCCGATGCCACACAAGGTGCAGGATTTGGCGCTGCACAACTGCCTCACCTACACCTACTTCGGCAAGAGCCTGTGGGAGTTCAATGGACCGGACGGTCCCGAGTCAGTGCCGGTCAGTGGTAACCTGAGCGCCAATATCTCCAACCTGCTGCTGGAAGCAACGCTGGAAGGCGCAGGGATCAGCCTGCAACCCCGCTACTCGGCCCAACCCTATCTGGAGCGCGGAGAACTGGTGCCCCTGCTGACCGACTGGCAGCCCAAGCGCCTCGGCGTCTACGGGGTATATGCCACCCGCAAGCAGATGTCGCCACTGCTGCGCAGCTTCCTCGATTTTCTGCTGGCCCGCATGGCGGCGGATCCCATCTGGCAGGAGTAAGCTCTCCGCACACCCAAACATAACGAAGGGGCCGCTGCTGGCCCCTTCTTCACTCTGATCCCTTGATCAGGCTTCAAATCCGAATGGTTCTGAGTGCGGTGCTTCCGGCTGCGCACTCTCGTCTAGGAAAATATCCCGATAAGCCACATAGATGGAGTAGTTGAGCGCCGGGATCACCACCAGCAGACCTACCAGCAACAGCACAGCGCCAAACAGCAACAACATGGCTGAGAGCAGCCCCCACCAGAAGAAGGGAAAAATATTGCGCCAGCAGCCGAAGAAGCTCAGACGCACCGCCTGGATGATACCGATATCGTGGTGGTAGATCAGCGCCGGAGCAAAGGTGACCCCCATCAGCACGGGAATGATGAGCAGCATCCCCACCAGCAATACCAGCAGCAGTTGTTGCAACTGGCTGGCTGAGACCACCATGCTCTCGGGATCCTGCGTCAGCAACGGGAGCAGCCCCCACATGGAGAGCAGACCGAGACAGACAAGGCCAACCAGGCTGAACAGCAGCAACACCAGCAGACCGCCTAGCATCAGCGGGGTCAACTTGTGGCGAAAACCGGCGAAGAGATCGGCAAACTGCAGCGGCTCCCCCCGATAACCCCGAGCGGCGACCGCCACCCAACCCGCGCCCCACACCATGTAGAGCAGTTGGGAGATAAGGCCACCCGCCGGCAGTTGCTCCAGCAGCATGCCCACCATAAACCAGACCAGCACCATGGCCACGCTGATCCCCATCCCCTTGTTGAAGATATCGAACCCGCTGCGAACCCAGAGCCAGCCACGACCTGTCGTGTACCGGGCCGGTGTGGTGCGCAAAGGGGGTAATCCGTTCATATCGTCTCCTCGGAGTGTCGGTGGCATCAGTGCCGGAAGCCGATTCTAGAGCCAGGGCGGGGGCGACTCAATGGCGAAGCGGCCCGACCACGACATAAAACCTGACGCAGCTATGCACAAAAGGGGCATCAGCCACGCCCCGCCACTGGCTGCCCCGACCATAACGAGGCACAATCTGTCCCCTCCTCCAGCCGCGCCTGTCGTGGCCAGCATGTCGTGATCACCCTTTAGTGATCGGCGAATGCCGGACAGGGGATTGTCATCCCGCCATCCCGGGCGTTTTAACATCGAGGGGTATCGTCATGAGAGTTGTGTGTTGTCTGTTGTTGTTACTGGCCAGCCAGTCGGCCCTGGCCGAGGGTTTTATCAGCCGTCTGCTCAACCATCCGGTGCCAGGTGGCGTTGCGGTGATCCCTCTTGGCGCGTCACCCACTGCCCCCACGGCCCGCTATCATGACAAACCCGTGCTGGTGGTGCGCGAAGACAACCAGTGGATAGCCATCGTCGGCATCTCTCTGAAAAGCATGCCCGGCGCCCAACAACTGAGCACAGGTGATGGCCGTACTCTCGGCTTCACCGTGACCCCCAAGCACTACCGCGAGCAGCACATCAAGCTCAAGAACAGCCGTCAGGTCAATCCGCTCGCCGAGGATATGACACGTATCAACCGCGAGCTGGCGGAGCAGACCCGGGCTTACCAGACCTTCAGCCCCAACCAGCCGAGCAACCTGATGTTCGACAAGCCGGTCAACGGCCCCCTCTCCAGCCCGTTTGGCCTGCGTCGTTTCTTCAATGGCGAGGAGCGCAATCCCCACTCCGGCCTCGACTTCGCCGTGGGCGCCGGCACCCCGATCAAGTCCCCCGCCGCCGGCAAGGTGATCCTGATCGGCAACTACTTCTTCAACGGCAATACCGTCTTTGTCGACCACGGTCAGGGGCTCATCAGCATGTTCTGCCACATGTCGAAGGTAGATGTGAAGCTCGGCCAGAGCCTGCCACGTGGCGGCATCGTCGGGCGAGTCGGTTCGACCGGCCGCGCAACCGGCCCCCATATGCACTGGAACGTCAGCCTCAACGACACCCGGGTCGATCCCGCCATCTTTATCGGTGCCTTCAAGCCCTGAATCGGCAGAGCCCATTAACAAAACATCCTCTAACCAAAACAGGCAGCCTATGGCTGCCTGTCTGCTATCTGCACGTCGAACCTGATTACCTATCCGGCCAGCGCGTGGGCGCCGGACTCCCGACGCATCGCCCACCACATCACCAACACCAGCAATGAGCTGCACGTTGGCAATGCCAGCCAGACCCCGGGCACGCCCCACAGGGTCGAGAATCCCCACAAAAAACCGCCGATCAGCACCAGCTTGCCACCGGTGAGCAGGGAGGCGATGCGGGCCCGATTGATGGCCTGGAAATAGGTGGCCCCGACCAGCAGCAAGCCCTCCATCGGCAGTCCCCAAAAGTAGAGCCAGATCCCGAGGCTCGCCACCGGCAAGAGGGCCGTGTTGTCGCCGGCAAACAGATAGACCGCCGCCTCCGGCCAGAGATAGAGCGGCACCATACCGCACAGCGCGATGGCCACCGTCACGGTCAGTGCCAGATTACGTACCCGCAACACCCGCTGCCAGTTGCCTGCTCCCGCATTGAAGCTGGCGATAGGCTGAATGCCCATGGCGATCCCCTCGAAGATAAGATAGAAGAACGCCTCGGTATAACTGATCACCCCGTAGGCAGCCACATGCAGGGAGGTGCCTACAGCCAGCAACGCCTTGTTGTGCAGTGCCAGCACCACCGAGAGGTACAGGTACATCAGAAAGCTCGACACCCCGAGACGCAGCGTCTCCCCCATCAGCCGTAGATCGGGACGCAGAGTATCCCACCCAATCCGCAGCTTGCTGCGCGGGGTAAAGAAGTGCCACAGGCAGGCGAGGCCCGTCACCGCTTGGGAGAGCATAGTGGCCGTCGCCACCCCGGCCAGTCCGAACGGAAACACTACCATCAGCAGATAGTCGAGCAGCACGTTGAGCAGCCCCCCGACTACCATGATGAGGGTGACAAATCCGGGGCGGCCATCGTTGCGCAGCAGCGAGCTGAACGCCATCGACAGCACCGCAAAGACGCCGAGCCAGGCGTAGGCCTGCAGGTAGGAGAGCCCGGCGGTGAAGATCTCCCCCTCAGCCCCCATCCAGGTCAGCATGGGCTCGCCATAGCGGATCCCGATAAAACTGAGCAGTGCCGAGACCAGCAACACCATCACCAGCGCATTGCCGACGATATGGCGGGCTTTGGCCGGGTTGCCCTGCCCCAGATAGAAGGAGACCAGCGACGAGCCCCCCATGCCGATCAGCGCCCCCACCGCATAGAGCACGGCGCAGATGGGATAAGCCAGCATCAGACCGGCCATGCCATCCTGACCCAGCACATGGCCAACGAAGATGCCATCGATGGTGACATAGATGCCGGTGATCAGCATGGCCGCCACGGTCGGGGTTACGTAACGCCAGAAAAGGCGAGATAGCGGGGCTGTGCCCAGATCAACAGCTGACATATTCGACTCGGTGGAGAGAAAGCGGCCGGGATCATAGCGAAACGGCAGCACGACTTCCTGTTATTTGTGTTATGAATCATTAATATAGACTGCTTTACCCGCCTCCCTGCCCTGTTTTAGGCTAGGGCCACCTCTTCTGAACGGAAACGAGCCTCATGTTGCAACGCCTGCTCACCCTCTTGCTGCTCTCCCTTATCTTGTTGTCGCCAGCCGTGCGCGCCGACGATGCCATTGCCCAGGCCGAATCCCTGTTGCAGAGCGTGCCCAAGAGCGATACCCCGGAAAACCAGAAGCTGCGGGAGAGCTACCAGCAGGCGCTGCAATTTGCCAGAGAGGCCGATCGCTACCGTGAACAGAGCAAAGCCTATCAGCAGATCCTCATCGATTACCCCAAGGAGTCGGCACGCCTCAAGGAGAGCCTGCACAACTATCAGCCCGCCGCTCGCCCGCCGCTGGCGAGCCTCAAGGAGGAGGCGCTGCGCCAGGCCATAGGCTTGAGCAGCAACCGCCAGCTCAACCTGCGCAAGGAGCGGCAGGGGGTGATGGACAGCCTAAACCAGCTGGAGAGCACCGGGCAGGAGTATCACCTGCGGGTGGATGATCTGCGCAAACAGCTGCAACTGACCCGCAGCCAGCTGGAGCGACTGAGCTTCAGCAGCGAATCGGATCGCCAGCAGGAGGCACAGCTGCTGCTGACCAGAATGAAGGAACAGAGCCTCTCCGACCGGATCCAGATGCTGGAGCTGGAGCAGCTCTCGGCCCAGCAGCGCAACGATCTCGGCAAGCTGAAGCTGCAGGAGCTCAATCTGGCCATCGCCGACGAGGATGAGTGGCAAGCTAGCCTGCTGACCCAGCAGAACCAACTGCGGAGGGAGAAGACCGAGCAGGCGCTGGAGGAGAGCGAACGGCTGCGCAAGCAGCTCACCACCGACATGCCGCTGCTGCTGGAGCAGCAACAGCAGAATCAGGCACTCTCCATCCAGCTCGGCACGCTGGAGGATCAGATTGAGCGGGTGCAGGACGAACAACGCAGCGTCGACAAGAATCTGTTTGAACTGAATGAGCTGGTCAACTCGGTACGCGAACAGCTGGAGTGGCTGCAGATCAGTAATGCCTACGGCGAGAACCTGCGCAGCAAACTCTCCGATCTGCCTCCCCAGTTCCCCCTCGACAAGCTGGAGTCCGCCATCGTCAGCGCCCGCATGGCCAAGTACCAGTACGAGAGCGAGCAGGATGGGCTCAAGGATACCCGCCAGCTGCGCGACAAGCTGATGGCCGAAGAGGAGGTGACGCTGGATCGGCCGCAGCAAGCGGTGCTCGACAACCTGCTCAAGGCCCGGCGCCAACTGCTGACCCGGCTCAACGACGCCTCAGACACCCTCATTCAGGAGCAGACTCGTCTCAAGCTGCTATACAGCCGCCAGAACAGCAAGATCGACGAGATCCGTGAAATAAGCGCCAGCCACCTGTTCTGGATGCCGGATGTGCGCCCCTTTACCCCACAGGTGATGCTCGGCATTCCCGCCGCGCTGACCCTGGCCTTCAACCCGGACAACTGGTTGCAACTGCCCTATGCCATCGCCGAGAACAGCCCGCTGAGCCTCACGCTGGCCGGTATTGGGCTGCTGGTGCTGGCCTGGAGCTGGTTCAAACTGGCCCGTCACCTGAACCTCTATTGCGACCATATTGCGCCTCGGATCGGCAAGGTAACTCAGGACAAATTCAGCCTCACCAGCCGCTTGCTGCTGCGATCCCTACTTGCCGCCCTCCCCTTGCCCGCCATGGTGTTGATGGTACGCGGCCTGCTCGAAGGGGCCTGGCAATACCCGTTTGCAGTGGCGGTGGCGCGCGGCCTTGGCGAGATCTGGTTTCTGCTGCTGGCACTGGTGATGGCTCGCCACCTGACGCTGGAGCGGGGGATTTTGATCCACCACTTCCGTTGGCCCCGGGAACAGGTGCAAAAGGTATGGGGGCAGTTTCGCACCCTGCTGCTGGTGCTGATCCCGAGTTTCTTTGTGCAGGGGATGGCCAACAGCTATCAGGAGCACGCCTTCTACGACTCCCTCGGCCGGATGGCATTCATGATCGGCGCACTCTGGCTGCTGCTCTTCTTTGCCCGCCTCAACCGGGAGCGGCTGCCACTCACCTGGGGCCAGACCGACATGACCAAGCCTCATCTGCTGCACCACTTCATCTGGAACAGCCTGATGCTGGCGCCACTGCTGGCGGTGATTGGCGCCCTGTTTGGCTACTTCTATACCTCGCGCACCCTGCTGCGCCAGCTGGAGCTTAGCCTGCTGATGGGGCTGGGTTGCCTGCTGGTCTACTATCTAGCCAGACGCTGGATGCTGATCCAGCGCCGCCGCCTTGCCTTCGAGCGCGCCAAGAGCAAGCGGGCCGAGATCCTGGCCCAGCGCGGCCGGGAAGAGGGGCATGACGAGCTCAGCTCCGAGACACCGGACGTGGTGGAAGAGACTGAGCTGGATCTCGATACCATCAGTGCCCAGTCGCTGGGACTGGTGCGCACCCTGTTGATGCTGGGCTTCACCATGCTGGTGGTGGTGCAATGGTCGGATCTCAACTCCGCCTTCAGTTTCCTCAGCAATATCGAGGTGTGGCAGGTGAGCAGCAAGATTGGCGGCATCGAGCAGCTCTCGGCCATCACCTTGCAGGATCTGATGCTGACCGCCTTCGTCTTCATTCTGACCGTGGTGACAGCCCGCAACCTGCCGGGGCTGATGGAGCTGACCCTGCTGCAGCACCTCAGCCTCTCCCCGGGTACCGGCTTTGCCCTCACGACCACCAGCAAGTATCTGGTGATCCTGATCGGTGCCCTCACCGGCTTCTCCATGCTGGGCATCGACTGGTCGAAGACCCAGTGGCTGGTCGCCGCCCTCTCGGTGGGGCTGGGTTTCGGTCTGCAGGAGATCTTCGCCAACTTTGTCTCCGGCCTCATCATCCTGTTTGAGAAGCCGATCCGGCTCGGTGACACCGTCACCATCCGCGATCTCACCGGCACCGTCACCAAGATCAAGACCCGGGCGACGACTATCGTGGATTGGGATCGCAAGGAGATCATCGTGCCCAACAAGGCCTTCATCACCGAGCAGTTCATCAACTGGTCGCTCTCCGATGCCATCACCCGGGTCAAACTGCGGATCCGGATCGGCCTGACCCGGGATCCGAAACTGGTGCAGCGCATTCTGGAAGAGTCCATCCAGGCATCGACCCTGGTATTGGAGACGCCGACGCCAGAGGTCTTCCTGATCGAATTCACCGACTCGGCACTGATCTACGAGATCCGCCTCTACGTCAACAACATGGATCACCGGATGCCCATCACCCACGAGGTTCACTCGCTGGTGCTGGAGAAGATGCAGCAGCAGGGACTTACCCTGCCCCATCAACAGATCGACATTCACCTGAGCCGCGGCTGATCCGCGAGGTAAAAGGAGCAGAACATGCAGATTATTGCCCACCGTGGCGCCAGCGGCCTGGCCCCCGAAAACACTCTCAAGGCGATGGCCAAAGCGCTGGAACTGGGAGCATCAGCCATCGAGATCGACGTGCAGGCGGCCGATGGCGAGTTGTGGGTCTTCCACGACCGTCGGCTGGAGCGCTGCACCAATGGCAAGGGGGTGCTGACCGAGCAATCCCGCTCCTATCTGGAGCAGCTCGATGCCGGTGAGGGAGAGGTGATCCCGACCCTGTGGCAGGTGATGGAGATCATCGCCGGACGCTGCGAGCTGCATATCGAGCTCAAGGGCGCCCATACCGCCGATGCTGTGGCAGCCCTGACCCGACGGGCAGAGGCCGAGCTGGGCTTTACTCCCGGCCAGTGGGTGGTCTCCTCCTTCCATCACCCGGAGCTGGCCCGATTTGCCGCCTTGCGGCCCGATATCCGGCTCGGTGCCCTGACCGCCAACCTGCCGCTCAACCTGGCGCAGTTTGCCGACAAGCTGGGGGCCTGGTCACTCAACTGCGACGTGGATTTTGTGGATCAATCTCTGGTTGCAGATGCCCATCACAGGGGGCTCAAAGTTCTGGTTTATACCGTTGATTATCCAGAAGATTATGAAACGCTCTCTAGCATGGGAGTCGATGGAATCTTCACCAATCGACCAGATCGTTTTCTGGCGCAGTGAGGGGGCGATACGCGCATGGATAACCACTGATTTAGGCACTAACTTTAAATAGCTGACCGGGATACAAAGAGTTCAACTTCAGCCGATAAACAGAGGCTCATAACAATAACTAGATTCCACACACACTTCAGACTGACGCTCACAAGGATGTAACTATGAACTTATCCATTAAAAACAAGCTTGTTCTGGCTATCGGGGTCATCATTCTGGTGATCACCTGCCTGCAGGTCTGGTACAACACCTCGCAACTGCGCAGCGAGACCCAGCGACTGGTCTGGAACATCATCGACGAAAGCTCCATGGCCAACGTCAAGGGGATCTCCCGCTGGGTCGACTCCCGGATCAGCATGGTCAGCACCACCAAGGAAGCATTCGCCAAAGAAGATGAGCCCATCAGTCATCTGGCACAGTCCATGAATGCCGGTGGCTTCGACCTGGTCTATGCCGGTACCGCAGACGGCAAAATGATCCAGAGCAAACCAACTGATTTGCCCGCCGGTTATGACCCACGTCAACGCCCCTGGTACAAGGACGCGGCCGCCGCAGGCAAGCTGGTCATCACAGCCCCCTATGCCGACATCTCCACCGGCCAGCTGATTGTTACCATTGCCGAGCCGTTCCAGCGCGGCAATACCCAGGGAGTCATCGCCGGTGACGTCTCCATCAGCTCACTGATCTCGGATATTCTGGCGGTCACCACCGAGGGCACCTACGCCATGCTGGTGGACAGCAATGGCACCATCATCGCGCACCCCGATGCCTCCCTGAGCCTGAAATCCGCTACCGCTCTGGCACCGGAACTGACTGCGGCCTACATCAATCAGGTCGCCCATGACGGCATGATCAACGAGCTGGTGATCAGCGGCAAGAAAGAGGTCTACGACTTTAATGCCATTCCCAATACCAACTGGTATTACGGCATGATGGTGGATGAAGAGATCGCCTACCAGTCGGTACGCCGCATGGTTACCTCCTCCTTCATTCAGGGGCTTATCACCATACTGATCGTGGCAGGCTTCTCCTATGTCGCCATCAACGGCTCGCTGGCCCCTCTGAAAACCCTGGGCGAAGCGATTGCCGATCTCTCCCGTGGCAACGGCGATCTGACCCGCCGGATCAAGATTGAACGTGAGGATGAAGTAGGCGCGGTTGCCAAACACGTCAACACCTTCATCGAGCGGATCCATGTGATGGTGCAGGATATCTCCAACTCCTCCGGCCAGCTCAACCAGCAGGCCAAGTCCTCCCACAGCATGGCGGAGAAGGCCAATCAGGGGCTGGCACGCCAGCAAAACGAGATATCCCAGATCGCCACTGCGGTACACGAGATGTCGGCCACCGCAGTCGAGGTCGCCAGCAACGCCGAGCAGACCGCCGAAGCGGCCCGCAGCTCCTCCAGCAGCTGCGAGCATGGCAAGCAGGTGATCGCCCGTAACCAGCGCTCCATCACCGATCTGGCCACCCAGGTGGAACAGGCCTCCAACATCATTCAGGAACTGGAGAAAAACGCTCAGGAGATCAACACCATCCTCTCCACCATTCAGGGCATCGCCGAGCAGACCAACCTGCTGGCACTCAACGCCGCCATCGAAGCGGCCCGTGCCGGTGAACAGGGTCGCGGCTTTGCGGTGGTAGCCGACGAGGTGCGCGTCCTGTCACAGCGTACCCACAGCTCCACCGTCGAGATCCGCAATATGATCGAAACCCTGCAACGCAATACCCAGGGAGCGGTCAGCACCATGCACGAAGGCCAGCTGCTGGCCCAGAACAGCGTGGATGACGCCAACAACGCCACCCATGCGCTGGAGCAGATCACTACCTCGATCAACCAGATCTCCGACATGGCGACCCAGATCTCCAGCGCGGCTGAAGAGCAACGGGCCGTCACCGACGAGGTAAGCCGCAACATTCAGGCGGTGAAAGATGTCTCGGACGAACTGGCAGTGGATGCAGACAGCTCACGCCATCTCTCTGAACAACTTAAAAATATTTCGGGTGAACTGAGCAATCAGGTCGGCATGTTCCGCATTTGAGCATGAGCAAAAGGGGCCGTACAGGCCCCTTTTATTTTTCTAAATAGCGCTTAATTTTCAGTGAGTAATCTCACATTACCCGCCAAATACCCCGCCTTGAAATCCTTGTAATTCGTCTGGAATTATCAGATCACCGCCGTGGTCACTGCAGCATTTCGGATTACCTATTTCTATCCGAATAGATAAATGCCAATAATTCTCATTAAAAAATTACAATAAAAAACTTAAAATTTTTTTCGCGAGTACCTAAAAAGAGAGGTGATTCGCATTTTATTGAAAGAAAACTACGTACAATCCAGAAGTTAAAGTGCTCGTAGCTAGGTGTTCAACTGCTCAGTAACACCAAAAAATGACGATAATAACGACATTTTCATCCAGGGATTTGGGTGTTTTATAGAAAAATAACCAATAAAAAGGGAATAAAACCTAGCAGTTTGACTTGCATCAAGCCTGAATTTTTTTCATAGAGCAAAATCGTGCCCAGCAAATCTATCCCTAAGGAGGCAGATGTGGATATTATCAAGACCGATGTGGCCATCATCGGTGCTGGCGGTACCGGCTTACGCGCCGCTATCGCTATAGCCGAATCACAGCCAGACCTGGACATCGCCCTGATTTCCAAGGTTTACCCGATGCGCAGCCACACGGTTGCTGCCGAAGGCGGCGCCGCCGGTGTCGTCCGTGATGACGACTCCCTCGAAAACCACTTCAACGACACCGTCTCCGGTGGTGACTGGCTGTGTGAGCAGGACGTTGTCGATTACTTCGTCAACAATGCAACCAAAGAGATGATCCAGCTGGAGCACTGGGGTTGCCCCTGGAGCCGCAAGCCGGATGGCAAAGCCAACGTGCGTCCGTTTGGTGGCATGAAGGTTCCGCGTACCTGGTTCGCCGCAGACAAGTCCGGTTTCCATATTCTGCACACCCTGTTTCAGACCTCCGTCAAATACCCGAGCATCAAGCGCTTCGACGAGCATTTCTGCCTTGATCTGATCGTGGACGACGGCCGTGTCCAGGGAGTACTGACCTTCGACATCCAGAACGGTATCACCCGCTTCATCCAGGCCAAATCCGTGATCGTGGCAACCGGCGGCGCTGGCCGTGTCTATCGCTACAACACCAACGGTGGCATCGTCACCGGCGACGGCATGGCACTGGCCTACCGTCACGGCGTACCGCTGCGTGATATGGAGTTCGTCCAGTATCACCCGACCGGTCTGCCGGGCACCGGCATCCTGATGACCGAAGGTTGTCGTGGTGAGGGTGGCGTCCTGCTGAACAAGGATGGCTACCGCTACCTGCAAGACTACGGCTTGGGCCCGGAAACCCCGATCGGCCAGCCGAAGAGCAAATACATGGAGCTGGGTCCGCGCGACCGTGTTTCCCAGGCATTCTGGCAAGAGCAGCAGAAAGGCCGCGTCATTCAGGGCCCGATGGGCGATGTGGTTCACCTCGACCTGCGTCACCTTGGCGAGAAGTACCTGAAAGAGCGTCTGCCGTTCATCTGCGAACTGGCCAAAGCCTACGTCAACGTGGATCCGGCCAAAGAGCCTATCCCGGTACGTCCGACTGCCCACTACACCATGGGTGGTATCGAGACTGACAACAAGTGTGCCACCCGTCTGCCCGGCCTCTACGCCGCGGGCGAATGTGCCTCCGTCGGTCTGCACGGTGCCAACCGTCTGGGTTCCAACTCCCTGTCCGAGATCGTGGTATTCGGCAAGCTGGCCGGTGAGCAGGCAGGTGAATTTGCCAAGACTCAGAAGCATGGCAACACCGAAGCGCTGGCCGCCAAGGCCGAGGCGCTCATCAAGCAGCACCTCTCCCTGATGGACGTAGACGGTACCGAAAACCCGGCCGATATCCGCAACGAGCTGGGCATGTCCATGGAAGCCGGCGTCGGTATCTACCGTACCGAAGAGCTGATGCAGGGCACCATCGACAAGATCAACGAGCTGAAAGCCCGTTACAAGAAGGTCAAGATCAACGACAAGTCCTCTGTCTTCAACACCGATCTGCTGTACGCCATCGAACTGGGTTACATGCTGGACGTGGCTGAAGCCATGGCGCACTCCGCCATCAATCGTAAAGAGTCCCGCGGTTCCCACCAGCGTCTGGATGGTTACGAAGAGCGCGATGACGTGAACTTCCTCAAGCACACGCTCTCGTTCTACAAAAATGGCGAAACGCCCTCCATCGATTACTCCGATGTGAAGATCACTAAGTCCCAGCCGGCAAAACGCGTGTACGGCTCCGAGGGTGAGAAACAAGACGAGGCTAAGAAGAATGGCTGAGATGATTGAAATTGAGATCCTGCGCTACCGTCCGGAACAGGATAACGAGCCCTGGATGCAAACCTTCCAGGTGCCATACCAGAGAGAAATGTCTCTGCTGGATGCGCTGCAGTACATCAAGGATCACCTGGACTCTACCCTGAGCTTCCGCTGGTCCTGCCGGATGGCGATCTGCGGCTCCTGCGGCATGATGGTCAACGGTGTTCCCAAGCTGGGTTGCAAAGCGTTCCTGCGCGACTATCTGCCGGGCAAGATGACCATCGAGCCGCTCAACAACTTCCCGATCGAACGCGACCTGGTCGTCGACATGTCCGATTTCATCGAGAAGCTGGAAAGCATCAAGCCGTACATCATCCCGAGCGAGCCGCGCAACCTGTGCGATGGCGAATACATCCAGACTCCGGCCCAGATGGCGAAGTACAAGCAGTTCTCCCAGTGCATCAACTGTGGTCTCTGCTACGCGGCCTGCCCGCAGTACGGCATCAACAAGAAGTTCACCGGTCCGGCGGCACTGGCTCTGGCCTATCGCTACAACGTTGACAACCGTGATGCCGGCGCCAAAGAGCGTATGCGTATCATCAGCCAAGACGAAGGCGTCTGGGGCTGCACCTTCGTGGGCTACTGCTCCGAAGTGTGCCCGAAGGGCGTCGATCCGGCAGCGGCCATCCAGCTTGGCAAGGTAGAGAGTGCCAAGGACTACATGATCGCCATGTTCAAGCCAGATTGAGAGCAGGATTGAGACCATGAACAACACTGAAAGCAAACGTAAACCTTACGTCCGCGAAATGAAGAAAGACTGGTGGCTGAAGAACGCCTTCTACACCGGTTACATGATCCGCGAAGGCACCAGTATCTTCGTCTCCATCTACGCTGTTGTGCTGATGTGGGGTCTGATGCGTCTGGTACAGGGTCAGGAAGCGTTCAACGGCTGGCTGGAATCCCTGCAAAGCCCGATCGCCATCCTGTTCCACGTGATTGCGCTGGCAGCCTGCCTGTTCCACGCCAAGACCTGGTTCGCACTGGCGCCGAAAGCCATGCGTATCTTCCGTGGTGAAGACCTGGTGCCGGAGAAGCCGATCGTTCTCGCCCAGTATGTGGCGCTGGCGGTGGTGTCCCTGCTTGTCCTGATCATCGTGGCCTGAGGAGAAAACCATTAAACGTTCTGGCGATCGAGTTGGCGGGTTCTTGCCGGGAACCCACCAGCGAGACCCGGCCACGTTGGCCACGAAATCTCTGTTAACGATGATTTGAGGAAAAATCATGAGACGTTCTGACGAACCAATTTACTGGGGTCTGTTTGGTGCGGGTGGCATGGTCGTAGCCATGCTGCTGCCGGTCATTGTCCTCATCACCGGTCTGCTGGTGCCCATGGGTATCATGGACGTAGAGACCATGAGCTATGACCGCGTGCACGCGTTCGCCAGCTCCTGGTGGGGTGCCTGCATCCTGCTGGTGATCATCGCCCTGCCAATCTGGCACGGTATGCACCGTATCTACCACGGTCTGCATGATCTGGGGATCCACACCACCAAGCTGCACCACTATGTGTTCTATGGCTTTGCCTTCCTGGTATCTGCCATTACCATTGGTCTGCTGATGGTGCTGGTACTCCAGTAATCACCACGCAACTGATTGACCAAACCGGGCCAAGTGCCCGGTTTTTTTATTGCCGCGTCACCACGCATCCTTGCTTTACGTTTTAGCCATACAACTGAGAGCCAGCCGGTTTGCATCGGCTGGCTCTTTTTTTCATCTGATAAATCTGAGTGATTAGCGTTCTTGGCACTTACTCCATCGGCGGCAGGAAGCGGCGCATCACCTCCTCCGCATGACCCTGCTCCTGAAATGCCACCAACGTCTGATTCAGGCGGGTCACCAGCTCGTAGGCACGAGGCGATCCCTTGCTGACCAGCAGATAGAATCCCTTGCGACTTGGCAGGGCGAGATTGAGCAGACCGGGTTCGCTCTGGTAGATGCCCAGGGTTAACCCGCCAACCAGCGGCTCAATCTCACTTGGCAGGAAGTCACAGCGATCCCGCCCCAACATGTCGAGCGCCTGTTGCAACTGCTTGACCCGGCGTGGCTCCTGCGCGAGCCCATAGGGGGCATAGTTATAGCCAATCACGCCACACACCCGCGAGCTGTTGACCGTCTGCAGATCGGGCGCTTCAGGATAGCGGCGCTTGAGATAGAAGAAACCGAGATGGGTGTAGTAGAGCGGCACGCTGTAGAAGGCGAACTCGGCACGCTCCGGTTTGTAGCTGGCATCCCAGGTCAGCTCGCACAGGCCGTTCTGGTGATAATCCGCCAGCTCCTGCTGCACCCGCGCCCAGGGCAGATAGCGGATCTGATAGGACAAGCCATTTTTCTTGATGGCATCGAGCACCAGCGTGGTGGCCGAGCCGGTCAACCGGCTGGTATCGGGCACCCCATCCTTGCGCTCCCAGTAAGTAAAGGGGGCCCACTCGTTGCCCTCCCCCAGACAGATCTGCACTGGCTTCTCTGCCGCTCTGGCAAAGCTCGCCGGTATCAGCATGGCAAGGCCCAGCCCTGCCAGCAGCAATCGGGTTCGTCTCATCCCTCTCTCCCCACTCATGCCATCATCTTGTGACGCATTACTGTGCAGATTAGTCCAGTGCCGCTGCCTCACCGCCTTGGGCAACACCGGATTGCCACATGGCCAGCAAGGGTGCCGGAATGGCGCCATAACGGAGCTGCGGCGTCTGGTGCCAGTCAGCCAGCTTTTGCAGGGCTTTCGCCAGATCCTGCGCAAGCAGGCGGGTCACTCTCACCCCGGCTTCCAGATAGAGGCTCTTGATCTCGAAGACTCCCTGCTGGCGATGGGCCTTGGCATCCATTCTGCCCACCAGCTTGCCACGATGCAGCAGCGGCAACACGAAGTAGCCGTACTGACGCTTGGGCGCCGGGGTATAGCACTCGATGCGATAGTCGAAGTTGAACAACTCACTGGCCCGCTTGCGATCCCATACCAGCGGATCGAACGGCGACAGGACGGTGGTATGGGTTGCCTTGAGACAACCCGCCTGCGCCCTTGCCAGCTCATCGGCCAGGGATGCGTGCACAAAGGCGCCGTGCTGCCATCCCTCGACACGAACCGGCAACAGCTCCCCCTCGTCCGCCTGTTGATGGAGCAAGGCGTCATATTTGCCACGCCGCAGCCGATAGTAATCTGCCACCCAGCCAGTTTTGACCAGCCCCAGCGCCCGGCAGCTGGCGCGCACCATATCCCGCTGCGCCTGCTCGATGCTCGGCAGATCCCACTGGTCGCTCCACTCGGGGAGCACCCGCTCGGCCAGGTCATAGACCCGCTGAAAGTTGCGCCGCTCACGCACCATCAGCTGACCGGTGGTAAAGAGCACCTCCAGATGGCGCTTCTCCGGCTTCCAGTCCCACCAGCCATTACCCTTCCCCTCTTTGCGCTCAAAATCGGCCGCCCGTACCGGGCCGTGGTGGCGAATGCGCTCGATAAGCTGGCCAATCTCCTGCTGATGGGTGGCGAGCCAGTTGGCCGAAAACTTCCAGCCCATGGCGGCAGGGTCGAGCATCCGGTGACGCAACAGCCGGTAATCTTCACGGGGAACGAAGCAGGCCTCGTGAGCCCAATATTCGAAGATCTCGCCGTCGGCCAGCAACTGCTCCAGCCAGCGAGGCTCGTACTGGCCAAGGCGGCTAAAGAGCACCAGATAGGGGCTGCGCGCCACTACCGAGATGGTATCGATCTGCAGCAGCGCCATGCGGCGGATAGTCGCCAGCAGATCGGCCGGTGCAGCCTTGCCGCGGCGCGGCACCAGCAACCCCTGCGCCGCCAGCTGCAGATGACGGGCATCTTGCACTGACAAATGGGTAATCGACATCAACAACCGCTCCTTGGTGTCAGAGTCTCAGCAATCAGGCGAGCTGCATGCCAAACATGGTCAATAAATACTCGCGGCTCAAGGTTTGATGATGACAGCCACATCGGTGTGGGGGAAGCTGAGCTCGGCCTGCCAGCTGGTGGCCAGCACCTGAAACGATGCCTCGGCAAAGAAGACGATGTGGGTCGGGTCGTGACGATAGCGCCAGTTTTTGAACCGCTCGTCACTGAGCACCCGCTGGGTCTGCAACACCAGCATGCCGCCCGGCTTGAGGCAAGCCCACAACCGGTCAAGCACGGCGCGCGGCTCGGCAATATGCTCGATCACCTCGGTACTGGTGATGAAGTCATACTGGCGCGCCAGCAACTCGGGAAAGTCGGCATAGAACTTGTCATATCCAACCATGTCGTAACCCGCCTCACGCCCCATCGCCACCAGCGCTGGGCCGGGACCGCAGCCAAAATCAAGGCCGCTGGCAGGTAGCGGCACCCGCGCCAGCACCTCGCCAAAAGCACGCATCAGAAAAGTGCGATAACGGGGATCATCCACCCGGTTGTCGTGGCCGTCGTAAACCGCCTTCTCCGCCGCCTCATCCAGATGATCGCCCGCATCCAGCCAGACCAGCTCGCACGCGAGGCAGCGATGATAGCGCTTGCCTGCCACCGGCAGGGGATAACTGTGATGACTGGCACACAAGGGGCAGCAGACGGTGGATGACATGGAGGTTCCTCTTGGGTGCTTCCTGTTGGATAACAGCGGCGCAGATTGCCTGCCCGTCGCGTCGCTGACAACTTTTTTTACTGCTTAAGGGTTTCTTAAGTTTGCCCTTTTACTCTCACACCATTGCAAGAGAAGGAGTCGCCCATGTCCATCGAGATCCAAGCCCCCTACAGGTTGATTCTGGCAGAGTCCCCACAACAGGTCATGGCGCTGCAAACCTATATCCAGGCCGCCTACACCCTCGAGTTCAACGCCCGCATCCCCCATTTTCTCCCCTGCCTGCTGGGACTCTATCGGGCGGACGGAACGCTGGTCGGTGCCTGTGGTCTCAATCATGCCAGTGAGGGGCCTCTCTATCTGGAACAGTATCTGGAGCAACCGATCGAGGCCGCCATCAACACCCGCCTCGGGGTCTATCCGGCACGCAAACGCATTATCGAAGTGGGCAATCTGGCCTGCAGCGAACCGGGCAATGCCCGCCTGATGTTCGCGGCCTTGTGTCGTCTGCTGTGTGACAACGCCCTCGACTACGTGGCCTTTACCGGCACTGCCAAGCTGCGTAACAGCTTTGCCCGTCTGCAACTCAATCCGGTGGAGCTGGCTCCCGCACAGTCCCATCAGGTCGGTGCCGACGCCGATGCCTGGGGTGAGTACTACCGCTGCCAACCCAAGGTGATGGTGGGTGACATCAATCAGGGGCGTGAGGTGCTGGCCCAGAGCAGCCTGCTGCTCAACCTGCTAGCCCCCATGCCGCCCCTGTTTGACGAGACCAGCAAGAGCAGTGACAACCAACCCCATCAAAAAAAGTGCGCCCTATGAACCTGTTCGCCGCCATCGCCAAACATGCCCGCGAGAATCCGCAATCACCTGCGCTGCTGAGCAGCCAGCAGCGTCTCGACTACCACAACCTCTGGCAGCAGATCCAGCATCTGGCTGGCAAGCTGCAGCAAGCGGGCATTCAGCGCCTGGCCCTGCAACTCGATAATGGCCTGCCATGGGCGCTGGTTGATCTTGCTTGTACCCGTGCCGGTATCGTGGTGATCCCGGTGCCCCACTTCTTCAGTCAGGCCCAGCAAGAGTGGTTGCTGGAGAGCAGCGGCGCCGATGCGCTGGTGGGGCCCCATCATCAGGGGTGGCATGCCGCCGACCCGCTCTCGCTGATCACCGGCGAACTGCCGCTCTGGCGCCATACCCCGGCTAATCGACCGGCGCTGCCCAAGGGCACCGCCAAGATCACCTACACCTCCGGCACAACGGGCCAGCCCAAGGGGGTCTGCCTGTCACTGACCCAGATGATGGCGGTGAGCACCGCGCTGGCCGAGCGGGTCGCGCCAGCCCAGGTGGAAAAACACCTCACCCTGCTGCCGCTGGCGACCCTGCTTGAGAACATCACCGGCCTCTATGTGCCGCTGCTGACCGGTGCCTGCAGCCGCATTCCGTCCCTCGGGGAGCTCGGTTTCACCGGCTCCAGCTCGCTCAATGCGGCCATGCTGGGGGAAGCCCTGCTGCGCTGGCCGACCCACAGTCTGGTGCTGGTGCCCGAACTGCTGCGCCTGCTGCTGGCGCTCTGCACCAGCACACCGACGCTGGCCCAACAGCTCAAGAGCCTGCGCTTTATTGCCGTCGGTGGCGGCAAGGTGGCCCCCGACCTGATCAAACATGCCCGCCAGCTCGGCCTGCCGGTGTATGAGGGGTATGGCCTCTCGGAGTGCGGCTCGGTGGTGGCCCTCAACACCATAGGCGCCGACAAGCCGGGCAGCGTTGGCCGTCCCCTGCCCCACTGTCAGGTCACCATCGCCAGCGATGGCGAAATTATGGTGAGCGGCAGCGCCATGTTGGGCTATCTCGGCAGCAGCGAAGCGACTCCCGAACAGATTGCCACTGGCGATCTGGGTCATCTGGATGATGAGGGCTACCTCCATATCACCGGGCGCAAGAAGAATGTCCAGATCACCGCCTTTGGCCGCAACTTTTCACCAGAGTGGGTCGAGGCCGAAGCGCAGCTCTGCCCCGCTATCGCCCGCATCGTGGTCTTTGGCGATGGTCAGCCCGCCAACGTGGCGCTGATCCAGCCCCTGCCGGGCAAAGAGACAGAACTGCCACAACAGATCGAAGTATTGAATCGTCGTCTCCCCGACTACGCCCGGCTGCACCACTGGTTGCCGGTAGCGCTGGATCAACATCCCGGCATGCTGACCGCCAATGGGCGTCCCCGTCGCAACGAGATTTACCAACACTTTTCCCGGCAAATCAGCCAATGCCTTACAGGAGAATCGTCATGAGCTTCTATCAGACTCTGCAACAAGCCACTGCCAGTGAGCGCGAGCATCTGTTCAACGCCCCCATCATCGAAGCCTGCCGCCGTGGCGACATCAGCCGTGACACCTATCTCGCCTTTCTGGCACAGGCTTACTACCACGTGCGCCACACAGTTCCGCTCTTGATGGCAACCGGCGGCAAACTGGGTCAGGAGTACGAGTGGGTACGCGGCGCCATTGCCGAATACATCGACGAGGAGTATGGCCATCAGGAGTGGATCCTCAACGATATCCGCGCCTGTGGCGGTGATGCCGATGCTGTGCGCCACGGCCAGCCTGGGCTGCCCATCGAGCTGATGGTGGCCTTCCTCTACGACCAGATCCAGCGCGGCAACCCCATGGGCTTCTTCGGCATGGTGCAGGTACTGGAAGGCACCAGCGTGGCCATCGCCCTCACCGTCGCCGATCAGCTGAAAAAGGGTCTCGGCCTGCCACCGCAAGCGATGAGCTACCTGAGCTCCCACGGCACCCTGGATCAGGATCACCTCAAGTTTTTTGAATCCTTGATGGATCGGGTCGAGAGCCCGGCAGATCAAGCCGCCATTATCCACTCCACCAAGGTGGTCTATCGCCTCTACGGCGAGATGCTCTACAACCTCACCGCTACGCCGTGACCAGAAGGGATCTACATCATGAAACTTGACGGAAAAACGGTGCTGCTCACCGGTGCCAGTGGCGGAATTGGTGAGGAGCTGGCCCAGGAGCTGGCAGCCCAGGGAGCCCATCTGCTGCTGCACGGCCGCCGAGCCCAAACACTGGAGCGGTTGTGCAAGTCGCTGCCATACCCCGAGCGCCATCAGGTGGTGCTCGCCGACCTCGGCTCTGCGCAGGAGCGGGCCAAGCTGCTGCAACACCCGGCGCTGGATAACGGGCTCGACATCCTGATCAACAACGCCGGCTGCAACCAGTTTGCCTGGCTGGAAGATCAAAGCAGCGAGCAAGTCGAGCGCCAGCTGCTGCTCAATATCGAGGCGCCGATCCAGCTGACCCGCGCCCTGCTGCCCCGTCTGCGCAAACCGGGGATCATCATGAACATGGGGTCGGGGTTTGGCGGCATCGGCTACCCCGGCTACAGCGTCTACTGCGCCACCAAGTTCGCCCTGCGCGGCTTTAGCGAGGCGTTGGGGCGGGAGCTGGAGGGAACCGGCATCAAGGTACTCCACTTTGCCCCTCGTGCCACCCGAACCAAACTCAACTCCGAAGCTGCCTACGAGATGAATGCGGCGCTCGGCACCCAGACCGACAGCCCACAGGAGGTAGCCGAAGAGGCCATCATCGCGTTGTGCAACGAGACCCGCCGCAGCTGGCTCGGCTGGCCGGAGAAGCTGTTCGTGCGACTCAATGCCCTGCTGCCCGGCATCGTCGACAAGGCGCTGGCCAGACAGCTGCCGATCATCAAACGTTATGCCCGTCATCTTCAGCCAGGGACGGCTGATGCGGGCGCCAATAGTGCGCCACAACCAGACTTGTCCCGCCCGATCCCGACCAAGAAGGAGCATTAATATGAACTTTGCCCGTCAATCAGTGACCTCTTGTGCCATCGCCATCCTGCTGGGATCCACCTCAGTCATGGCCGCGGATGATGCCCTCGTCCCCATCCAGCAGCAGTGGGCGGTCTGCCAGTATCAACAGAGCGGCAAGGCGAAAGAGAGCTGCCTCGAGACCCTGAGCACCCAGGCCGAAGCGGCCAGCGCCAAGGAGCCATTTCGCACCGACCTGCTCATCTGGTCGGCCATCGTCAAGAGCACCTGGGCGGGCGCCAAGGGCGGACTGGGTGCGCTGGGGCTGGTGAAAGAGGCCAAAGCCAAGTTGGAGCTGGCACTCAAGCAAGATCCCAAGGCGCTGGACGGCTCTGCCTACACCAGTCTGGGCTCCCTCTACTATCAGGTGCCAGGCTGGCCGGTCGGCTTTGGCGATGACGAGAAAGCCGAACAACTGCTCAAGCAGGCGCTGGCCATCAACCCGACCGGCATCGACCCCAACTTCTTCTATGGCGATTTCCTGCTGGATCAGGGTCGCAAGGCCGAGGCCAAAACCTACCTCGACAAGGCGCTGGTCGCCCCGGCCCGCCCCGGCCGGGAAGTGGCGGACGAGGGCCGCAAAATGGAGATCCGCGAGCGGCTGGCCCAGCTATAAACTCCTGATGGATCAAAGATCTATTTAAACTCTGCCCACCAGCTTGCATACTGGTGGGCAGCGTTGTTTATGCCACGACAAGCCTTGGCGACTGAACCAGATCGCCACAGCCAACAAAAAGGGAGAAAGAAATGCGGATCCTGCTGGTAGAAGATGATGTGATGCTGGGGGACGGCATGCAGGATGCACTGCGCCATAGCGGCTACACGGTGGACTGGCTGCAACAGGGGTTGCCCGCCCTGACAGCCCTCAAGAGCGATGAGTTCACCGCCCTGATCCTCGATCTCAACCTGCCCGACATCGACGGCATCAGCCTGCTGCGCAAGCTGCGGCGGGAGGGCCACCAGTTGCCGGTGCTGATCCTTACTGCCCGCGATGCGCTGGACGATAGGGTCGTCGGCCTCGATGCCGGCTCCGACGACTACATGGTCAAACCCTTCGCCCTGCAGGAGCTCAACGCCCGCCTGCGCGCGCTGGTGCGCCGTAGCAAGGGACAGGCTCAGGCGGTGCTGGAGTATGGCGATATCCTCATCTATCCCGAATCCCAGCAGGTCACCTATCGGGGGGAAGCGGTCAAACTCACCCCCCACGAATACAAGCTGTTGCAGGAGCTGATCAGCCAAAGCGGCCGGGTGCTGAGCAAGGATCAGCTGCAACAGAGCCTCTACGGCTGGGACGAGGGAGTCGAGAGCAACGCGGTAGAGGTGCATATTCACCATCTGCGCAAGAAGTTCTATAGCGACCTTATCCGCAATATTCGCGGGGTAGGCTACATCATTCCCCAGCTCGAACAGCCAAGCCGGACACCCGCACGATGAAACGCCCCCGCTCCATTCGCCGCTTTCTGCTCACCGGTATCCTGACGCTGGTGAGCCTGAGTCTCACCATCAGCGCCTTTATCGGCTACATGGAGGCGAGCCACGAGATGGAGGAGCTGTTTGATGCCCGCCTCGCCCAGTCGGCCCGCATCACCAATCAGCTGCTGGCCCGCTACATGGCCCAGCAGGGGCAACTGCCCGCCAACGGCAGCGTCTATCAGGAGTGGGAAGCGCACAACCCCGAAGAGTGGCAGCAGGATCCCGGCCTCAACCTGACCGGCGAGGATCGGGAGCTCACTCCCTACGGCCACGAGTTCGAACGCAATCTCTACTTCCAGCTGCTCGATGAAAAAGGCGGCCTGCTGCTGCGTGCCCCCAGTGCCCCGGCTCAACCGCTGGTTAAACTGGCCCGCGGTTTCAACACGGTAGAGAAGGATCGCCACCAGTGGCGCACCTTCACCCTCTACAACGAGCAGGAGCAGACCTGGCTGGTGGTGGCGGAGCGTGATGATGAGCGCAGCGAGCTGGCCAGCAAGATGGCCACTCTCACCATGCTGCCGCTGCTGATCACCCTCCCTTTCCTGCTGGCCATGCTCTGGTGGATTATCACCCGCGGGCTGGCCCCCCTGCGTCAGCTGGCCCAGGCCATCAGCGAACGTCACCCCGCCAACCTGAGCCCGCTCAGTCGCAAGGTGAACGCTCAGGAGCTGACGCCCCTCACCAACGAGATCAACCGGCTGATGCAAGCGCTGGCGGAGACCATTGAGCGGGAGAAACAGTTCACCAATGAGGCGGCCCACGAACTGCGCACCCCGCTGGCGGTGCTGCGGATCCACAGTGAGAATGCCCTGGCGGCCGACAATGAAGAGAGCCGCCAACAGTCGCTGCACAAGATGCTGCAGGCCCTCGACCGCAGCGATCGGCTGCTCCGCCAACTGCTGACCCAGGCCCGTATCGACAACCAGCAGGGACTGGTATTGATCGAGCTGGAGGTGGGCCACCTGCTGCAAGGCACGCTTGCGACCCTGGCCCCCATCGCCCTCAAGAAAGATCAGCAGTTGTCGCTGGAGTGTGCCCTGCCGCAACTGGTAATTGGGCAAGCCACCCTGCTTGAGCTGCTGTTCAGCAACCTGATCGACAATGCGCTGCGCTACACCCAGCCTGAGGGCGAGATCAAGGTTCGGGTACAGCGGGAAGGCAACCGGGTGAGGGTGGATGTGAGCGACAACGGCCCCGGCATTCCTGCCAGCGACTTGCCCCGGCTGTATGAGCGTTTCTTTCGGGTCAATCCCCAGCAGGGGGATGGCGTGGGTCTCGGCATGGCGATCGTCTCGCGCATCGCCCAGTTGCACGGCGCCGACCTCGATGTCCACAACCGGCCGCAAGGGGGGCTGGAGGTGAGTGTGTTCCTCCCTCTACCTCCTGCAAGATAAGCGATAAACAAACAGCCCGCGATGCGGGCTGTTTGCTATCAATGACAATTTGGCTGCACGGTA
>CAMFLW010000005.1 GCA_945957575.1 uncultured Aeromonas sp. | reverse complement strand
AGGCACAAGCTGTGCCTGCCCAGGCGCTGCGTCCGCCCGCCGCTCTCGATGAAACAGAGTTTCTCGGCGCCTGCGTGCGTTGCGGGCTCTGCGTCGAGGCGTGCCCCTACGACACCCTCCAGCTCGCCCGGCTGTTTGACCCTGTGACCACCGGCACCCCCTATTTCAAGGCGCGTGCCGTGCCCTGCGAGATGTGTGATGACATCCCTTGTGTGGTGGCCTGCCCGAGCGGTGCGCTGGATCAGCAGATGACCGACATCGATCAGGCCCGGATGGGGGTAGCAGTGCTCATCGATCACGAGACCTGTCTCAACTATCTGGGGCTGCGCTGCGATGTCTGTTATCGGGTCTGCCCGTTGATTGACAAGGCGATCACCCTGGAGCTGCAGCATAACCAGCGTACCGGCAAACACGCCATGTTCCTGCCCACGGTACACAGCGATGTCTGTACCGGCTGTGGCAAGTGCGAGCATGCCTGCGTGCTGGAGGAAGCGGCCATCAAGGTGGTGCCACGCCAGCTCGCCAAAGGTGAGCTGGGTCATCACTACCGGCTCGGCTGGGAAGAGAAGGCCAAGGCGGGGAACAAGTCGCTCATCGGCGACAGGCTCACCCTGCCCACCCGCAAACCGGAGGGGTTATGAGTCGTTATCCGGGGGAAGAGGCGCGCATCAAGCTGGGGTGGTGGCGTTCCCACCGCTTCCTGCTGCTGCGCAGGCTGAGTCAGTTCAGCGTGCTCGGGCTGTTTTTGCTGGGGCCGTTGGCGGGCATCTGGATCCTCAAGGGCAACCTCTCCAGCTCGCTGTTGCTGGAGACGGTGCCGCTGACCGATCCCCTCACGCTGTTGCAGTCGCTGGCGGCGGGTCACTGGCCCATCACCACTCTCTGGCTAGGGGCTGCCATTGTGCTGGCCGGTTACTGGCTGGTCGGGGGGAGGGTGTTCTGCTCCTGGGTCTGTCCGGTCAACCTCATCACAGATGCCGCAGCCTGGCTCAGGGGGCGACTTGGCCTCAAGGGCAATGGCCAGTTCAGCCGTGCGACCCGCTACTGGCTGCTGGCCATGGTGCTGGTGGTGCCAGCGGTGGTCGGGGTGATGGCGTGGGAGCTGGTCAACCCGGTGTCGCTCGCCATGCGCGGTCTGCTGTTTGGCATGGGGGCGGGCTGGGCCCTGCTGGCGGTGCTGTTCCTGTTCGATCTCTTCGTGGTTGAGCGGGGCTGGTGTGGTCATCTCTGTCCGGTGGGAGCCTTCTATGCCCTGGTCAATCGGGTCGGATTTATCAAGATTTCTGCCAAGGGGCGCGAGCGGTGCAACAACTGTATGGATTGTTATGCGGTCTGCCCGGAGCGTCCCATCCTGCGCGGGCCTGTTCACGGTGCCAAGCGTGGTCACGGGCCCTTGATTGTGGCTCAGGAGTGTACCAACTGTGGCCGCTGCATTGATGTCTGCGCGGAACAAGTTTTTGAAATCACTGTAGGTTTTGCCGTCAAGGCAGAAAAAACGTCGGAGAACACATAATGAAAAAGCTGATTGGAGCAATGCTGGCCTGCCTGATGGCAGGTTCCTTGATGGCGGCCGCCCCCGAGATCACCAACAGTACCGGTGGCCTCAAGTCCGAGCGTGGCGCCACCGATCTGGTGACCGAAGACACCGCTGCGCCGCTGAAAAATTTCCGCAAGGATGGTGCGCCCTACGATCGCCAATATATGCATCAACCGCCGCTGATCCCCCACGACATTCGTAACTATGAGGTGGATACCAAGGTCAACAAGTGCCTGGCCTGTCACAGCTTCAAGAATGCCAGCGCCATGAAGGCTCCCAAGATCAGCCCGACCCACTTCGAAACCCGCGATGGCATGACTCTGGGTGAAGTGTCACCGCGTCGTTACTTCTGCCTGCAGTGCCATGTGCCGCAAGCGGATGCCAAGCCGCTGGTGGAAAATACCTTTAAACCGGTTGAAGCGCTGAACTGAGGAGCCTATCGATGAAATTACCCGGCTTTATCCAGCGTCTGTGGACCACCTTCAAGTCTCCGTCGAAGGCGGCCCTCTGGGTGCTGTTGATGATGGGCTTCTTCGGCGGTGTGATTTTCTGGGGTGGTTTCAACACCGCCATGGAGGCCTCCAATACCGAAGCCTTCTGTACCAGCTGTCACGAGATGAAGGACAACGTGTTCGAGGAGTATCGCGACACTATCCACTACTCCAACCGCTCCGGTGTCAGAGCCAGCTGCCCGGATTGCCACGTACCGCACGAGTGGACCTACAAGATCATCCGCAAGGTGCAGGCTTCCAAGGAGCTGTGGGGCATGATCACCGGCAAGGTGGATACCCGCGAGAAGTTCGAGTCGCACCGGCGCGAGATGGCGGAGCGGGAGTGGCAGCGGATGAAAGAGACCGATTCGCGCGAGTGCCGCAACTGCCACAACTTCGAGTACATGGACTTCTCCCTGCAGGGGCAGCGTGCTGCCAAGATGCACTCTACCAATCTGGCCAGTGGTGACAATACCTGCATCGACTGTCACAAGGGGATTGCTCACCAGCTGCCCGACATGACCGGGGTGAAGGGGTTCTGATCCTGCGACGACAGGCCGGCTTTGCCCGGCCTGCGTTTTGTTCATATATGGGACAAGCATCAGATTTGTGTGTCTTTTAAATCCCATATCTCGTGAAACCTTTGATAGAATCAGCCCGCCGTCACACGCTTGAGCAAGTTGGTCACCCCTGTCTGCGTCAGTTTTTGCGCCCTGACAGCTGGCCTCTCATACCCCTTATCTTCCTGCCTCGTTGACGGCCCATAGCCACAAGGAGCTGCCCGATGGGACAGAAACACAACGCATTTATCCCTCTCAAGATCGCCGTGCTGACGGTCTCCGACAGCCGCACTGCCGCCGATGACAGCTCGGGTGACTATCTAGTCTCGGCCCTCACTGACGCGGGCCATCAGTTGGCCGATCGGGCGCTCTGCCCGGACAACCTGTTTCGCATCCGAGCGCGGGTGAGCGAGTGGATCGCCGATGAGGGGGTGCAGGTGGTACTGATTAACGGCGGTACCGGCTTCAATGAACAGAACCGGGTACCGGAAGCGGTCGGTGTGCTGTTCGAACGCACCGTACAGGGTTTTGGCGAGATGTTCCGTCAACTCTCTTTTGCCGAGATTAAAGGCTCCGCCATGCAGAGCCGTGCGCTGGCGGGACTCGCCAATCGCACCCTGATCTGCTGTCTGCCCGGCTCCACCGGCGCCTGTCAGCTGGGTTGGGAGCAACTGATCCGCGATCAGCTCGATGCCCGCACCAAGCCGTGCAACTTTGTCTCCCACCTCTGAGAGCAAGTGATGAACCAGACCGATATCAAGCAGACCCAGCCCAACCTGACGCATCTGAACCAGAGCGGCGAAGCCCATATGGTGGATGTGACCGACAAGCAGGTAACCGAGCGTGAAGCCCGTGCCGAGGCGTTTGTTGCCATGGCCCCCGAGACGCTGGCGCTGATCCTGAGCGGCCAGCACCACAAGGGTGACGTGTTCGCCACCGCCCGCATCGCCGGCATCATGGCCGCCAAGAAGACCTCTGATCTGATCCCACTCTGCCATCCGCTGGCCTTGACCCGGGTCGAGGTGGAGATAGTGCCGCTGGCCGAGCAGAATCGGGTGCATATCCGCACCCTCTGCAAGCTCTCCGGCAAGACCGGGGTGGAGATGGAGGCACTGACCGCCGCGTCAGTAGCGGCGCTGACCATCTACGACATGTGCAAGGCGGTGCAAAAAGACATGGTGATCGAACAGGTACGTCTGGTAGAGAAAAAGGGCGGCAAGTCCGGCCATTTTCAGTTGGGGTCAAATAGCGGGGAGCAAGCATGATCAAGGTACTGTTTTTTGCGCAAGTAAGAGAGCTGGTGGCCTGCGATGAGCTGAGCCTGCCTTGCGACTACGCCACTGCAGAGCAACTGCGGAGCGCCTTAAGTGAGCGCGGTGACAAGTGGGCGCTGGCGCTGGAAGCAGGCAAGCTCTTGGTTGCGGTCAACCAGACCCTGGTGCCTCTCGACACGCCCATCACCGATGGAGATGAGGTCGCCTTTTTCCCGCCGGTGACCGGAGGCTGATGATGAGCGAGGCAACCATGACCGATCGCATTCTGGTACAGCGGGAGGATTTCTCGCTGGCTGACGAATATGCCCGCCTTGCCAACCGGCAGGATACCGGTGCCGTGGTCAGTTTTGTCGGCAAGGTGCGCGACTTCAATCAGGGGGAGCATGTGAAGGGGCTGGCCCTCGAGCACTACCCCGGCATGACCGAGAAGGCGCTGGCCGCTATCGTGCAGGAGGCGCGCGAGCGCTGGCCGCTGCAGGAGTGCACCCTGATTCACCGCATCGGCGAGCTGCTGCTCGGCGATCAGATCGTGCTGGTGGTGGTGAGCAGTGCCCACCGCGAGGCGGCCTTCGAGGCCTGCCACTTCATCATGGATTTCTTGAAAACCCGGGCGCCGTTCTGGAAAAAAGAGCTGACCGCCGAAGGGGTACAACGCTGGGTCGAGGCCAAGGAGAGCGACAACACTGCCGCCGCCCGCTGGCAAGCTTGACCGGTTTGAGGGGCGCAGGTTCATCGGGAGCCGTGGCCCTGTTTTGGGGAGTAACAAACGCTGCCCCAGTCAGGAGGTAAAGGAATGAAACCGCTGTTATCCGTAGTCATCGCCGGGGTCTGCGCCAGTGCGCTGCACGCCGGTGCCGTGCAGGCCGATGAAGTGAAAGTGGCCGTGGCCGCCAACTTCAAGGGCACCATAGAGCGCATCGGCAAGGAGTTCACCGCCAAGACCGGCCACACCCTGGCCATCTCCTCCGCCGCGACCGGGGTGCTCTACACCCAGATCAGCCACGGTGCCCCGTTCGATCTCTTCCTCTCCGCCGATGTGAAAACCCCGCAGAAGCTGGAGCAGGAGGGCAAGGGGAGCGAGCGATTCACCTATGCCATCGGCCAGCTGGGGCTATGGAAGAAGGGGGGGCCTGCGCCTGACGAGGCAACACTGCGCAATTGGAAGGGCAACCTTGCCATCGCCAATGCCCGTACCGCCCCCTATGGTGCTGCCGCCATGGCGACCCTCACCCATCTCAAGATCGATCCCAAGCAGTATCGGCTGCTGACCGGCGCCAACATCGGCCAGACCTGGCAATTTGTCGACACTGGCAATGCCGAGCTGGGCTTCGTCGCCTGGGCCAATCTGGTGGAAGCGGGCAAGACCGGCGAAGCCTGGGCAGTGCCTGCGAGCTTCTATCCCCCCATCGAGCAGCAGGGGCTGGTATTGAAGAAAGGGGCCGCGGTCGAGGCGCTGGTCGCCTGGCTCAAGGGGCCGGGTCAGGCGCAGATCAAGGCGGCGGGTTATGCCCTGCCCCAATAAGGGATGGGGCTGACGTAATACCCTGAGTGGTCGGCCTTCGGGTCGGCCACTCTTTGCAATAAGGATGGAGACCATGCCGTTGGGGGCATTTATCAACCGGGAGGTCGGTAATGAGTGAAGGGGATCTGCTGGCGGTCTGGCTCACCCTGAAGCTTGCGGCCAGTACCACCGCGATTTTGCTGTTGCTGGCTCCGCCGCTGGCCTGGTGGCTGTCGCGCAGTCAGAATCGGCTGCGGCCGCTGGTGGAGGCGCTGGTGGCGCTGCCGCTGGTGCTGCCCCCCACAGTGCTGGGTTTTTATCTGCTGCTCGCCTTCTCCCCTGAATATGGCTTCGGCGCCTGGTGGTGCGACACCTTTGGTGCCCCGCTTGCCTTCAGCTTTCTCGGCCTGCTGTTTGCCTCCATCCTCTATTCGCTGCCGTTCGTGGTGCAGCCGCTCACCTCCGCCTTCGTCAACATGGGCAACAAGGAATTGGAGGCCGCCGCTACCTTGGGGCTCGGCCCGCTGGAACGCTTCTTCCACATCATCTTGCCGATGACTCTGCCCAGCTTTGTGATGGCGGCGGCCCTCGGCTTTGCCCACACCCTGGGGGAGTTCGGGGTGGTGCTGATGATTGGCGGCAATATTCCGGGTGAGACCCAGGTGCTCTCGATTGCCCTGTTTGATCATGTGGAGGCGATGGATTACCAGAACGCCCATATTCTGGCGGGCGGCCTGATGGCCTTCTCGCTGGTGATGCTGGTGCTGGTCTATGGTGTGCTGCAGCGCCGACAGCGGAGAGTGTTTGGATGAACCAGCCCGCCACTATGCCGCCTGTGAAGGTGCCGCACCGCCATGCCCTGAACCTCCATGTCCGGCGCGAGTTTGGCCCCTTTACCCTAGATTGCGCACTGACCCTGGAGCTGGGGGGCATTCTCGGTCTGTTTGGCCCCTCCGGCTGCGGCAAGAGCACACTGCTGCGAATCCTCGCCGGGCTCGATCGTCAAAGCGGAGATCGCTTGTGGTGGGGCGATCGGGAGTGCGCTGAACTGCTGCCCGAAGCGCGCCGTATCGGGCTGGTGTTTCAGGATTCGCGCCTCTTCCCCCATCTGACGGTGCTCGGCAATTTGCAACTGGCGGCCCGCAAGGGGCGAGGGCGCTGGCAGCCCGAAGCGCTGGCGGCTCGGCTCGGTTTTGTCGATCTGCTGGGGCAGCCTGCCCATGCCCTCTCTGGCGGCCAACGCCAGCGGGTAGCGCTGGGGCGGGCGCTGCTGGCCGAGCCTGATCTGCTGCTGCTCGATGAGCCTTTTTCTGCGCTCGATCGGCGCAGCCGCATCCATCAGGCCCATGTGCTCAAGGGCTTGCAGCAGGAGAGCGGCATCCCGATGATCTTCGTCAGTCACGCCATGGAGGAGGTGAGCCTGCTCTGCGATCAGCTGGTGTTGCTGGAAAGTGGCAGGGTCGAGGCGCAAGGCAGGCCGAGCGAGATCTTCGCCCGAACCGATCTCTCGCTGGCCAGCCGTGACGATGCAGGGGTGATGCTGGATGCGACCCTCTCTCACTACGATGAAGAGGAGCAGATGGCGACCCTGCAGCTTGGTGAGCAGCAACTGCGGGTCACAATGACCCAGGTGCCGGATGAGGTGGGCCCCCTGCAGATCAAGGTGGCGGGGCGCGATGTGGTGATCGCCACGGCCCCCATCGAGCACTCCAGCCTCTCCAACTGTCTCGTCACCCGTCTGCTGGCGGTGCGCGAGGTGCGCCCCGGCCAGACCCTGTTGCAGTTGGCGCTGGGTGAGCAGATACTGCTGGCCCGGATCACCAGCCGCTCCGCCAGGCGGCTGGCGCTGGCGCCGGAGCAGCAGATCTACGCTTATATCAAGGCGGTGAGTCTGGTCAGCGAAGGCTGATTGGGCGCCGTGCTGATAACGTGGCAGGATGGCCACGGGCAACATAACAACAAGAGATGGTTCAGGTGATGAGTCGAGAGGCAATACACTGATGCGCCGCAATCAGGTGATGAAATTCAACGGTCTTGCCCTGCGCAGTGCGGGGGAGGGCCCCTTGCTGTTGCTGCTGCATGGGCTGGGCTCCTCCAGCCTCGACTGGCAGGCGCAGATCGAACGGTTTTCCGATCACTACCGGGTGGTGGCGCTCGACTTGCGCGGCCACGGCCAGAGCATGCAGGAGGGGCCGTTCGATGTGGCGACCCTGGCAGCCGATGTGGTGAACTGGCTCGATGCACAGCCAGAACCCGCCTGGGTCGTGGGGTTGTCGCTGGGGGCTATGGTGGCGCTGGAGCTGGCCTTGCAACTGCCCCATAAGGTGCAGGGGCTGGTGCTGGTCAACGGTGTTAGCGAGTTTCTGCTGGAGAGCCCCAAAGAGCAGGAGCGTTACGCCCAGCGCCTCAAGTGGCTGCGCTGGTTTGGCATGCGTCCCCTCGCCTGGTGGCTGGGACGCGAGCTCTTCCCGGGCCCGGATCTCGCACAGGTGCGCCACACCTTCCGGCTGCGTTTCGTGCGCAATAAAAAGAAAACCTACAAGGCGCTGCTGGAGGCGCTACCGGGCTGGTCGGTACGTGCTCGGCTCGGCTCCATCTGGCAGCCGGTGGCCATCATTTCTTCCAGTCACGACTATCTGCCGCTCGCCAAGCGGGTGGAGCAGTTCGCCTCCCTGCCCAACGCCACCATCCACACCCCCGAGGGTCACCACGCCTGGCCGGCGGAAGACCCTTCCGGTTTCAATCATTTGCTTCACCGGATTTTAGAAACTCATTAAACTTGTCGCCTTTCAACTCCGTGTATGTAGTGGTCCGATCGCCTTGCCAGTGGCAGTTGGCAAGGCAATCGGACCAATTTTGCTCTATCAACAGGTGCTTCCCCCATGTCTGAAGTAATGAAAATGGCCATCGATGATGGCTCGACCAACGTCAAGGTGAGCTGGATTGAGAACAAGGTGCTCAAGACCATCATCTCTCCCAACTCTTTTCGCAAGGACTGGAAGAGCGCCGCATTGCGCAAAGACAAGAAGATCTACAACTACGAGATAGGCAATACCAAGTACACCTATGATGCGACGTCGGACAAATCGCTGGCGACCACTCATGTTGAGTACCAGTATGACGATCTCAACCTGCTCTCCGTGCATCATGCCCTGCTGCAAACCGGTGTAACTCCCTGTGACGTAGCCATTACCGTGACCCTGCCCATCACCGAGTTCTATCACCCGGATGACTGCCAGCGTAACGAAGAGAAGATCGAGAAGAAGCGTCGCAACCTGATGCGTGCCATCACCCTCAACAAGGGTGAGCTGTTCAACATCGTCAGCGTGGAAGTGATGCCGGAGAGCCTGCCAGCAGCGCTCTCCCGTCTGGTCGGTTCTGGCTGCAACGAATTTACCAAGACGCTGGTGATCGACTGCGGTGGCACCACCCTGGACATGGGGATCATCGTTGGCGAGTTTGATGATGTCTCCGATGTCTACGGCAACAACGAGATCGGCGTCTCCATGGTGACCGACGCCACCCGCAAGGCGCTGGCGGCAGCAGACAGTGATTCGAGCTATCTGGTGGCCAACGAGTTCATCAAGCGTCGTCACGACATGAGTTTCGTGCGCGAGGTGGTCAACGACGAGAGCCAGATCCCGCGCATCCTCGAGAAGATGCAAAACAAGATCGACGAGCTGGGCACTCAGGTTGCGCATGAAGCGAAGAAGTTCGCCAAGAACCCGAACCGTGTCTATCTGGTCGGTGGCGGCGCATCTCTGATTTATGACGCGATCAAGGCGGCCTATCCCACCCTAGGTGACCGTGTCGAGCTGCTGGACGATGCTCAGTCCGCGCTGGCTCGTGAAATCTGCCTCTACACCACGGAAGAGGATGAGGTCTATCGCGAAGCGCCCGTGATGGCCGAGGTTGGCGATGAGTAGTCAACTCAAGCGCATGTCCTTCTCCATCTATATGGATCCGGGGGCGCTGGAGTCTGATCGCTATGCGGTCGGGGTGTTGCAGAACTGGTATCAGCGGGCACGCAAGATCCAGGATGGCAGCGAGGAGTTCGACTTCTCCAAGAGCCGTTTCCACAAGGATATCTATCTCTCGGGCATGTTCATGTATGTGCTGGCGCCCAACCTCTGCAAGGCAATTGCCAATGCACTGGGGCCGGAGCAGGTGAGCATGACCACCCTGCGCCATGCCTTTGCCAGCTGTGGTTTCCATCTGGGCGGGGAGGGCAACGAACGCCCCGCTACGGATGCCATGGTTGAGGAGATAGTGGCGCGACTGGCTCCGCGGCTGGAGCAGGCAGATAACGGTTCGCTGGCTGACGAGATCGTGAGTCGTCTTGGCCAGCAGGGAGGAGCCCCCTCTTCCGACCAGTTGGTGGAGGAGATAGTGAGCCGCCTTGGCGAGCAGCAGCCCACCGAGCTGTGGGATGAGCTGAGGCAAGGTCTGCCAACCCCCCTCGATCATGATCTGCTGGCGGAAGCGATTGCGGGCAAGTTGCCATCAACTGCAGGCGAGCAGGATCTGGCGCCGCTGCAGAGCAGCATCCAGTTGCTGTCCCGTCAGCTGGAAGAGCAATCGCGCCTGATCCGCGAGCAGCACAGATTGATCCAGCGGCTGGCCAGTGCGCCAGTGCGACAGGGGAGTGATGGCGGTGAGGCTGAGCCCATAGTGGAAGATCTGTCAGCGCAAGTAGCCAACATCAAACGAGTCAAGGCCAAGGGTATTTTCTGACGGCACTTGACGTAAACACAATGCAAAAGCCGACCCATGGGGTCGGCTTTCTATTGCCTGCAACTGAGCACATCGCTATGCGGGAGCTGCCGTGCTTACAGATGTGAGCAGACCGGGCAGTCGGGGCGCTTGGGCAGCTTCATCTCGCGGAAGGTGCCGCCAAGGCCGTCGATCATCAGCAGGCGGCCGCTGTAGTTCTTGCCCATGCCGGCCAGGATCTTGATAGCTTCGAGCGCTTGCAGGCTGCCCACCAGACCCACCACGGGGGCGAGCACTCCCGCCTCGACACAGGTGAGGGCCTGCTCGCCAAACAGGGCGCTGAGGCAGGCGTAGCAGGGCTCATCTTCCTGCCAGGTGAAGCTGCAGAGCTGCCCCTCCAGCCGGATGGCGGCGCCGCTGACCAGTGGCACGCCATGTTGGCGTGCCTTTTGGTTGAGCAGGTTGCGAATGGCCAGATTGTCGGTGCAATCCAAGACCAGCTGATGCCGTGGCAGCAGGGTATCGAGCAGCGCCTCATCGGCCACGGCAGCGTGGGTCTCCACGTTAAGCCAGGGGTTGAGGGCACGCAGCGACTCGGCGGCAGAGTCTACTTTGTAGTGACCGATGCGCTCATCGTTGTGCAGCACCTGACGCTGCAGATTGGAGAGCTCCACCTTGTCGAAATCGACCAGGGTGAGCTGGCCAACCCCGGCCACCGCCAGATACTGGCTGGCGGCGCAGCCAAGGCCACCGGCGCCGATCACCAGCACACGGGCCTGCTTGAGCGCCTCCTGTCCCTCGAAGTCGAAGGATTTGAGGATGATCTGGCGGTTGTAGCGCAGCAGTTCGGCGTCGCTCAGGATCTCGCTCACAGCAGCAATCCCCCGAATGGCTCCACGGTCACCGTCTCGCCCGCGGCGACGCGGCCCCGTTCCCGTTCAAGAACGATGTAGCAGTTGGCTCGCGACAGGGAGCTGAACACGGCGGAGTCCTGCGAGCCGGTGCTGCGCACCTCGAGGCCGTTTGGTCCCTGACTCAGGATGCCGCGCTGGAAGTCGAGTCGGCCCGGGCTCTTCTTGAGCTGCTCGCTGGTGACGGCCTGCAACTGAAGCGGGCGTTCGAAGCGTTGGCCCGCCAGCTTGGCCAGCGCCGGTTGCACCAGCTGATCGAAGGTGACCATGGCGGAGACCGGGTTGCCCGGCAGGCCGAAGAACCAGGCGCGGGGCAGGCGGCCGAAGGCAAACGGCTTGCCCGGCTTGATGGCCAGCTTCCAGAAGCCGATCTCGCCGAGCTCGTCCAGCAGCTGTTTGGTGAAATCCGCTTCCCCTACCGAGACGCCGCCGGTGGTGATGAGCACATCGGCCTCTTCATCGGCGCGGATAAAGGCGGCGCGCAGTTGGGCGGGATCGTCCGGGATGATGCCAAGGTCGAGGCAGTCGCAGCCCAGCCGCGCCAGCATGGCCCGCACACCGTAGCGGTTGGAGTCATAGATGTCGCCGTGAGCGAGCGGGATGCCAACCGGCTTGAGCTCATCGCCAGTGCTGAAGATGGCCACTTTCAGCGGGCGGCGTACCGGCACGGTCGCGATGCCGAGGGAGGCCAGCAGCGGCATCTCGCGCGGGGTAAGGCGGGTGCCAGCTTGCAACACACAGGCCCCCTTGCCGATATCGCTGCCGGCGCGGCGGATATTCTGGCCAGGTTCGGGCTGTGCCAGAAAAGTGATCCGATCGCCGTTGGCCTGCGTTTCTTCCTGCATCACCACTGCATCTGTCCCTGCGGGAACCGGGGCGCCGGTCATGATCCGCACGCAGTGGCCGGCGGGCCATTCGCCCTGATAGGGCTGACCGGCAAAGGCTTTGCCCGCCATGATGAGCGGGATGCCGGCTGCGAGATCGGCCAACCGCACGGCGTAACCGTCCATGGCGGAGTTGTCGAAGGGGGGCACGGCGAGGGGAGAGGCGATGTCGCTGGCAAGGATCCGGCCAAGGGCCTGTGGCAGGGGCAGTTGCTCGCTGTCGCAACAGCAGGCGAGTTGCTCCAGCATTCCTTGCAGGGCATCGCTTAAGGGGAGTAGTCCGCTGGTATCAAATCCCATCGTCATGACCTCTTGTGATGATTGAAGGCGGGATTATCACAAAATTCCCCGGGGATGGGCAGGTTATCTCAAGGGAATCTCGGGGCGATCGGCGCTGAAATGGGGTGAGATTGCCATAAAGTATGAGCTGACGCACAAGTTGACTTGAATCTTGGCGGCAATGGCCGTTTACTATGCCGCCATAAGAGATGGCCGTCACATTTCGTGTGGCTACCATTATCGCGATACCGTTGGCCCTGTGCGCCGCCATAACATAAGAGGGGGCTCGGTGAGCGGCCCTCACAGTCCCTGAGCGTGGGAGAGTAGATAATGACAACCTTAAGTCCGGAAGCCTTGCTGGTCAGGGCAGCCCTCGAAGCCCAGGGACTGGAAACTCCCTTGGTCACCAACGAGCTGAACAGCCAGCAGAAGCGTGAGAAGATCGAAGGTCATATGCGCGCCATCATGGAGACGCTGGGGCTGGATCTGACTGATGACAGTCTGGCCGAGACGCCGCACCGCATCGCCAAGATGTACGTCAACGAGATCTTCTCCGGCCTCGATTATGCCACCTTCCCCAAGATGACGGTGATCGAGAACAAGATGCAGGTGGACGAGATGATCATGGTGCGGGACATCAGCCTCACCAGCACCTGCGAACATCACTTCGTCACCATCGACGGGCTGGCCCATGTGGCCTATATCCCTCGTGGCAAGGTGATTGGTCTGTCGAAGATCAATCGCATCGTGCAGTTCTTCGCCCGTCGTCCCCAGGTGCAGGAGCGGCTGACCCAGCAGATCCTGCTGGCGCTGCAGACCCTGCTCGGCACTCAGGACGTGGCCATCAGCATCAAGGCGACCCACTACTGCGTCAAGGCGCGCGGGGTGATGGATTCCACCTCCTATACCACCACCACCTCTCTCGGTGGCGTCTTCAAGACCCAGCCCGATACCCGTGCCGAATTTCTAGGTGGCCTGCGCGGATAACCGCAATGCCTATGGTCCTGTTTTTTGCGACATGACTCTGTCAATTAATTTTGCCAGAAAAAGCTTAAGTCATAGTGTGCGGTGGTCGATAAGCCCTTGTATACTTCTTTTTGTTTTTGGCTCCCCATCGGTCAGTGGATGTGGATCGAATTCCACGTCTGTTTCTTCTTTGCTCTGGATGTTGCTCATTGTTGCGAGGGGGCGTGATGGTTCGAGCTGATCCCGGGTCTCGTCTGTATGGCAGGCCACTCCACCTGCGTACTCATTTCTAGGACATACCATGAATAACAGTTCAATGACCATTGGAAAGAAACTCACCGCCAGCTTTGCTGTGCTCGGTTTGATGGTCGCCTTTATCGGCGGTTTTGCCCTTGTCCAGTTTGGTAACATGAATGATGTCGCCATTCGGTTTACCGACAGTATCCTGCCCGCGGTCAATCGTACCAGTGCGATTGCTGATACCATCGGTGAGTTGCGCCGTTATGAGCTTGACTACTTCGTGGTGGCAGCCGACCCGCAGAAAAGGTCGGAATACCGAAATATTGCCAATGAACAACTCAACACGATCGCACAGCAACTGAGTGCCCACGATAAAACTATCTGGGCTGAGGATGTAGCGGAGCGCCGTACCTTCGATACGGTGAAATCAGAGTGGGAACGTTATGTGGCGCTGAATCAGCGAGTGATGCAGTTGCAAGACCGCGAGCAGATGGCAGAAGCCCAGCGCATCTTTCTTGAGGAGGGGGGTCCCCTTTACACCACGCTGACCAAGTCGGTGGCCGATTTAATAAAGATCAATCATGGTTATGCGTCTGGGTCTCGCAGTGACATCATCGAGTCTTATCAATCCGCCAAGCTGAGCGTTACCATCGCGCTAGTGCTTGGTCTGGTACTAGTGGTGGTGCTCTCCGTGGTACTGACCCGCCAAATCCGCGATCCGCTGATCATGCTGGCCCGTCAGGCCCAACGCATCGCCAATGGCGAGCTGGGTCAGGGGGAACTGCAGCAGTGGATCCGCGACAGCCGTTTCAATCGCGACGAACTGGGTCAGTTGGGTTCCGCCATCAACCGGATGCAGGGCTCCCTCTCCGATCTGGTGAGCGAGATCGCCGGTTCCGTGAGCCAGCTCAGCAGCGCGGTGGAGGAGGTGAGCGCCATCTCCAGCCAGTCCGCCAGCGGCATGGCCATCCAGCAGAACGAAGTCTCCCAGGTGGCGACTGCCATGAACGAGATGCAGTCCACCGTCAACGAAGTTGCCCGCAACACCACGGATGCCATGAGCGCCGCCAAGGATGCCTCCCGCACCTCCGCGGCCGGCAGCGAAGTGGTACGCAGTTCCATTGCCAGCATCGAAGATGTGTCGGTCAAGATTGAACAGGCGGGCACCGTGGTGCAGCAGTTGGAGGCCGACAGCGCCAACATCAGCGTGGTGCTGGATGTGATCCGCGATATCGCCGGTCAGACCAATCTGCTGGCCCTTAACGCGGCCATCGAAGCGGCCCGTGCCGGTGAGCAGGGCCGTGGTTTTGCGGTCGTTGCCGATGAAGTGCGCTCCTTGGCCCAACGTACCCAGGACTCCACCGCCGAGATCAGCAAGATGATCGAGCTGTTGCAGAGCCGCGCTGCCGAGGCGGGCAACGCCATGCAGTTGAGCCGTCATCAGATGCAGGAGAGCGTCGGTCTGGCCCGGGATGCCGGTACCAGTATCGACACCATCAATGGTGCTGTGGTGCGCATCACCGACATGAACACCCTGATCGCCACCGCCACCGAAGAGCAGAACGCGGTGACCGAAGAGCTCAACCGCAGCATCGTCAACATTCACAATGCCGCTGACGAGAATGCCCAGGGCGCCAATCAGATCGCCCAGGCGTGTGGCGAGTTGAGCAAGCTGGCCAACACCCTGCACCATATGACCCAGCGCTTCACCCTCTAAGGGTTGATGCATGGATAACAGAAGGCCCCGCCAATTGGCGGGGCCTTGTTGTTTCTGGTTGGTTTGTTTATCGCAGGGTCGATTAGCGAAGCGTCATCGACCTAAGCATCCCCTTCACCCGACCATTTAGCTCAGGCCGACGATGTCGCCGTTCTCATCGATATCGATATGGCGATAGGCAGGCAGACTGCCCAGCCCCGGCATGGTCATGATGGGGCCCGCCAGCGCATAGACGAACCCGGCACCGGCGCAGAGCTTCACCTCGTCGATGGGCACCTCGAAATCGGTCGGTACTCCCTTTCTTGCAGGGTCATGACTGATGGAGAGCGGCGTCTTGGCGACGCAGATGGGCAAGTGATCCCACCCCTCGGCAGAGAGTTGTGCCAGCTGCTGGCGGGCTCTGTCGGAGAGCAGCACTCCGCGGCCACCGTAGCCGCACTCCACCAGGGTCGCCAGCTTGGCGTCGAGGTTCATCTCGTCGGGGTAGAGCAATTTCACCTTGCCGGGCTGATCGCAGGCGGCGACCACGGCGCGGGCCAGCTCGCTGGCACCGGCGCCACCCTGAGTGAAGGCGTTGGAGATAGCTGCGCCACAGGCGCCGGCTTGCTGCGCCTCATGGGCTAGCAGCGCCAGCTCGGCCTCGCTGTCGGTGGGGAAGCGGTTGATGGCGACCACCACCGGCACCCCGTAGCGGCGGGCGTTCCGGATATGCCAGGCAAGGTTGGCACAGCCCTGCTTGAGGGTAGGCAGATCTTCTCCTTGCAGGCTGGCTGGCAGCGGCTGGCCCGGGCGGATGTCGAGCAAGCCGCTGTTGGCCTTGAGGCCGCGCACCGTGGCCACCAGCACTACGCAGGCGGGGGTAATGCCGGATTGGCGGCTCTTGATGTTGAAGAACTTCTCCAGCCCCATGTCGGAGCCAAAACCTGCCTCGGTCACCACATAGTCGGTCAGGCCAAGGGCGATGCGATCGGCGATCACCGAGGAGTTGCCGTGGGCGATGTTGGCAAAGGGGCCGGCGTGCACCAGCACCGGCGTCTGCTCTGTGGTCTGCATCAGGGTCGGTTGCAGTGCGTCTTTCAGCAGCACCGTCATGGCGCCAGCCACTTCTAGCTGTTCGGCAGTGATGGGCTTGCCGTGGATATTGTGGGCCAGCTGGATGCGGCCGATGCGCTGGCGCAGGTCTTTCAGATCGCTTGCCAGCGCCAGAATGGCCATCAGCTCGGAGGCAGCGGTGATGACGAAGCGATCGCTGCGTTCCACCCCGTCGGCGGCGCCACCCTGACCGATGGTGAGGTGACGCAGGGCGCGATCGTTCATGTCGAGGGTGCGTGGCCAGAGGATGTTATCGGCATCGATATCGAGCCGCGGCAGGCCTGTTTTGGCGCTGAACTCGGCACCCAGTTTCTGTTCGTGGAACAGGCGGGCATCGAGGGCCGCTGCCGCCAGATTGTGGGCCGCCGTCAGGGCGTGAAAATCGCCGGTGAGGTGCAGGTTCATCTCCTCCATCGGCACCACCTGGGCGTGGCCGCCGCCGGCTGCACCCCCCTTGACCCCGAATACCGGCCCGAGGCTCGGCTGGCGAATAGTGGCGATGCTGGGTTGACCGATATGGTTGAGCCCCATGGAGAGGCCCAGCGTGGTCACCGTTTTCCCTTCACCGAGCGGGGTCGGGGTGATGGCGCTCACCAGTACCAGCTTGCCGCTCTGTGTGGGCTGAGACGCGAGCAGGTCGAGGCTGAGTTTGCCTTTGTAGTGGCCATGAGGGCTGAGCAGGTGTTGGGGGATGGCGAGGCGTTCGGCCAGCGCGTGAATGGAGAGACGGGGGGACTGGCGGGAGATCTCGATATCGCTTAGCATCAGCACCTCGTTGGCATATCGGGGTAAAATATGCGGCGCAGTCTAGTGGAATATAACGGGTAATCCAATGACGAAAACGATTTTATTTGGCGAGGGTGAGGTTCGTCAGAATCCTGTTCTGCTGGATCTCAACGCACTCTATCATCCCCCCAAGCAGCCGATGACGGCGCTGGGGATTGTCAGCGCGCTGGTGCCGTTGTTCGGTTTCGGCTGGCAGGCAATGACCCAGGACCCCGAAACCCAGCTGCGCCACGAGATCCGCAAACGGGTTAACAAGCACAAGACTGACGAGGCAAACCTCATTTTGATCCTGCAGCTGGCCACCATGTTTGACTGCCCCGAGATTGAAGTGGCGCTCCCCTATGCCCTCAGTGAGCCGCAGTTGTCGGTTGTCCGCACCCGTTTGCCACGCTGGCAGTTAAGCCTCGAGCAGGAACGTCTGCTAGCCAAGCTCACCCCTGTTGCCGCATCCACCACCGCACCCGACCAGCGTTAGGTTTCAAGCCGGGCCTGCAGGCCGGACAGTCAGGCCGTACCCTCTGCTCTGCAATCAGGTCGGCGCATCCCACTGTTGCGGGGCGAGATAGCGCTCCTGCACGAACTCGATAAAGCAGCGCACCTTGGCCGAGACGAAGCGGCGGTGCGGATAGACCGCATAAAGTCCCACCTCTCCCTTGTCCCACTCTGGCAGCAGGCTGACCAGCTGCCCTGACCGCAGGGCCTCCCCCACGATAAAGGTGGGCTGCAATATGATGCCCTGATCATCACAAGCGGCGCGGGTCAGCGCCACCCCGTTGTTGGCCCGCAGCGGCCCCTGTGGCCGGATACTCTGCGCCTCGCTTCCCCGTTTGAAGTGCCACTCCGGCTGGGTCAGGGTGTAGATCAGACAGTCGTGCTGTTTGAGATCCTCGGGTTTTTCCGGTCTGCCCTTGCGTGCCAGATAGGCGGGGCTGGCGCAAAGCTCGACCCGAATGGTGGCCAGTTGGCGCGCCACCAGCGAGGAGTCGCTGAGGTGGCCGATCCGCAGCGCCAGATCGAACCCCTCTTCCACCAGCGCTACCCGCCGGTCGCTGTACTCGATATCGAGCTTGAGGTCGGGAAAGCGCTGGCGAAACAGCGGCAGGGCGGGGGAGAGGTGCAGATAGCCAAAATCCATCGGCACCGAGAGCTTGAGGGTGCCGTTCGGCTGCTGGTTGTGGTGGGTCAGCTGGCTGTGGGTCTCTTCCAGCTCCGCCAGCAGGGCGAGGGAGCGCTGGTAGTAGAACTGGCCCGCTTCGGTGGGATTGACCTGACGGGTGGTGCGCGACAGCAGCCGGGTGGCGAGGGACTCCTCCAGCTGCTGCATCAGTTTGGAGGCCATGGCGACCGAGATGCCGAGCTGGTTGGCGGCCTTGGTAAAGCTCTGGCACTCCACCACCTTGATAAAGGTGCGCATGGCGGCGATCTGGTCCATTTTCCATCCTCAGTAAATAATGAATTTAATAAATCACTGATTATTCATCTTCAGAACGAGGTTAGCATTTTAACCACTGATATGAACCCCAAGATGAAGGAACGAACGGATGAAAATGACCAAGGCTCTGCTGGCCTCCTGCCTGTTTATGGCTACCCCTCTGATGGCGGCGGATTACGACGTGGATGCGGCGCACACCACGGTGCAGTTCAAGGTGGGTCACCTGGGCTTCTCCGAGCTGGTGGGTCGCTTCAACACCTTCAGCGGCACCTTCAGCATGGATGACGCCAACCCGGCGGCCGCCAAGGCGAGCTTCGAAGTGGATGCCGCCAGCGTCGACTCCAATCACGAGGCCCGCGACAAGCACCTGCGCAGTCCGGACTTCCTCGACGTGAAGCAGTATCCCAAGATGACCTTCGTCAGCTCCGCTTACGAGGGCACCAAGGATAAAGGCGTGCTGAAAGGGACCCTGACTCTGCACGGCGTCTCCAAGGAAGTGGCCTTCGATCTGGTCAAGATCGGTGAGGGCAAGGATCCCTGGGGCGGCTACCGCAGCGGCTTCAACGCCTCCACCACTATCAAACGCAGTGACTTTGGCGTGAGCTACATGCTGCCCGGCATTCCGGACGAGATGAACATCAACCTGTTTGTCGAAGGCGTGCGCAAGTAATGGGCGCGGAACTTCTGCTGCAAACCCTGGCGGCTCCTCTGGGAGCCGCTTTGCTATCGTGGCGCTGGCCGCGACTGGGTTATCTGTGGGGCGCGCTGGCGCTCTGGCTGGTGGGATCCTGGCTCGGCGGCCTCTATGGCATCCCGGCCAAAGCGTGGCAGTGGCTGCCGCTAACCCTGCTGGTCCCCGCCATTGCGGCTCAGGTGAACGATCTGCGCGGCTCGCTGCTGCTCTTTGCCGTGTTCAGCGCGCTGGTGTGGTGGCAGGGATTGGCATCGGTATTGGCGAGCGAACCCGGGATCTGGCTGGCGCTACTGCCCGCCATCCTCTGGTTTGGCTGGAGCACCTTGCGCTGTGATAACCGCGAGGGGCTCGGGTTTGCCCTCGGTTTTATCTGGCTGGCGCTGGTGATCGGTATCGATGGCAGCCTGCTGATTGCCCAGCTGGCCGGCGCCTTGGCCGCCTTCGCCGGTTTTCGGGCACTGCTTGCCACGTTTGCCGGGGTCAATGTGGCGCCTGCCGGTCTGGCGCTGGCCCTCGCTTTCGTCCAGATGCTCGCCTGGCAATATGTGGAGGTGCCGCTGGTAGTTCTGCTGCCGGTCTGGTTGCTGCCGCTGCTGGAGTGGCTATTGCGCGGCAAGGGAGCACCTCTGCGCTGGGGGGCTCTGATCCTGCTGGCCGGGGCGGGTAGCGGACTCAGTCTGTGGCATGTCTGGCCTGCCGCTTCTTTGTACTGATTTTTGCATGAAAAACAGCCAATTACGGTCATTTTTGCATACCTGCTCATACTCTTGAGATATAAAGATTGAGCCCTCCTATGTGTTTAAGATAAAAAGGATTTTCACTTATCTGGACACACACAGAACCCGGCTGCGCCGGGTTCTGTTTGCTTGCTTTGCAGCACACATTTTGGGGCAAATTAAGGAGGCCACAGTTGCGCAGTCAAGGATCTGAGCATCTGTTTTTTCGCCATTTCACCGGGCAGGGCCGTATCGAAGGTCTCTGCATTCTGCTGGTTACCCACCTGCTTCCTGATCGTCCCCGTTTTATCGACGCTCTCGGTCAGATTGGACGGATTGGCGCCATTTTGCCCAAACCGAAATCGGTACACGGTCCGACCCTGGAGTGGGTATCCCAGCACTATCCGGTGCTGCCCCTCAACCGACGCTGGACCAATGAACCCGACAGTCTCATCCAGCAGATTGCGCCGCTGGTGGCCCCCCATGAGAGGCTGTTGATCCTCGATATCGGCGGATACTTTGCCAAAACTCAGGTGATCTTGAGTGAATACTTCGGCCCACGTTTCCTCGGGGTGGTGGAGATGACCGAGAACGGCCACCAGCGCTATGAGCAGGAGGTGCTGGCGACCTCCGTGGTGTCGGTGGCACGCAGTCCCCTCAAGCAGGCCGAGGATATCCAGATTGGTTTGAGCGTGGTCTACTCCGCGGAGTCGCTGGCCCGCAACCTCAACCGTACCTTCAACGTCTGCGAAGCCGTGCTGTTTGGCTATGGCAAGGTGGGGCGCAGCATTGCCCGCGACCTGCGTTGTCGCAACCTCCATCTCGGGCTGGTGGAGACCGATGTGCTGCGACAGGTCGAAGCGCTCTCTCACGGTTTTCGCCTGATCACCAAGGCCGAGGCCTTGAGCCGCGCCGAGCTGGTGATCTGCTCTACCGGCAACGGCTCGCTGGATTTGGCGGATCTGCAGGCGCTGCGCCCCGGCACCATGGTGGCCTCGGTCACCTCGGCTGATGACGAGTTCGCCTTCTCGCTGGCCCAGTTGCCGTGGCCGAGCGAAGAGGTGTGCCCCCATGTGCTGGCCCTCAACCGGCCGGATGGTACCCAGATCTACCTGCTCAACCGGGGCGAGGCGGTCAACTTCGTCCATGGCGCCGTGATTGGTGAATATGTATATCTGGTGCTGGCGGAGATCATGGAAGGGATCCGGATGCTGGCGGCAGGCCCTCTTGCACCCGGCCTGTTCGAGCTGCCAGAATCGGCGATGCGTACCATTGCCCGCCATTGGCTGGCCGATTTTCATGGGGTTGATCAGCACTGATTTGACCAAACCGGGGTCGGCCATGGGGCGGCGGTACGCTACTTCCCGCCATTGGCCGCTTTTTTTATGGAGTCACTCATGACCGAGTCTGAAACCCTGATCAGCAAACCCCGCATCGAAATCCGCTACTGCACCCTCTGCCGCTGGATGCTGCGCGCCGCCTGGCTGGCGCAGGAGCTGCTCTCCACCTTCGACAGCGATCTGGGGGAGGTGGCGCTGGTGCCGGCCAGCAAGGGGGAGTTCCGCATTCTGGTGGGCGGGGTGCAGGTGTGGGATCGGGTGGTCGATGACGGCTTCCCCGAGGCCAAGGAGATCAAGCAGCGGGTGCGTGACGTCATCGCCCCTGAGCGGGATCTCGGCCACTCGGATCGCAAGGCGGCCGAGTAACGCCAGATGGGCCGAGCGCCTCGAAAAGGTGCTGAGCATGAGAGCGAAAGGAGAGGGAGGCCATGGCCTCTCTCTCCTTTTTTGCCTTTGGCTGTTTGCCTGGCGCCTGCAGGGCTATGAGCGCGGCTCGGCCAGATGGCTGCCGATATAGCGGGCCCGCTTGTGGGACTTGATGCGGCTCACATCGACCCACACCAGCCCGTCGATGCAGTGGTTGAAGTCGGGGTCGATACCAAAGTCCATGAACTGCACTCCGCCCGGCTCGCACAGCTCGGAATACTGCTTGTAGAGGGTAGGGATGGCGCAGCCCAAATTGTCGAGGCGGGCCTTGAGCGCTTTGAGGTCGGCGCCGTAATCCACCCCTTCGAACAGAGGCTGCGTTTCGGGGTAGGGACGGCGGGAGGGGGCCAGCGCCAGCTCGGGGGCAAAGTGCTGGCGGTAGAAGCTCACCAGCAGATCCTTGGCCGCCGGCGGCAGGCTGCCGGAGAGCGACACCGGGCCAAACAGGTAGCGGTAGCGGGGATAGCGGGCCAGATAGGCTCCGATGCCGAACCAGAGATAATCGAGCCCCCGTTTGCCCCAGTAGGCGGGCTGGATAAAGCTGCGGCCAAGCTCGATGGCCTGCTCCAGCCGGGGCAGCAGCTTATCCTCAAAGCCGAACAGGGTGTGGCTGTAGAGACCATCCTTCCCCTTGCTGGCCAGCAGCTCCGCCACAGGGGCGAACCGGTAGGCACCGATAATATCGAGCCGGGCCGGATCCCAGAGGATCAGGTGGTGATAGTCGTTGTCAAAGCCATCGAGATCCCGCCGCTTGCCAGACCCTTCCCCCACAGCGCGAAAGGCGATCTCCCGCAGTCGCCCCAGCTCGCGCAGGATCACCGAGTGGCTCAGTTCGTGGCGGCGGTAGAGGTAGATCCCCTGACCATCCGGGGTGGAGCCGAGCTGCTCGCAGCTTTCGATGGCCTGTTTGAGTTGGCGGCGATCCTCCGGCAGGGCGATGGGGGCCTCGGTCTGCAGCCGTCCCGCCTTGCCACGGCCAATCCGGTAGAGGTGGTTGCGCACCAGCCGCGCCGCCGTCTTGGCGGGTAGATCCTGAAAACTGCCGAGTGGAATGCGCGCTCCTATGGTCACCGGCAGGGTCTGCCCCTGCTGGCGAAACAGCTGGCGTACCAGCAACAGGGCGGAGGCGGGCTTGTTGAGCCAGGAGGCGAGATAGAACCAGAGGCTGTTGCGTCCCCCCAGATGGATGGGCACCAGCGGGGTGCGGGTGCGCTGGGCCAGCTTGATAAAGCCTGCCTGCCAGGGGCCATCTTTCACCCCCTTGAGGCCAAGCCGCGAGACTTCGCCTGCGGGGAAGATCACCAGCGCCCCTTCATGGGCGAGGTGTTCATTCATAGCGAGGATGGCCTGTCGATCGGTCTTGCCCTCCATATTGTCTACCGGCAATAGCAGAGGGCGCAGCGGCGCGAGCTGGGCCAGCAGCTGGTTGGCGACGATCTTTACATCGGGGCGAATGCGACCGAGCAGTTGTAGCAGCGCCAGTCCGTCCAGCGAGCCGATGGGATGGTTGGCAACAAGAATGACCCGGCCGCTGGCGGGAATATGCTCCAGTTGCGCCTCGCTGACCCGATAGTCGAAATCGAGCTGGGTCAGCGCCTGCTCGACAAAGTCGAGGCCGCGCAGGTGCGGGTAGCGGGTGGCAAAGTCGGCAAAGGCACGTTCGTTGAGCAGCCAGCCCAACAGCCGCTTTAACAGCGGGGTGAGCAGGGGGTAGCCAAGCAGGCGGGGGAAGTGCTGGGTCAGCAGGGTATCGATAGTGAACATCTGGAGGGCTCCGGCGATCCGTTGCTCCCAGCATGATGTGACACTGTTCCCGCGACATGTCAGCGGGATGACAGTTTGATGGCAGCGGCGGCCAGTTGCTCCTGAGCGACCCTCCCCGGTTTCCCTTTCTTGATGGGTGATGGCCAGATAGCAAGGGGGGAGCCGGTAAACCGGCTCCCCCCTTGGTTGTCATGGTAATCGATTAACCGCGCCAGGCTGCGGTGAGGCGCACCAGCTCCACCAGGGTGGCGACCGATTTCTCCATGGATTGCAGCGGGATGAACTCGTGCTTGCCGTGGAAGTTGTGGCCACCGGTGAAGAGGTTGGGGCAGGGCAGACCCATAAAGGAGAGGCGGGCGCCATCAGTACCGCCGCGAATGGGCTTGATCTTCGGCACCACGTCGGCAGCCTCCATGGCGGCCTTGGCCAGCTCGACGATATGCATGTGCGGCTCAATCTGGCTGCGCATGTTGCGATAGCTGTCGGTCAGGGTCAGCTCGATGCGGGCCTTGGGATACTCGGCCTGCATGGCGGCGACCCGGCTCTGCATCTCGGCCTTGCGTGCGGCGAAGTGCTCGTCGTCGAAGTCACGGATGATGTAGTGGAGAGTGCTCTCCTCCACGGTGCCGCTCATCTGGGCCAGATGGAAGAAGCCCTCATACCCGTCGGTGCACTCCGGGGTCTGCTCGGCAGGCATGGCGGCGTGGAAGCGGGCGGCCAGGGTCTGGCTGTTGATCATGCTGCCCTTGGCGGTGCCGGGGTGGACGTTGTTGCCGATAAAACGAACTGTGGCGCTGGCGGCGTTGAAATTTTCATACTCCAGCTCGCCCAGTTCGCCGCCATCCACGGTATAGGCCCACTTGGCCGGGAATCTCTCCAGCGGGAACAGGTTGGCGCCACGGCCAATCTCTTCATCCGGGGTAAAGCCGACCCAGATATCGCCACGTGGGATCTCGGGGTGCGCTTGCAGGTGGTCGATGGCAGTAAGGATCTCGGCGATACCCGCCTTGTCGTCGGCGCCAAGCAAGGTAGTGCCGTCGGTGGTGATGAGGTCCTGACCCAGGTATTTTTTCAGGAAGCGGTAGTCACGGATGGCGAGCACCTCGTCACCCTTGCCAAGGCAGATGTCGCCGCCCTGATAGTTTTCGATGATTTGCGGCACTACGTGCTCCGCCTCGTAGTCGGCGGTGTCCATGTGGGCAATCAGGCCGATGGCGGGGGCGTCCTGCTGGTTGCCCGGCAGGCAGCCGGTGAGGTAGCCGTGCTCATCCAAGGTGACCTGGCTCAGCCCCAGCGCCTTCATCTCTTCTTGCAGGGCGCGGGCAAAGATCAGCTGGCCTTCGCTGCTGGGGCAGGCTGGATTGGTCTCATCGGAGCGGGTATGAAAAGTTACGTAACGCAGAAAACGCTCAAGCAGGGTATCCATTAGTCAGCCTCTAACCGATTGTGAGCGGTCATTGTGGCCAATCCGTGCGGGGCACTCATTGCGTCAGCGCAGGTTTTTCCCATTTTTTGACGCAAGGGAAGAGCGGCGAATGTGCGGCGCGCGGGGCAACGTCCGGGAGGGAGAACGCATAAATTTTACATTTATTACGATATTTAGGCGCTGGCGGTGGCGACCAAATTCCCCTCAGCCACCGCACAGCAAGGCGTCAGCCCAACCATGGCGTTTTCGCACACTTTTCAAGGGGAAACCGGGCTGTCGCATAACCTGCGCTATCCCAGAGCCCGCCTGCCCGCCAGCAAGATTTGATCGACTTATTAAAAGGGGATTTTGAACACTATTTTTTATTGTCACTGCCCGCGGTAAGTGTGTACACTCCGCGCCGATCCAAGGGCAACCCTGAAGCAGCCAGAGCCGCCAGAAACCCGACCGATCATACGCCTATAGGGCGAGGCACGCAGAAACGACAGACACTGCTGGGGAATGGTTTCTTTAATACCGGTTAGGCTCCGGTATCAGGGAGAACAACAGACTCTCATCCTTCATTTGACCGAGTGGGCCACCGGCTCATCATCTTCCCTTGTCATGGGCGGTCACTGACGGTGAGGTGGGCTGTGGTTGTTGTCGTCTATCAACACGCATGCGTGCTGGCGCCTTCGCTTCTCTTCCTTGGAACCCTCTCCTTCTGTCGGGATCGCTGCCGAATGATGAACTGACGGCGTGGCTGATGTCGTCTGTCATCAAAGTACCGCGGCGCTACGGCATAGTGGCACCGCATACCGTTGAGCTTGATGTAAAGCCACCAGCCCCACATCAAGACTCGTTACTTCCCCAAGATCCACCAGGCAGCCTCTGGCTTGCCGCGATGTGCAAAGGGTTGGTTTGGGTGGCTGCGTCTCGTGATGGCAGCGCTCGCCGTACTCTGCACTAGATGGTCTGGATGTGATTGAGGGTAACGAAGGCGACTTTGGGTCGCTCATTTGCGAGGCATAGCCCATGACTAACTGGTCCAGCAAGGACTCCTTGAAGGTCTACAACGTTCCCTACTGGGGTGCGGGTTTTTTCAATATCAATGACGCCGGTCATGTGACCGTCGCCCCCGACAAATCACGCCCTGACGCGCATATCGTGCTCTCTGACGCCATCGAACAGTTGCGTCAGTCCGGGCTGACCACCCCCGTGTTGCTGCGCTTCCCCGACATCCTCAAGAGTCGGGTCGATGCGCTGTTCAACGCCTTTGGTCAGGCCATCGAGAAGTCAGGCTATGAAGGGGACTACCTCTGCGTTTATCCGATCAAGGTAAACCAGCAGCGTCGTGTCATCGAGACCATCAGCCAGTCCTACAGCGACAAGCCCCGGCTTGGCCTGGAAGCTGGTTCCAAACCGGAACTGCTGGCCGTGCTGTCCCATCACCATGAGCAAGGCTCGGTGATCGTCTGCAACGGTTACAAAGACCGCGAATATATCCGCCACGCCCTCTTGGGCAACCTGATGGGCCACAAGGTCTACATCGTGGTGGAGAAGCCCTCCGAGCTGGAAATGGTGCTGGACGAGTCAGCTCGTCTCAACATCAAGCCCAACATCGGGGTGCGTGCCAAGCTCGCCTCCACCGGCTCCGGCATGTGGGAATCGAGCGGCGGCTCCATGTCCAAATTCGGTCTGTCCGCCTCCCAGATCCTGGCGCTGATCGAGCGTCTGCGCGGGCTGGGCAAGCTGGATTGCCTGCAACTGCTGCACTTCCATCTGGGCTCCCAGATCGCCAATATCCGCGACATTCAGGGCGGCATCCGCGAGTGCGGCCGTTTCTACGCTGAACTGCGTCGCCTCGGTGCCAACATCGAAGTCGTGGACGTCGGCGGCGGCCTGGGGGTGGACTACGAGGGAACCCGTTCCCAGAGCCACTGCTCCGCCAACTACAGCCTCTCCGAGTACGCCAACAACGTGGTATGGGGCATCGGCGATGTCTGCCGCGAGTTCGACCTGCCGCACCCGACCATCATCAGCGAGTCTGGCCGAGCCCTGACCGCCCACCACGCCGTGCTGGTCACCAACATCATTGGTGCCGAAGGGGTGGAGATGAACGACATCAGCGCGCCGGACGAAGATGCACCGACCATTCTGCAGAACATGTGGAAAGGCTGGCTGGATTTGCGCAGCGAAGATCCCTCCCTGCTCGAGATCTTCCATGACTCGGTGGCAGATCTGGGTGACGTGAATACCCAGTACACCATGGGCCTCTTGAACCTTGAACAGCGTGCCTGGGCCGAGATGCTGCACCAGAACACCTGTCTGGCACTCAAAGAGATGCTCAACCCGGTCAACCGCAACCACCGTGCGCTGGCTGACGAACTGAGTGAAAAGCTGGCGGACAAGTGCTTTGCCAACTTCTCCCTGTTCCAGTCTCTGCCGGATGCCTGGGGTATCGGTCAGGTATTCCCGGTGATGCCGCTGGCCGGTCTCGATCGTCCGCTTAGCCGTCGCGGCATCCTGATGGATATCACCTGTGACTCCGACGGTCAGGTCGAGCACTACGTCGACGGTCTGGGGGTCGAGAGCACCCTGCCGATGCCGGTGTATGGCGAGAACGAAGAGTGCCACGTCGGCTTCTTCCTGGTCGGTGCCTATCAGGAGATCCTGGGGGATCTGCACAACCTGTTTGGTGACACCCACTGCGCGGAAGTGTGGCTGGACGAAGAGGGCAAGATGGACATTCGCAACGTGGTGCGTGGCGACACCGTCGACCAGCTGCTGCGTTACGTCAACATCGACCCGTCCGTCATTCGCGAAAACTACCAGCGGATCGCCGCTCACCCGGCGCTGGACGATACCACTCGCAAAGCCCTGCTCGACGAGCTGGAGCTGGGCCTGCAAGGCTACGCCTATCTGGAAGACGAATAAGCCTCTTGCTTGTTTACCCCGTCGGTGGAAACAACATGACGGGAATGAAAAAACGGCGCCTGCGGGCGCCGTTTTTGTTACTGGGGGCCATCCGGCGATATGACGGTGCACTCGGCCTGTCTTCATTCGGATAACTATGGTGGCTCGGGGGATCCGTAGGCCACAGATCTGGCTGATATCTGTCCCTTTCAGTCGCTTCCTTTGATCTGCATCAAGCGTGAACCTCGGTGGTTATTTTACGGTCAGAAGTGATGTTGATGGGATGTAACAAAAGGATGTGCATATGGAACTGAAAAGGGACCCGAGATGCTATACCGACGTCTGTATCGACGGTAAGTGGTATCACTACGACCACTGCAGCACCAACGTCTATATGCTGATGGGAGGCGCCGCGCCGAGCCTTCAGCTGGCCTATGAGCCGAGCAGCGAAGAGGAGCTGATCGAGATGCTCCGCCAGCTGGCCTGCTGTTAAACCAGTGGCCATCGCGTCTGTTGCCGCGATGGCCAATCCTTCTTTAACGATTAATGGCCCGAGTTGCGGCCAAACACTCTCTTGCCCATTTCCATCAGTGCGACGGCAAAGGCGTAGCTGCTGTCTGATTTGCCTATTTCATCGGCCACGTAGAGGAAGTTGGAGCGGTATTTCTCCACCGCCTCTTGCGGACTCCAAGCATCGATAAAATCCTCCTCGACTTCAAATCCTTGGGCCAGTAGCGCCTCTTTTTCGGGCAGAAAGGTGGGGGAGGCCATGTTGATAAAGGTGTAGTGCTGCCGGTTGGAGTCGGGCATGGTGAAAAACTGGTACTTCGCCATCTGCGATACCTCGCCTGAACGGGTTTGTCGTGATGTGACCTTCCGCGGGTTGAACTGCTTTTCCACTTTCTTGCCGGTATCTTGTACTTGTGCAGGAAAGAGGTAGCGTTCGACTCTTTTTATTGCATCCGAGCTTACTCTGGCGGCACTCTCGCATGCAACAACGATGGCGGTTTTTACATCACCCCGCTCGGGGTTAGCGGGGCAGAAGCAGAGCATAAAAAACCAGCCCGACGGGGCTGGTTTTAACTTATGGCTGACCCGATCGGGCTGGTTTAGAGGATGAAGCTCTGTACCATGCTGCGCAGCTGTTCGGTGAGCTGGTGGATCTGGCGGGCGGCATCGCGGGCGGCGTTGGCCACTTGCAACGCCTCGTCGCTGCCATCGGAGATGCGCACCACGTTGCGTTCGATCTCGTTGACCACTGCGCCCTGCTGCTCGATGGCGCTGGCGATGATGGCGTTGGTATCGACCATTCGATCCACCTTCTCGGTGATGGCGCCGAAAGCCTGTTTTGCCTCCTGCGCCAGCCCTACCCCCTCCTGCGCTTCATGGCTGGCCGCCGACATGGCGGTGACCGAGGCGCGGGCGCCGGATTGCAGCTGTTCAATCATCTGCTGGATCTCGACGGTAGCCCCCTGGGTGCGGTTGGCAAGAGAGCGTACCTCGTCGGCCACCACCGCAAAGCCGCGACCCTGCTCACCGGCCCGGGCCGCTTCGATGGCAGCGTTGAGGGCCAGCAGGTTGGTCTGTTCAGCGATGCCACGGATCACGCTGATGACGCCGCCAATCTGGCTGCACTGCTGCTCCAGTTGGCCTATGGTGTCGGCGGTACGCAGCACCTCGCGGTTGATATGGTCGATTGCCTTGATAGTGCGCTCCACCACATCCTCGCCCTGACCGACCACGTTCTGCGCCTCCTGCGTCATGCGGGCCGCTTGCAGGGCGTTGCCCGCCATGTCTTGTGAGGTGGCAGCCAGCTCCTTGATGGCGGTGGCGACTTGATGGGTCTCCCCTTGCTGATCGGCAATGACCTCCTGTGAGCGGCAGGTGCGCGCTTCGATCTCGGTGGCGCTCTCCACTACTGTGACGCCATTTTCACGCACTCGCAGCATCAGGGTACGCAGGGTCTCCAGGGTCACGTTGTAATCCCGGCTGATGGCGGCCAGCTCGTCCTGACCGACGATCTCGATATGCTGGCTGAGATCCTGGGCGTTGACCCGGGCGGCAATATCACGCACCCGCCCCACGGTGTCGCGCAGGGAGAGATAGGCACCGATCATCAGGTAGAGGTAGAGCAGCAAGCTGACGGTCAGCGGCGCGGTGACCCACCAGAAGTGGCGCTGGTTGGCGGCCAGCCGCTGATGCAGGTCGGCCTCCAGCCGCTGGCGTACCTGGCCTGCCAGTGCGGTGATGGCCTCGTCCATCTTATCCCCCAGCGCTTGCACCTCCTTGGTGGAGAGCTGCACCAACTGATCCTTCATCATCTTGTTTTCCATGGTCTCGACCCCCTGACGCACCAGCTGTATCAGAGCATCGGTCTGCTGACCCAGCTCGGCGCGGTAGGCCGGTTCCATCTGGTAGAGCAGGGTCAGATCGGCCTCCAGCTCCTGCAGAGTGGCGCTGATCAGGTCGAGACGAAAACGTAGGCCGCTGTACCCTTCCGCCTGAAACAGGCCGAAATCGGCGATGGTGGCGGCGCGATCCCGCACCTGAGCCAGCAGGTCGCGCAGTTGCGGCAACCGCTCACTGGCGAGGATCACCATGTAGTAGGTACCGAGCGCCGGATCCTGGATCAGGCTGCTACTGGCGGTAATGTGCTTGTAGAGGTGGCGCACCTCAGTCAGCAGCTTGTCGTGGCGCAGGTTGCTCTGCTCCACTTCCAGCTTGCCCGCTTCACTCTGCAGGGCGGCCCAGCCCTGCTGGATCACCTCAAAGGAGGGATTGTTCTGGCGGGTGTCGGCAAAGGCTTGCAGGCTCAGATCAACGGCTTGTGCGGCTGCCTTGACCTGATCATCACCGACCGGATCCACCTCATGGGCGTGACGGGTCACCAGATTGCGATGGGTGAGCAGGGCTTGCTCGATGGCGGGCACGGGGGCGAGATTGGCCACTCCCGCCAGCTCGCGGTTGGCCTGGACGTTGTCATCCTGCAGCCGCCCCAGCAGATTGGCCATGCTGTAGGCCAGTGGCAGCAGCATCAGGCAGGACCAGAGCAGGAATTTGTATTTGAAGGAGAGCTGGTTGCCCAGCCGGATGGCGGGGTTGAAAATCCATTTCATGTTAAGCCTCGATACCTGAGTGCGGGCGTGAGTCGTGTTGCCTGAATAGTACTCCGAGCGGCCTCCCTTGGGTGATGGCCGGTTGCAAGTTGTGATCCCCTTGGCTTTTTACTTCCGGGCGGGGGCGCGGTCAGCCGCACCAATAGAAAACGGGCCACCCGAAGGTGACCCGTGGTCGATAAGGGGAAACCGATCAGTTGAACGCCAGGAAGGGCGAGACACAGAGCAGCAGGCCAGTGACGATGATGATGTAGAGGGAGGTGCCCTTGTACTTGTGCAGCGCCGGTACCTGATAGACCAGATAAGCCGGGATGAGGCAACCCACCATGCCGAAGATGGGGCTGCAGATGGAGGTGAAGCTCAGCACCGGGGCGTTGAGCACGATGGCACCCCAGGAGAGCATGACGGTAAAGACCATGATGCCCTTACCCACCAATCCTTTGTTGATGCGGTTTTCCGGCAGCACCCTGCGCAACAGGTTCATCGCCAGACCCTGACAGGCTTCACGGAAACCGAGGTAAACGCCGAAGTAGGCGGTCATTACCGCAAAGATGTTGAGGGTGAGGCTCAGGAGCTTGAGGGTCTGGCCGGGCATCCCCTGGGCTACCATGGCCAGCGCGGAGATGTTCTCCTCGGAGGCTTTGACCGCCTGATCGTGGCCCATGGCCAGAGTGAAGGAGACCGCGTAGAAGAACACCACCACAAACAGGATACCGAAGGCGATATTCATGGCGCGCATCGCCTTGAAGCGGGCCACTTCCAGCGACTTTTCCCGCGAGCGGTAGGAGATCACCATGGGGCTCAGGCTCTGGATAAAGAGGATAGAGGTGAGGGTAAAGGGCAGCATGATGATGGCATCCTTCATCCAGTCACCGGCGGCGGGCATGGCGGTGATGTTTGCCGCATCCCACTTGTCCACCATCATCAGGCCGAGCACGGCCACCACGCTGATCTTGGTCAGCACCATAAAGGTGGAGATCTTGAATAGCAGGTTCTCGCCGCGCGAGGCCAGTGCCACCAGACCGCAGATCAGCACCAGACCGTAGAGCGGGTTTTCGGAGAGCAGGCCGTCGGTGACGCCGAAGCTCTGCAGGAAGGAGGCGCTGTCATTGGTGATGGCGGTGGAGTAGACGAAGACCCAGATCACCAGCATCACGAAGTAGAGCGCGCCGAGCAGCACACCCCAGTTCTTGCCAAGGTAGCCGGTGATGACGCTGGGGTAATCCCTGCATTCGGGTGAGGTGGCCAGGGTATTGATAAAGAGGCGCTGGAACATATACATGGCGGGATAGCCTATTACCGCTGAGAGCAGAAAGACCCACAAGCCCATCAGCCCCACCTGTACCGGCAGGAAGACGATCCCCGCGCCGATGGCCATGCCGATGCTCATGATGATCCAGCCCCAGTCGGTGCTGTCGAAGCGAACCGCTTCTTTCCATTCCAGCGTGCCCATCACGGGGCTGGCGAGTGTAGTGCTATGCGCGTCCATTAAAACCTTCTTTTTTGTAGGGATGTGGGAAATCGGCGCAAATATAGTTGAATGAAACTGTCATAAACAATGCCCATAAGAGTACTTTTGTTCAAATCAGGATGGTGATCACGGTTTATATTGAGGCCGAAAGGTGCCTTTAAACGCCATTTTGTATCTTTTTGTTGAACGGATAAAATAAAAAGCAAATAATGTTGAACGGAATGAGATTCATGATTGCAAAAAAAATTGCACAAACAGGAGTGGCTATATGAAACGCATCATCACAGCAGCAGCGGCACCTGACGCTATCGGTCCCTACAGCCACGGCACTGCCTATGGCGACCTTATCTTTACCTCCGGTCAGTTGCCGGTCTGCAAGCAGCAGGGTGGTGTGGTGGAAGGGGGGATTGCCGCCCAGACCCGCCAGTCACTGGAAAACCTGAAATCCGTGCTGGAAGCCGCGGGCGGCTCGCTGGATACCGTGCTCAAAACCACCTGCTACCTCGCCGAGATCAGCGATTTTGCCGCGTTCAACGAGGTCTATAAAGCCTATTTCCAGAAAGATTGTCCGGCGCGCAGCTGCTTCGCAGTGAAGGATCTGCCGATGGGCGTCAAGGTTGAAGTGGAAGCGATCGCCCATATCGCTCGTTAATGCTGATAAAAAGGTTCAAGTGATGAAACAAGCGTGGCAGCAGTATCTGCAGATTATTCAACAGGTTGTCAAACCAGCGCTGGGTTGTACCGAGCCAATCGCCGCCGCCTATGCCGCAGCGGTCGCCGCCCGGCAACTGGGCTGTGAGCCCGGTCGCCTCGAGGTTGCGGTGTCGGACAATCTCTATAAAAACTCGATGGGTGTTTATGTGCCGGGCACCGGCAAGATCGGTCTGGCCATTGCGGCCGCGGCCGGTGCCATCGGCGGCAACGCCGACGCCGGGCTGGAGGTGCTGGCCGCGATCCAGCCAGAACAGGTGGATCGTGCCCAGCAGCTGATCGATGCCGGCAAGGTGCAGGTGAGCCGCACCGCCGCCCCCGAGTTTATCTTCTGCCGCGTGACCGTTTATGGCACTGATGACAAGGGTGAAGAGCACAGCGCCGAAGTGACCCTCTGCGGCGGTCATACCCGCATCGTCGAGCAGCGCCGCGATGGCGAGGTGACCTTCACCGCCGATCAGAGCCAGGGCGGTGCCACCGGTTCCATCTGCGATGGCGTCGATATCAGCATCGCCGCCATCTACGAGTTCGCCACCCAGGTGGAGTTCGAGCAGATCAGGTTCATCCTCAAAGCCTCCGAGCTTAACGGCAAGCTCTCTGCCGAGGGGATGAATAACCCCTATGGCCTCGAGATTGGCCGCACCATGCAGCAGAACATCAATGCCGGTCTTATAGGCGAGGATGTTATGAACCGCATCGTGATGATGACGGCGGCCGCCTCCGATGCCCGCATGGGGGGCGCGACCCTGCCAGCCATGAGCAACTTTGGCAGCGGCAACCAGGGTATTGCCGCCACCATTCCGGTGATGGTGATTGCCGAGCGCTTTGCGGCCAGCGAAGAGCAGCTGGCTCGCGCTCTCATCATGAGCCATCTGGGCGCCATCTATATCAAGTCCCACTATCCGCCGCTGTCGGCCTTCTGTGGCAATACCGTGACCAGCGCGGCCGCCTCCATGGCCATGGTCTATCTGGCGGGCGGCAGCTTCGAGCAATCCTGCTTCGCCATCCAGAACGTGCTGAGCGACAGTGCCGGCATGGTGTGTGACGGGGCGAAAGCCTCCTGCGCCATGAAGGTGAGTACCTCCTCCGGCGCGGCGGTGCGCGGCTTCCTGATGGCCCTCAACAGCCACTCGGTGTCGGGGCAGGGGATCGTCGCCGGTGACGTGGATCAGACCATCCGCAACGTCGGCCAGATGGTGAAGGAGGGCATGTCTGCCACAGACAGCACCATTATTGATATCATGTCCGCCTGATGTCCCTGTCGGTTGCTGCCCGGCGTCCATTGTCCGGCAGCAACCCTTGCAAGAAGGTCCCATTGTGAAGCTGCAAGAGTTGAGTCCGAGCGATTTTGAGATCCTCAAGTCGATGGAGAACATTGTGGACGGCATCGCCGCCATGTATGGTCAGCACACCGAAGTGCTGCTCCACAGTCTGGATGCGCGCAATCCCTCGATCGTCAAGATTGCCAACGGCCATATCACCGGCCGCAGTGTCGGCGCCCCCATCACCAACCTGGCGATGATGAAGCTCAAGAGCGGGCAGGATATCTCCAGCCCCTACATGACCAAGTGTGCCACCGGCAAGACGCTGCGCTCCATCACCACCGTGATCCGCAACGGGGAGCACAGGGCCATCGGGTTGCTCTGCATCAACAGCGACATGGATGCCCCGTTGCAATCCGTGCTACGGACCATGATGCCGGAGTGCATGCATCCCCACGAGAGCCATGCCACCCCGGAGGTGTTCGCCCGCAACATCGACGAAGCGCTCAACAGCACTATCGACACCGTCAGTGCCGAGGTGCGTGGCAACGAGGCGGTGCCTCCGTCCCAGAAGACTCGGGTTATCGTCAACCAGCTGCACGACATGGGGATCTTCGAGTTAAAAGACAGTGCCCAGATTGCGGCGCGCCAGCTTGGGATCTCGGTCCACTCCATCTACCGCTATCTGCGGGAGATCAAGAAGGGTTGAGTCGGTTCACTCCGGCCAAATTGACAAAAAACGGGTCGCAATGACCCGTTTTTTACGCCCGTTTTGACCGCACTGTCTGGGGGATTTGTCGGGCTCATTTTGTGATCAAACCGGCATATTCCCAAGCCTGCCATGGGCACCATCAAGAGCACCGAGATCCCGCCTGTGCTGCTGGCCCCCTGGCCGAAGTGGGCACCGCTCGGCAAAGCAATAGTGCCGCAACCGGTCTGGCTATCAAGGGAGGGGCCACCGCGCGGGTGGTGGGTACTGATATCGAGGTCAACTATGCGCTCGGGCTGGTGCGGGCGAGCAAGGGGAACTCGGTGGCGGATGGCGGCAGCCTGACGGTCAGCGGTACCTATAACGCGGTGACCGGTACCCGCATCGCGGGCAACATCCAGCCGGAGATCAAGGCGCGACTGCTGCTCGATGGCCGCAGTATCGTCAGTGGCGAGGCCATCAAACTGAGGGTACCCAGTGCCAGCTTGTCCCTTTCGAGCGCGGTGGACTTTATGAGCGACAAGCCCATCGAGATCGAGCTGGGGTGGGATCTACTGGCCGTAGATAGCGAGACCGCCCCCTTCTATGTGGATAGAGCGGTGACGGTGTGACGTTAGGTGCAGAGGGGGATTGAAACGGCGAGTCTCCCCGCCGTTTTGTTATATTCATTTTCCCCGCAAGTCTTTTTCATTTTCGGCGGCAGGCTACAGACCTGAATTCAGTCATCCTCGTCATCCTTCACTTCACGGATCTTGTCCTTGTATTTGGGCAACTGCTTCTCCAGCCGTTTCATGTCTTTGATGGCATTGAGAAACAGCCCGAGCAGGAACAGCAGCGGCAACCCTATCCACAGCCAGAGATTCATGGGATTTTCCTTTCGTCAGGACAGGTGGTGACATAACGGGCCAAAATGTCATCAAGGTTGGCCAATATGGTCGACTTGCCTTCAATATCCGCCTGTTGCAGGCAAAGCGCCAGTGCTGCGGGATCGAGCCGCTGCTCATCGGACTCCAGCGAGAAGCTGATATGCCAGGGCTCGTAGGCGACCCCGCTCTCTGCCCCGACCGGCTTGGCATAAGGGAGGAAGAAGCCGAAGTCGCTCATGTGGTCGCTGAGCCACTCGCTGAGATCTGCAAACCAGCCCCCGGCTTCATACTCCCACGGCTCCAGCGCCAGTTTGGTATCGGCAGGCAAACAGTCCGGGTCGTAGATATCGAGATCCGTCCCCCAGTGGTGACGGCTGGTGCCGGGCAGGGCGCTCCAGCGCAGGATGGCGTGCAGCCGCTCTGTCTCGTCCAGTTGCAGGGCATCAATGGGCTGGCTGTTGGCATCGAGCAGTGGCCGTTCGCCGCGCCACTTGCCATTCCAGATGGCGAGCTGGCGCTCAAAGCTGCGCCAGCTGGAGGCGGGCTGCAGGTTGAAACCGGCGTGAGCGGCCGCCACCTGCATGTCGTTGAAGGCCGCCGCGGTGGCGGCGGTCAGACGATGAGGGCCGCGCCCCACCAGAATAAGGTGGCTCTCGTCGAGCCCCAGCAGTTGTTCCTGCGTCATGCCAGCAATCTCTCGAGCACCCCTTGGTACATGTCGGCCAGCAGATCCAGATCGTCCGCCTTCACGCACTCGTTCACCTTGTGAATGGTGGCGTTGACGGGACCGAGCTCAATCACCTCGGCGCCGGTGGGGGCGATAAAGCGCCCGTCGGAGGTGCCACCAGTGGTGAGCAGGGCCGGTCGCTGACCGTTCACCGCCTCGATGGCCGCCACGGCCGCATCGAGCAGCGCGCCGGTGTCGGTGAGGAAGGGTTGGCCGGAGAGGGTCCAGCTCAGCTGATAATCGAGGCCATATTTATCCAGCAGCGCTTCGACCCGCTCACGGATATCCATGTCGGTCAGTTCGGTACTGAAGCGGAAGTTGAACTGTACCTGCAGCTCGCCCGGAATGACGTTGGAGGCGCCGGTGCCGGCCGAGATGTTGGCGATCTGGAAGCTGGTGGGGGGGAAGTAGGCGTTGCCCTCATCCCACACGGTGGCGGCGAGTTCCGCCAGCGCTGGCGCGGCTTTATGAATGGGGTTGTCCGCCAGATGGGGATAGGCGACATGACCCTGCACCCCGCGCACCAGCAGATCACCTGTGATGGAGCCGCGGCGGCCGTTCTTCACCACATCGCCTACCACGGCGGTGGAGGAGGGTTCACCGACGATGCACCAGCGGATCTTCTCGTTGCGAGCCTCCAGGGTATCGATCACCCGGGTGGTGCCATTGATAAAGGGCCCCTCCTCATCTGAGGTGATGAGAAAAGCAATAGACCCGGTGTGATCCGGATGCTCGGCCACGAAGCGCTCGACCGCCACCACCATGGCAGCCAGCGAGCCCTTCATGTCGGCGGCACCACGGCCATAGAGCACACCATCCTTGATGGTCGGCTCGAACGGCGGGGTGTGCCATTTGTCCAGCGGCCCGGCGGGCACCACGTCGGTGTGACCGGCGAAGCAGAACAGCGGCCCCTCGCTGCCACGGCGGGCCCAGAGGTTGGTGGTGTCCTCAAACACCATGGGCTCGATAACAAAGCCGAGCTTGGCGAGGCGCTCCGCCATCAGGGTCTGGCACCCTTCATCCAGCGGGGTAACGGAGGGGCGGCGGATCAGATCCTTGGCCAGTGCGATGACATCCGACATCAGTTGTCCTTAGTTGTCCTTAACGGGAGAAGAGGGATTGGTAGTGATCAACCTTGAAACCCAGGGTCAGTTCGCCGTCACGGTCGAGCAGCGGGCGCTTGATCATCGCCGGATGTTCCAGCAGCAGGGCGCGCGCCTTGGCGGTGTCGAGTCCCTGTTTGGCCTCATCCGGCAGGGCGCGGAAGGTGGTGCCGCGGCTGTTGAGCAGGGCTTCCCAGCCGAGTTTTGCCAGCCAGCTGTCAAGCTCGTCCGGATTCAGGCCGTCGGCGCGGTGGTCGTGAAAGCGGTAGTCGATACCAGCCTCATCCAGCCACTTGCGGGCTTTCTTGATGGTGTCGCAGTTCTTGATGCCATAGAGGGTGGTGGCCATGGGGAGTCCTTCTCTTGTGGGCGCTGGCCGTGGCCGTGCCCGAAAATCCGAATCAACACAGTGCAAGGGCCCGATTCTGGCATTGTGGCAATCCCATGGCAACGCTGATGGTCCGGCTCGCGGGTTTTACCGGAACTGGTCACACCTGAACGGCACTTTTGTGTTCAAGGTCAGGCGCTTCACGGCGGCGGTACCCGATGGTGCAGTTATTGCGAGAGAAAATAAGAGAAGGGTCAAACGCCAGATAGCCAAAACGCGCCAGCGGGCGCGTTTTGGTCAGCATCTTCCTGCATCACAATCCGAGCTGGGTGGTCCATTCATGGTCAAAGACCCGGGCCCGCTCCCAGGGGGCATCCGGCAGACTGGAAGAGAGGCCAGTGTATTTGCCCACGTCGTCCACCACTATGGTGGAGAGGATAGGCAAGTTGTTTTCGGTGCAGTACATGCGGATGCGTTGCAGCAGGGTGCGCAGTTCATCCTGGCAATGCTCCAGTCCGGCCAGTTTGGCCAGTTTGGAGTAACGAATGGTAGTGCGTTCCTTTGCAGACTCGATGAGGATGTCCCACAGCTTGTAGTCGCAGGTCGAAGCACCTGCGGTGGCTTGGCTTGTCATAACTCTCTCCGGCGCGAAATGGTCGCTATATGTCGAAGCGCATCTTCGCCAGTTCGGCGCCGTCAGATGTTGATCCAACGCAAAAAAGAGGGGAGTCGCGTCACACAATTCCCGGATATGGGGTGATAAAGGTTTTTCGGCAGTTGAAATAACGAAAAATTGTTACATGGCCAACATATTATGCTAATGAACCACGGTGACGGCACCTTTATTGATAGGGATCAAAGGCAAACAGTGGTCAGATCACTAGATTTCGCTCTTCGATAAATTTGTCAGGAGTGAATATTGGAACTTTTATTCGTCTTGCTCGTTCTGGTCGCCGTGGTCTACGGCATTATCAAGGATTACAACCCGCAGGCGGTGCTGGCGCTGGCGGGCATGGCCATTTTTGCAGTGGCCTACTGGCTGGGGCTGCATCCCATTCTGCCCGCTGACAAGAGCACCGGCTTCGCCCTGTTCGACCTGTTCGAAGTGTTCAAGGGGATCTTCTCCTACCGCGCGGCGGGCCTCGGCCTCACCATCATGGCGGTGGCGGGTTTTGCCACCTACATGTCCCATATCGGTGCCTCCCAGGCGTTGGTGCGGGTGGCGGTCAAACCGGTGGCGGGCATCCAGTCCAGCTACCTGATGCTCTCCATCTGCTATCTGGTGGCGGTCTTTGTTTCCCTGTTCGTCACCTCCGCCACCGGCCTTGGCCTGCTGTTGATGGTCACCATGTATCCGGTGATGCGCAACCTCGGCATCAGCCCGGCCTCCGCCTGTGGTGTCATCGCTACCTCCCAGGCGTTTGAGATTGGCCCGACCCAGACCAACGCCATCTTCTCTGCCGGTCAATCCGGCATGGATCCGACCAGCTATTTCGTTGACTACCAGATCTGGCTGGTGGCCCCCATGCTGCTGGTGACCATGGTGCTGCACTTCTTCTGGCAGCGTCACTGCGATCGCAAGGATGGCTGGGATCCGGTGCTCCATCGCGGCGATCACGCCGAGCTGGACGAGCAGGGCACCGAGAGCGTGCAGGCGCCTACCTGGTATGCCCTGCTGCCGATCATCCCCTTCGTGCTGATGATGACCTTCTCCAAGCTGCTGGTGAGCGACATCAAGATGAGCGTGGAGGTGGCCATGCTGCTGTCGGTCTTTATCGGCATGCTGTGCGAGCTGCTGCGTAGCCGCTCGGTGCGTACCGCGTTTGCCGGGCTGTCGAGCTTCCTCGATGGCATGGGCAAGGTGTTTGGCCCCGTGGTGGCGCTCATCGTCTGTGCCGAGCTGTTTGCCGAATCTCTCAAGGCCATCGGCGCCATCGATACCCTGCTGCACTCTGCCAGCAATGCCGGTATCGGCAGCGGTCTGATGACCCTGGTGATGGTGGCGCTGATCATGGTAGCGGCGGTCATCATGGGCTCCGGCAACGCGGCGTTCCTCAGCTTCTCGACCCTGGCACCGGCGGTGGCGGCCAAGTTCGGCGTACCTGCGGTAACCATGCTGCTGCCGATGCAGCTCGCTTCCAGTATCGGCCGTACCGTCTCCCCGATTGCGGCGGTGCTGATCGCTTGTGCGGGGATTGCCAAGGTATCGCCCTTTACCGTGGTCAAGCGCACCAGCGTGCCGATGGCGGGTGCGCTGGTGACGGCGCTGACCCTCAACTACCTGCTGTTTATGTAGTGATGTGGGTTATGTAGTGGTGTTTGGAATTTACCGGTCGGGCGGGTGGCATGGCTGCCCGCCTTTTTCTCACTGTGTCGCATTGTTGCAATTGACGATTGGCCACTAACGCTGATTGTTGCATGGAGAAGATAATGACAGTTGTAAAGAGCCCGTTTTCCCTCGATAACTATCTGGCCGATCTGGCCCCGCTCATCAACCTCGATTGCGGTACTCGCACCCCGGCCGGGGTAGCGAAAGTGGCCGACATCATGACCGAGAAATATGAGGCCATCGGCTGGCAGGTGACTCGCCACCAGTTTGCTGCCGAGTGCGGTCCCTGCCTCGAGATCACCAATGCGCCGGGTGCCGATCACTACGACGTGATGCTGTGCGGCCACATGGATACCGTCTTCCCCGAGGGGACGGCGGCCAAGCGCCCGCTCAAGATTGAAGGCAATCAAGCCTTTGGCCCCGGCGTGTCGGACATGAAGAGCGGCCTGCTCTCTATCTGGTATGCCCTCAAAGAGATGGATCCGGCATTGCTTGCCAAGCTCAAGGTGCTGGTCTGTTACAACTGCGACGAAGAGATTGGCTCCCCCTGGTCGAAAGATTGGCTGGTGGGGAAGGCCAAACAGAGCGGCTGCGTGCTGGTGGCCGAGGCAGCCCGTCCCAATGGGGATCTCATCAGCGCCCGCAAGGGCAATGCCAAGTACCGCATCACCTTCCACGGCAAGGCCTCCCACGCCGGTTCGGCCCTCACCGAAGGGATCTCTGCCATCACCGAGCTGGCGCATTGGGTGCTGGCCATCAACGAGCAGGTCAACATGACCACGGGCACCACCATGAACGTCGGCGTGGTACAGGGTGGCACCGGTGTCAACGTGGTGCCGGACTTTGCCGAGGCGATCGTGGATTTGCGCTTCTGGAGCAACGAAGAGGCCGCTGCGGTACACGATCGGCTCACCTTTATGGCCAACAACCCCTTCCTCGCGGGCTGCCGGGTTGAGGTGGATCGCCAGACCTTCAAGCCGGCGATGCGACCGAGTGGTGACACCGAGGCGCTGATGGCGCTGGTGGAGGCGGCAGCCAAAGAGGAAGGTATCCCCTTCAACTGGCTGGAAGCCGGTGGCGGCTCGGATGCCAACTTCACCGCCGCCGCGGGTGTGCCGTCGCTGGATGGCTTCGGCCCCATGGGCGGTGGTTTCCACTCGGAGGCGGAATTCCTGCTGCTCGACAGCATCGAACCACGCATCCGCCTGTTGCAGCGGGTGCTGGGCAAGCTGGCAAAATAAGCCGGTTTATCCCTTGTTCGGGTCGTCATGGCCCGCTCAAAACTGGTCCGCTCAAATCCAAACGGGAGGCTGTTGCCTCCCGTTTTTTTGTCTCGATTTTTCGCGCGCTGAGTGAGTTGGCCAGATGGCTTGCGGCCGTTACCCCTGCGGTTCGGCCAGATAGGCCAGATGATCCTGCCGCGCCACCTGCCAGCCATCGAGGCGCAGCGGGGCGGCAAAGCCCGGGCCGTCGGTCACCATGGTGTGGTACTCCCCCTGCTCGCCGCAGGCATCGAAGCCTTGGGTTGCTGCCAGCTGCTGCAACTCGGCGAGGGTGGCGGCATCGAGGGTGCGTCCAGTCCACTCGGGGGCCAGTACCCTGGTATCGACGCAGGAGAGGTGGGCGACGATGCCGCGGGCCAGCATATCCGCCAGCAAGGCTTGACGAGATTGCTGCCAGAGCGGGGTATGGACGGTGAGACCAAGCGGGCGGCAGCGTTCGCGGATCCAGTTAGGCGCACCGCCCACGCTGTCGATATCGCCGGTCACCACCCCGTCGAGGTTCCACTCCTGCTGCAAGCGGCTCAGCGCCATCTCATAGCTCTGCTCGAACGGCGCTTCTATGGTGACCAGCAGATGGGGCAGCTCGAGGGCTTCCGCCTGAAGACGCACCAGCGGCAAAGGATGAGCGAGAAATCGGGGCTCTGGCGGCGCAAAGGTGGCCAGTGCCACCACCTGATGGCCCGCTTGGCGGGCATGACAGAGGGCCAGCATGGCATCTTTGCCACCGCTCCAGAGCAGGATGACGCGAGACATGGATGAGATTCCGATGGTGAACGAGGGGGCATGCTACCCAGCGGTGGGGGCAGAGGTAAAGGCATAGTGTCCGGAAATGGTGGCGGGGAAAGGGTTGGGGTCACAGAGCGGGAAAAAAGCAGGCCCCCGAAGCGGGGGCCTGTATTGCAATAGCGTGGTAAACGCCGTTGCGATTAGAGCAGGATGCTGGTCAGGATAAAGCCCAGCGAGCAGGAGGTCACCACCCCGATCAGCCCCGGAATGATGAAGCTGTGGTTGATGATGAACTTGCCGATGCGGGTGGTGCCGGAGCGGTCGAAGCCGATACAGGCCAGATCGCTCGGGTAGGTCGGCAGCACGAAGTAGCCGTAGCTCGCCGGCAGGAAGGCGATCAGCAGTTTCGGCTCCACACCCAGAGCCAGCCCCATGGGGGCGATGGCGGTCAGGGCTGCAGCCTGGCTGTTCACCAGCTTGGAGATGAGGAACAGCACCAGGGCGTAGGTCCAGGGCTGGGCCTGAACCACGTGGGCCAGGGTCTCTTTGAGCAGCGGCATGTGAGCCTGGAAGAAGGTCTCACTCATCCAGGCAACCCCGAATACGGAGAAGATGGCGACCATGCCTGCCTTGAAGACGGCGCCGTTGGCGATCTCGCCCGGCTTGACCTTGCAGCGCATCAGGATGATGGCACCGGCGATCAGCATCATCATCTGGATCACCAGGTTCATGGAGAGCGGGCCAGTCTTGTCCTTGATGGTGAACACCGGACGCAGCGCCTCATCGGCACCCAGCAGCACCACGGCCGCGATGGCGGCGAAGAAGATCCAGGTAGACCAGTAGGCCTCTTTCGGGAACTTGGTGTTGAGCAGGGTCTCGCCACCACCGTAGATGAAGGCGCGCTGCTCCGGGTCTTTGATCTTGGCCTGGAACTCCTCGTCCTTGTCCAGATCCTTGCCGCGGCGCAGGCTCCACAGGGCCGCCACGATAACGCCGGTCAGGGAGGAGGGGATGGCGACCATCAGGATGTCGAGCAGGCCGTAAGCCTGACCGATACCGTGACCGGCCGCCAGAATGGAGACCATGGAGACCACGGCAACCGAGACCGGCGAGGCGCAGATGGCCATCTGGGAGGCAACGGAGGCGACAGCCATCGGGCGCTCGGGGCGGATGTTCTTCTGCAGCGCGATGTCGGCGATGATGGGGAACATGGTGTAGACCACGTGGCCGGTACCGCACAGGAAGGTGAGGGTCCAGGTGGTGAGCGGTGCCAGGATAGTGATGTATTGCGGGTGACGGCGCAGCAGACGCTCGGCTACCTGCATCATCAGGTTGAGACCGCCGGCGGTCTGCAGGGTGGCAGCACAACCGATCACTGCCAGAATGGTCAGCATCACCTGCACCGGTGGTTCGCCCGGTACCAGACCGAAGACGAAGGTCAGCAGGAAGAGACCGATACCACTGATGAGACCGAGCCCCATGCCACCAAAGCGGGTACCGAGCAGCAAGCAGCCGAGTACCACCAAAAATTCCATCAAGATCATTCCATTACCTCGTGTGATTCAACCCATATTGCCGCGGGTAGCCTGAACCATGAATTGTCATTGCCTGTTTTAAATTAGCCCAAAAGGGTTAGTTGTTATTTTGCTCCCCTGCAAAAGTGAAAAAATTGAGTTACTTCAATAACTCGATGAATTTTGATTAAACCACTTAAAAACCACCTAATAACCAATCCATCATTTTTTCATCCGGTTGCCATCCCTTAAGCAGAGGCATCTTGCCGATAGGGAGGTGAAAAAACATGGATGAAGGGAGACAAATGAAAATGGGTTGCGGATGCTTGGCAGGAGGAGAAGAGGGGAAAAAAGGGGGCACTTCGGATGTATTTTTCGGCAGTGGCGGCCTTTTGCCGCTCATCCCGAAAGAGTCTTTATTTATCGGCCAGATAGCGGCGCTGGTACTCCCCGCTCAGTTTCTGGATATCGAGTCTGGCGAGCGCCTTGTCTACTCGCTGCTGCAGCGCCTGCTGGTCGGGGCGGAACATGATGTGCAGGCTCTTGTGCTCGAGGATCTTCGGATTGAACTGGAGCTGTTCGGGATAAAGCTTGGCATCGTGGTGGATCAGCCAATAGAAGACATCCCGGTCGATGACGGCGAGATCGAGCCGGTCGCGCTGTAATTTGCGCAGGTTGAGCAGGTCGGAATCGACGGCGGCAGTGTTGAGGCGCTTGCTGACCATCAGAGCATCGAATTCCTGGGTGTTGACGTACCCCTCCACCACGCCGATCCGGTAGGGGGCGAGATCCGTGAGCTGCTGCCAGGGGATGGGGGGGCCTGAGCGCTGCGCCATGCCCAGCACGCTGTCGCCCACGCTGGGGGAGCTGCGCCACAGGGTCGGCAGGGTGTCGGAGAGGTACTCGGGAAAATAGCCGCTATAAGGCTGGGTCGGGTCGGCCGCCAGCCGCACTGCCCGCTGCCAGGGGTAGAAGTCGAACGTCACCTCCAGTCCCGCTTCGGCAAAGGCGCGCTTGACGATATGACCGGTAAGGCCGCCATCGGGCAGGCTCTGGCTGGTGTAGGGGGGCCACTCCAGGGTGGTCAGACGAACGGGCTCGGCCCACAGTTGAACAGGCATGCAGGACAGCAATAGCGAGAGCAGCAGGCGATATCCCATAAGCGACGAGTTCCTTGTGCCGGTTGATCCTGAGTATCACCCATAACGGTGACAATAAAAAAGCCGACCCACAGGTCGGCTTTTGCAATGCAGTGACAAGATGCCGCTGATCAGAACTCGGCGGTACGCGGAGTACGCGGGAACGGGATCACGTCGCGGACGTTGCCCATGCCGGTCACGTAGACCACCAGACGCTCGAAGCCCAGACCGAAGCCGGAGTGCGGCACGGTACCGAAGCGACGCAGGTCGCGATACCACCAGTAATCTTCCTTGTTCAGGCCCATCTCGGCCAGACGGGCATCCAGCACGTCCAGACGCTCTTCACGCTGGGAACCACCGATGATCTCGCCGATGCCCGGTGCCAGTACGTCCATCGCGGCAACGGTCTTGCCGTCGTCGTTGAGGCGCATGTAGAAGGCCTTGATATCTTTCGGGTAGTTCTTTACCACCACCGGAGACTTGAAGTGCTCCTCGGCCAGATAGCGCTCGTGCTCGGAGGAGAGATCGATACCCCAGGAGACCGGGAACTCGAACTTCTTGCCGCAGTTTTGCAGCACTTCGATGGCGTCGGTGTAGTCGATCTGGGCGAAGTCGGAGGAGACGAAACGCTCCAGACGGCCGATGGCATCCTTGTCCACGTGCTGGGCGAAGAACTCCAGATCGTCACGACGCTCGGTCAGTACGGCGTTGAAGACATACTTCAGCATGGCTTCGGCCAGTGCGGCGTTATCTTCCAGATCGTTGAAGGCCACTTCCGGCTCAACCATCCAGAACTCGGCCAGGTGGCGGCTGGTGTTGGAGTTTTCAGCGCGGAAGGTCGGGCCGAAGGTGTAGACCTTGGAGAGCGCGCAGGCATAGGTTTCGGCGTTCAGCTGGCCGGATACGGTCAGGAAAGCCTCTTTGCCGAAGAAATCTTCGTTGTAGTCCACCTTGCCGGCGTCGGTGCGCGGCAGGTTTTCCATGTCCAGAGTGGAGACGCGGAACATCTCGCCGGCACCTTCGGTGTCAGAGGCGGTGATGAGCGGGGTCGCAACCCAGAGGAAACCCTCTTCGTGGAAGAAGCGGTGGATGGCTTGCGCCAGGCAGTGACGAACGCGGGTCACGGCGCCAACGATGTTGGTGCGCGGGCGCAGGTGGGCCTGTTCACGCAGGTATTCGATGCTGTGGCGCTTGGCAGCCATCGGGTAGGTGTCCGGATCTTCGACCCAGCCGACTACCTTCACCTCGGTCGCCTGCAGTTCGAAAGCCTGGCCGCTGCCCTGAGAGGCGGCAACCACGCCGGTCACTTCCACGGAGCAGGCAGTGGTCAGACGCAGCACTTCATTCTCGTAATTGGCCAGGGTATTGGGGACAACTGCCTGTACCGGATGGAAACAGGAGCCATCGGAAATGGCCAAAAATGAGATCCCCGCCTTGGAATCACGGCGAGTCCGGATCCACCCTTTGACAGTTTGGGTGGTGCCGACCGGATACTTACCGGCCAGCACATCTACTACGGATGCGTGCGTCATCGAAATATTGTCTCCAGCTTGTTCTTGCAGCGCTATTTGCAACACTAGGGAGTCTGGCCCGGGCACAGATGGCCCACCATGGCAGACTAAGCCGTCAATCTTACCCGCGCGGGTTTGATAAACAAGCAAAAATGTCGGACTCTGGTGGGGTTTTCGGCATGGTTCACTCAACAAGAGTGTCACGGGCGCAGGAGAGGTGGGTGAAAGATCGGCGGCATGGGCCAGATTGGCTGACACGGGTGTTGCAGGGGCTGGTGATGCTCTGCTGGGGCGGCTTTATCGTGCTGCTCTCCCTTTACCACTATGCCCGTCCCGAAATTGCCTACGGTTTTCTGGTCTATGGCGGGATCGAGGTGCGCGATTATTGGGACCCGGCCCTTACCCCCTGGCTGGTCTACGGGCTCTGGAGCTGCTGCGCCCTGACGCTGGCGGTGTTGCTGCTGGAGCGCAAGCGCAGCCGCCGTCAGGATGACTCCCGGCATGTCAATCTGGCCATCCTGCTACTGGTGCTGATCGCCAGTCTGCTTTTCTACTACGTCGGTTAAGCGTTCGTCTTAGCGGGGCTGATCCGGCTCCTGCCTGCTGGCCTTGGTGCGTTTGCCGAGCTGGCGCTCCACACTGTCGAGCATCTGGTTGTAGGCCACCGCCACCCGGCCAATCTCGTCGCCGTCATCCCCCTCCAGCCGGTGTCCGAAGTCGTGCAAGTCGGTGGCCTCTTCCATGGAGCGGGTCAACTGGTTGAGGGGGCGCACGATCCAGGTGCGGATGACCCAGAGGGTCAGCAGCAGTCCCATCCCGAAGATGCCGGTGAGGATCAGCGCCGAGGTGAGAATGTTCTGCTCGACCCGGGTAAACAGCGAATCGAGGGAGTAGTCAAAGCGCACCGCCCCTAACACCGTGTTCTCCGGCACCAGATGACAGCTGGTGCAGTCGGTGCCGCGAAAATCCTTCTTGGCCAGTAGCGGTCGGGTCACCACCAGACGGCTGTGCATGCCGTTGTGTACCACCTCCAGGCTCCCTTTGCCCGCCAGAGCCAGCTCATCAAACTCATCTTTTACCTGTTCTGTTTCCCGTCCCGGCCCGAACTGTTTGCTCACTGCGTCGCCACGGACGATGCGGGCATCCTCCACATGGGCATGGTCGAGAAACTTGCCGCGCAGAGTATCGCGGGCATCCATCTTGCCGGTCAGCATCAGCATGTTGAGGCCATCGAAATAGGCTTCGGTCTGCTCGCGGCTCTGCTCCTTGATGAGCGTCAGGATGAGATCGCGCTCGCGCACCGCCTGATAGGCTGCGGAGAAGACCAGTACCATGGAGAAGATGAAGAGCAGGAAAAAGTTGATTTTGGCAGCAATGGAGAGGCGCATGAGCAGTCTTTCTTGATGGTAAAACCGCAGCAGTTTACCCCTCTTGGGGCCTCAGGTCTGGTGTTTTGCTCACATTACGGCAAGTGAAACTGCACTGAAGTGGATAAAGTTGCCCTCTTTATATATCAAATGCCGGTAGTCAAACGGGCGGCTGCGATGGCCGCCCGCTGCATGCATTAAAACTCGCCTTCGGTGATGGCCTGACTGATGGCGCCGGTCAATACCCGCAACTCTTCAGGGGTGATGACGAAGGGGGGCATCAGGTAGACCAGCTTGCCAAAGGGGCGGATCCAGGCGCCCAGTTCGACAAACTTGCGCTGGATGCGCGCCACATCCACCCGCTCTTTCATCTCCACCACCCCGATGGCGCCGAGCACCCGCACATCCGCGACCGCCGGGTGCAGGGTCAGCTCTACCAGTTCGGTACGCAGCTGATACTCGATGGCGCGCACCCGCTCCTGCCAAGGTGAGGCGAGCAGCAACTCGATGGAGGCGTTGGCCACCGCGCAGGCGAGCGGGTTGCCCATAAAGGTGGGGCCGTGCATAAAGACGCCCGCCTTGCCGTCACAGATGGTGCGGGCGACATGCTCGGTGGTCAGGGTCGCCGAGAGGGTGAGGTAGCCGCCGGTGAGCGCCTTGCCCAGACACATGATGTCGGGGGTGATCCCCGCCCAGTCGCAGGCAAACAGCTGGCCAGTGCGGCCAAAGCCGGTGGCAATCTCGTCAGCAATCAGCAGCACGCCGAATTCGTCGCACAGGGCGCGTACCCACTGCAGATAGCGGGGGTGATAGAAGCGCATGCCGCCAGCCCCTTGCACTATGGGTTCGAGCACGATGGCGGCAATCTCCTCGTGGTGATCCGCCATGAGTGTGGCCAGCTCCACCACGCACTGCTCGTCCCACTCGGCGTGGAAGCGACAGCTCGGCGCTTCGACAAAATGGTGCTCCGGCAGGAATCCCTTGTAGAGCTCGTGCATGCCGCCATCCGGGTCACAGACGCTCATGGCGCCAAAGGTGTCGCCGTGATAGCCGCTGCGCAGGGCGACAAATTTGGCTCTGGGCGTCCCCTTGGCGTGCCAGTACTGCTGGGCCATCTTGAGTGCCACTTCCACTGCCACCGAGCCGGAATCGGCCAGAAATACCCGATCAAGCCCCTTCGGAGTGATCTCCACCAGCTTGCGGCAGAGCTCGACCGCCGGGGCGTGGGTGAGGCCGCCAAACATCACGTGAGACATCTTGCCGAGCTGGGCGGTGGCTGCGGCGTCCAACTCCGGCACCTGATAGCCGTGCACGCAAGCCCACCAGGAGCTCATACCATCCACCAGTTCGCGGCCATCGCTGAGAGTGATCTTCACCCCTTTGGCGCTGGCCACTTCATAGCAGGGCAGGGGGTGAGTGAGGGAGGTATAGGGGTGCCAGATGTGGTGCAGGTCGAATTCTTGGTTGGTCATTTGTTGTTCTATTGTCAATTGGTTTGATCTGGTCGGTGTTGACAGTCTACGCGTGCTCTCTACACTAGCCAACAATTTCAGCCACTTGGCACTGCGCATCACCTTGAGCGCGCGGGCCCGGCGGCGGGTTTTGTGGCCGTCCATCCCAAGATGGCGGGCGCAGGATCCCACTAATAACAACCGGAAGCCATGTATGAATGCTCTCACCGCGGGCGGTCACGCCCTTCGTCACGACTGGACCCTCGCCGAGGTTCAGGCCCTGTTTGCCCTGCCGTTCAACGATCTGCTGTTTCAGGCCCAGACCGTCCACCGCGCCCACTTTGACCCGAATGAAGTGCAGGTGAGCACCTTGCTCTCCATCAAGACCGGCGCTTGCCCGGAAGATTGCAAATACTGCCCCCAGAGCGCCCGTTATCACACCGGGCTTGAGGTCGAGCGGCTGATGGAGGTGGAAAAGGTGCTGGAGCGGGCCCGCGAAGCCAAGGCCAACGGCTCGTCACGCTTTTGCATGGGGGCCGCCTGGCGCAACCCCAAAGAAAAAGACATGCCCTACATCATCCGGATGATTGAGGAGGTGCGCGGGCTGGGGATGGAGACCTGCATGACGCTAGGGATGCTCACCGCCGATCAGGCGGCACGTCTGGGGGCCGCGGGGCTTGATTACTACAACCACAACCTCGATACATCGCCGGAGTTTTACGGCGAGATCATCTCCACCCGCACCTATCAGGACAGGCTCGATACCCTGGAGCATGTGCGCAGTGCGGGCATGAAGGTCTGCTCTGGCGGCATCGTCGGCATGGGTGAGCAGGCCAAAGACCGTGCAGGACTCTTGATGGCGCTCGCCAACCTGCCGCGGCACCCGGAGAGCGTGCCCATCAACATGCTGGTCAAGGTGAAGGGAACGCCGCTGGAGAACGAGGAGAACCTCGATCCGTTCGAATTTATCCGCACCATCGCCGTGGCGCGCATCATGATGCCCGCCTCCCATGTGCGCCTCTCAGCCGGGCGGGAGAAGATGAACGAGCAGATGCAGGCCATGTGTTTTATGGCCGGGGCCAACTCCATTTTCTATGGCTGCAAGTTGCTGACCACCCCCAACCCGGACGAAAACAGCGATATGCAGCTGTTCAAGCGGCTCGGCATTCGCCCTGCCCAGCGGGCCCAGAAGCCGGATCAGGTTCAAGAAGAGGTGCTGCTGGCCGAGGTGAGTCGCCAGAGCGAGCCCACCGAGATGTTTTATGACGCCACCCGCCCCCGTGCAGGGGCTGCGCGGTCATGAACGGCCCTGCAGTAACGGGCCCCTTTGTATTGGGCACGGCGCTGGCCGAGCGCGAGCAGGTGGGTCTGCTGCGCAACCGCATCGCGACCGACGGGGCGAGTGGCGGGCGGCTCAAGGTTGCGGGGTTCGACTACCTCAACTTTTCCGCCAACGACTATCTGGGACTGGCAGAACACGGCGCCATCAAGGCCGCCTTCAAAGCGGGGATTGAACGCTATGGCGCGGGCTCCGGCGCCTCGCCGCTGGTGACCGGTTACAGCCGTGCCCACCAACAGCTTGAGGAGACCCTGGCCGAGTGGCTCGGGGTGGAGGCGGTGCTGCTGTTCAACTGCGGTTTTTCGGCCAATCAGGCGGTGCTCAAAGCGCTGCTCGGCAAGGAGCATCTGCTGTGGCAGGACAAACTCAACCACGCCTCTTTGCAGGAGATGGGCAGCCAGCTCCCTTGCAAGATGAAGCGTTTTGCCCACAACGATATGGCGGCCCTTGAACGGCAGCTTGAGCCAAATCGCGGACTGATTGTCTCGGAAGGGGTGTTCAGTATGGACGGGGATCAAGGCCCCTGGGCTGAGCTCACAACCCTGGCCGCCCGGAGCGGCAACTGGTTGATGATCGACGATGCCCACGGTCTTGGTGTGCTGGGAGCCGAGGGGCGCGGCACTCTGGCGGCGCAAGGGGTTGCTCCTGCCAGCGTACACATCCAGATGGGCACTTTTGGCAAGGCGCTCGGGGTTGCCGGTGCCTTTGTCGGCGGCAGCCGCGAGCTGGTGGAGTATCTGGTCAACTTCGCTCGCCACTATGTCTACAGCACCCATATGCCCGCCGCCCAGGCCTGCGCGGTCAGCAAGGGCATCGAACTGGTACGCGCCGCCGAGGATGCCCGCGCCCATCTTGGCCAGCTGATCGCTCGCTTCCGGCAAGGGGCACAGGCGTTGGGTTGGCAGCTTGGCGCGAGCAACACCCCCATCCAGCCGCTGCTGGTAGGGGAGAGCAGTGTTGCCCTGCAACTGGCCGAACGGCTGCGGGAGCGCGGCGTCTGGGTGAGCGCCATCCGCCCGCCCACTGTGCCAGTCGGTACGGCCCGGCTGCGTATTACCCTGAGCGCGGCTCACCGCGAGCAGGATGTGGATCGCTTGCTCGATGCCTTGGGGGTCTGCCCTGCTGCGACAACGGTTGGGGAGGCTCACCATGGCTGAGCGTTTTCAAACGGTCGACAAGGCGCAGCTTGCTCGCCGTTTCGGCGCCGCCGCTCGTCATTACGATGCCCATGCCCGTTTTCAGCAGGAGGTGGGTCAGGCGCTGCTGGAATGGATGCCAGACAGGCCGGTTGGCACTGATCTGACGGTGAGTGGGCTGGATCTGGGCTGCGGTACCGGTTTTTTCTTGCCCCAACTGGCGAACCGTTGTCACCAGCTGGTGGGGCTGGATCTTGCCCCCGGCATGCTGGTGCAGGCCGCCTTGCGTGGCAGCGGTGCTCGCCTGCTCTGCGGCGATGCGGAGCAGCTTCCTTTCGCCGATAACGCGTTCGACTGGGTTTTCTCCAGTCTGGCGCTGCAGTGGTGCGAGCGTCCGGCCCAGGCTTTCGGCGAGTTGCTGCGGGTGGTCAAACCGGGCGGCCAGATCTTTTTCTCGACCCTGCTCGATGAGTCGCTCTGGCAGTTGCGAGCCGCCTGGCAGCAGCTTGATGGTCGCGCCCATGTCAATCGCTTCCTCAGCCTGCCACAATTGGAGCAGGCGCTGGCGAGCGCCGGGGGATCTGCTCCCGAGCTGCGTTGTATCACCTGGGATCTCGCCTATCTTGAATTGCCGCAGCTGTTGCGCGATCTCAAGGGGATTGGGGCCAATCAGGTCAACGACAATCAGGGGAGTGCCGCCCCGGCCGGTCTGAGCGGTCGCGCCAGATTGCAGCAGCTGACTCAGGCGTATGAGGCGTTTCGCCAGCCCGATGGCAGGCTGGTCGCCAGTTATCGGGTGTGCCTCGGCCGCCTCAGCAAGCCTTGCTGAGCGCCGGGAATCGCAGTGTGTGCAGGGTAGTCAACGGGCCCTGTCAAGGAGAGAACCGTATGAAATCATTCTTTATCACCGGCACCGATACCGATGTGGGCAAGACGCTGGTGGCGCGCACCCTGCTGCGTGAATTCAGCGCACAGGGAATCAAGTGCGCGGGTTACAAGCCGGTCTCGGCCGGATGTGCTCGCACTCCGGACGGGCTGCGCAACCTGGATGCCGTTCTGTTGCAGGAGGCGGCGAGTCTGCCGCTGCCCTATGAGGTGGTCAATCCGTTCGCCTATGAGCCGCCGATTGCGCCCCACATTGCCGCCAGCGAGGCGCGCCAGCCTATCACCATGCAGGGGTTGAGCGAGGGGCTACGCAAGATTGAACAGGCCGGGGCCGAACTGGCGGTAGTGGAAGGGGCAGGGGGCTGGTATTTGCCGCTCGATCGCAAGCATCTGCTGTCGGACTGGGTCAAGCAGGAGAACATGGCGGTGATCATGGTGGTGGGGGCCAAGCTGGGTTGCCTCAACCATGCGCTGCTCACCTTTGCCGCCATTCGCAATGATCAGCTGCCGGTGGCGGGGTGGGTAATTAATCGGCTCCATGGTTCCATGAGCCATTATCAGGAAAATCTGGACACCCTGAGGGGCTTGCTGCCAGCTCCCTTCCTCGGGGAAATTCCGTTTATAAACAATCCGCTTGAAGCCGATTTGCAGGGGCGTCTTGATATCGCGCCGCTACTGTGACGGCATATTCAGCGAACATTCATCGAATCGCCCTAGAATGACGACATTGACATGATCAGGTGGGATCGCGAGTGGTCCCCGGTCATGTCCCTTATCTTCACAAGGAGTCTATATGAAGCGAATTATGCTATTCCTGGTGACCAACCTGGCCGTCATGCTGGTGCTGGGGGTGGTACTCAATATCCTGTTCTCGGTTCTGGGGATCAACAAGTCCAGCATTTCCGGCCTGTTGGTGTTCTGTGCCGTGTTCGGTTTTGGGGGTTCCTTTATCTCCTTGCTGATGTCCAAGTGGATGGCCAAGCGCAGCTATGGCGTCCAGGTCATCGAGCAACCCCGCAACGAGACCGAGCACTGGCTGGTGAGCACTGTGGCCCGTCAGGCCCGCGAAGCGGGGATCAAGATGCCGGAAGTGGGGATCTACGACTCTCCCGAGATGAACGCGTTTGCTACCGGTGCCCGCCGCGATGATTCACTGGTGGCGGTCTCCTCCGGCCTGCTCTACAGCATGAGCCGTGACGAGGCGGAAGCGGTCCTGGCCCACGAAGTGAGCCACGTAGCCAATGGCGACATGGTGACCCTGACCCTGATCCAGGGGGTGGTGAACACCTTCGTGATGTTCTTCGCCCGCATCGTGGCTGGCGTCATCAGCAACTTCTTCAGCTCCAACAACGAGGAAGAGAGCAGCAGCACCGGCGGTTTTGCCTACATGATCACCGTATTCGTGCTGGAAATGGTGTTTGGCATTCTGGCTTCCATCATCGTCATGTGGTTCAGCCGTCAGCGTGAGTTCCGCGCCGATGCCGGTGCCGCCAAGCTGGCCGGTCGCGACAAGATGATCGCCGCCCTTGAGCGCCTCTCCCGCGGTGCCGAGCCGCAGCTGGAAGGCTCCATGATGGCCTTTGGCATCAACGGCAAGCGCTCCATGAGCGAGCTGTTTATGAGCCACCCGCCCATCGAGCAGCGGATTGCCGCCCTGCGCGGTTAATCTCGCCAGTTGCTACCAAGCAAAACGGCTGCCTCGGCAGCCGTTTTTTATTGTCCGCGCGTTATCGCGGCTCGATCACCTTATTTGATGACGAGGTCGGTCAGCGGCACTGCGCAGCAGGTGAGGATCTTGCCCTCGGCCCGCTCGGCGGCGCTGATGGCGGGGGCGTCGGGATGCTCCACCTCGCCCGAGATCAGCGTCTGTTTGCAACTGCCGCAGATGCCGGCGCGACAGCTCCATGGCAGCTCTACACCTTGCTTGTTGGCCTGATCCAGCACTGTGCCCTGATTGTTGCCGGTAAAGGCTTGGGCGCCGATACGCAGTTGTACCGCCTGATGGGGGCGAGCCACCGAGAGAATGGCGCCGCCAAAACTCTCCTGTTTAATACGTGCGGCTGGAACGCCGAGGGCCGCAACTTTGGCGGCAGCATCGGCCATAAAGCCGTGGGGGCCGCAGATAAAGACCTCTTTTTCGGCCAGCCCTTTGACCAGTTGCAGATGCTCATCATTGAGTCGCCCTTGCAGCCCCTGCCAGTGATTGTCCGGCTGGCTCAGGATCAGGGTGAGAGTCATCCCCTGCTGTGCCATGGCGTGCAGTTCGCTGGCGGCGGGAATGTCCGCTTCGCTGCGGCACAGGTGCATAAAGTGAACCTCTTCGAGCTCCCCGCGTAGCGCCAGGGTGCGGGCTATCGCCAGCATGGGGGTGACGCCGGAGCCTGCGGAGAGCAACAGTAGGTTGCGCTCGGACCCTAAGTGAAACTCGCCAGCGGGGTTGGCGGCCAGCAGCCGGTCGCCCACCTGCAACTGCTGGTGCAGCCAGTGCGAGATGCGGCCACCCTCCACCTTTTTGACGCTGATGCTGTAACGCTCCGGGTGATCCGGCGTGGAGCTCAGGGTATAGCGGCGCAGGATCCGCTCGTTTTTGATATCGAGGCTGATGGGCAGATGCTGGCCCGGCAGGTAGTCGGGCAGGGGCTCACCGTCGGCGGCTTCGAACCAGAAGGTCTCCAGATCCCGCGCCAGCGGTTCACGGGCCACGCAGACCAGTTCCCGCTTCTTCGGTGCGGCGGCGGGATAGACCACCGGACGGGTGCGCTCCAGTACCTCGATCTCGCTGCCAGCCTCAATCCACCCCTCGTTCAGGGCGATCAGGTTCTGGCCGAAGTAGACCTCGCCATCCTCGCCACGGCGGTAGCGGGTGAGGGTCGCCAGCGGCTCTTTCAGGGCGTTGAAACGATCGGTGCCCGCTTCCACTGTGGTCATGATGCAGCGGCTGCAGGGCTTGACCACCTTGAATTCCACCTCGCCGATGCGGATACGCACCCAGCTGTCCTCCTCGAAGGGCTGGGTATTGCTTGCCACCAGATTGGTGCGGAATTGGCTCATCTGGTGCAGCGCATCGGAGCGCAGATTGAGATCCTCAAGGGAGGCCTGGCTTATCAGCAGCAGCGGATAACCGTCGGCAAAGCTGACCCGGGTGCCGGTCTTCTCGCGAAAGCGATCAGAGGTCTCGCCCAGCCAGAGCAGTTGCACCGTCTCCCCTGCCACCCGGCTTAGCCAGCCATCGGCTTTGGGGTCGGTGTGCAGGGCGGTGAAACGGTCGCTCCAGACTCCGGTAGCTTGCGGGGCGCGGCTGAAGTCGACCTCTTGCAGAGTGAGCGGTTCAAAGCCCGGATAGCGCAGTTGCAAGCCCCCTTCGATGGGGGTGGCCACGATCTGTTGCAGTTGGGGATGGGTACGGGCTGTGATAAAGGTGCCGTCCGGTTTGACCACCATGTAGCGGCGATCCCCTGCCAGTCCCTCTTCGGTCACCCGGGCGCGAGCCAGCGGCATACCTGCAGTCGATTTGATGGGGTAGAGGTGAATGCTGTCTAGCCTGGGCATCTTCATATCCTTGTGACGCGGCGCGATCGCCTGGAAAAAGGGGAACATAACGGTTCCCCGGCGATCCGGCAATCCTTTCAAGGGGGCGGTCTATAGTTGGGAAAAGAGAACAAGAGGGCATCGGGATGAAAATAAGCTGGTTGCTGGCGGGGAGCCTTTTTTGCCACGGGCTCTGGGCGCAGGAGCTGACCCTGACCACGGGAGAGTATCCCCCTTACTGCTCCGAGACGCTCAAATATCAGGGGCTTATCCCTCATGTGGTGAGCGAGGCATTCAAGAGTGAAGGGGTGAGCGTCAAGTTCCAGTTCCTGCCCTGGAAACGGGCCTTTCGCTTGTCGGAGGAGGGGGTGGTGGATGGCACTGTCCACTGGTATGAGTCGAGCGAGCGGCGCAAAACCCATCTCTACAGCGATCCCATCCTGAGCGAGACCTACGTCTGGTTCTATCTCAAGTCAGCTCCGCTGGAATGGCGTGGCTATCAGGATCTGGCGGATCGCAAGCTGGCTGCGGTCAGTGGCTATACCTACAATGCAGATTTTTTTGCAGCCATCGCGCAGGTTCCGCTGCAGGTGCAGTTCGTCACCCGGCTGCGCCAGAGCTTTGATCTGCTGCTCTCCGGCCGCGCCGACCTGACCCTGGAGAACATCGATGTCGGCTACTACTCCCTGCGTCAGTTCTACCCGGCCAGCGCGGTCGATCTGTTCACAACCCATTCAAAACCCGTGATGAAAGTCGAAGGTCACCTGCTGATCAGCCGCAAGCGCGCCAATGCTGACGAGCTGATCAAAATCTTCAATCGGGGGCTCGCCAAACTGAAAGCCAGCGGTCAGCTGGAGAAGATGTTACTTGAGTCACGTTCTGGTCTCTATGAACCATAAAGTGCAACATTTTTTGATCCTGATTCGCTAATCAGTACAAAAAAGCGGCCATTATCGACTCAGTTCCCAGTTTCTAACGCTTTCGCTTCTTCCCCATCCGGCCACCGTCCGCCTCGGCTACACGGTATCAAGCGCCATCGGGTGGGGCCTGTCACACAAAAAGAAGAAAGCAATGTATGAGCAAACAACTGGACATGACCCCATTGCCGGATCTCTCCCTGAAAACGGGAACAGGCCCGGTGCGTACTCGGCTACCCGTCTGGCAGCCGGCCCTGCCACCCTGCAATCACGCCTGCCCGGCCGGAGAAAATATCCAGGCCTGGCTCTCTTTGGCGCAGGCCGGCCGTTTTGAGGCGGCCTGGCAGACCCTGATCGAAGAGAACCCCTTGCCCGCCATTCATGGCCGGGTCTGCTATCACCCCTGCGAGAGCGCCTGCAACCGCGGTCAGGTGGATGAATCCGTCTCCATCCACGCTATCGAGCGTTTCCTTGGCGACGAAGCGCTGGCCCGTGGTTGGTTGCCTGCGCCACCTGCCCCTGCCAGCGGCAAGAAGGTGCTGGTCATAGGCGCTGGTCCCTCCGGTCTCTCCTGTGCCTGGCACCTCAACCGGCTCGGCCATCAGGTGGAGATCCGCGAAGCGGGGCCGCTTGCTGGCGGCATGCTGCGTTTCGGTATTCCCGCCTATCGTTTGCCCCGCGATGTGCTGGATCGGGAGGTGGCCCGCATCGTGGCGGCTGGGGTGACGCTGACTCTCAACCACAAGGTGGAGGATGTGCTGCGCGAGCGCGACGAGGGGGGCTTTGACGCCGTCTTTATGGCCATCGGCGCCCATCTGGCCAAGCGGGTCGATATTCCGGCCCGTGAAGCGGGCAAGATCCTCGATGCGGTGAGCTTCCTCGAACAGGCGAGCCTAGCCGAAGAGCAGGGCTTGCCGCCACCCAAACTGGGACGGCGGGTAGCGATTTATGGGGGTGGCAACACCGCTATGGACGCAGCCCGCACTGCCCGTCGCCTCGGCGTGGAAGAGGCGATGATCATCTACCGCCGCGACCGGGATCATATGCCTGCCCACGCCTTTGAAGCCGATGAGGCCGAGGAGGAGGGGATCAAGATCAACTGGCTGCGCAGCATCCGCCAGCTCGACAACACCAATATCGAGGTGGAGGTGATGGCGCTGGATGCCGAAGGCAAGCCGGTGCCCACCGGCAAGTTTGAAACCCTCGAAGCGGACTCCCTTATTCTGGCGCTCGGTCAGGAGGTCGATCTCTCGGTGCTGGAGAGCATTCCCGGCGTGCGGGTCAACAAGGAGGGAGTGGTGCAGGTGGCGGGTAACCTGATGACGGATGTGCCGGGTCTGTTTGCGGGCGGCGACATGGTGCCCTCCGAGCGCACCGTCACCATCGCCACCGGCCATGGCAAGAAGGCGGCACGCCATATGGATGCCTGGCTGCGCGGTCGCCACTATCAGAAGATGGTCTCTTACCCGCTGGTGGGGCCGGAGCAGTTGCAACTCTGGTTCCAGACCCACGCGCCCGCCAGCAGTCAGCCGGCCAAACCGGCGTGGGCGCGGGATGACTTTGGCGAGATCATCGGCGGGCTGGATGAGGTGGCCGCCCGCTACGAGGCGGCGCGCTGCTACTCCTGCGGCAACTGCTTCGAGTGCGACGGCTGCTACGGCAGCTGCCCCGAGCAGGCCATCGCCAAGTTGGGGCCGGGTCTGGGGTATCAGGTGGATGCCGAGCGCTGCACCGGCTGCGGTGCCTGCCACGACCAGTGTCCCTGCCACGCCATCGAGCTGCGCCAACCGGAGGAGTCCCAATGAAACATGAATTGATCATGGTCGACGGCAACGAAGCCGCGGCCAGGGTGGCGTACCAGCTGAGCGAAGTGTGTGCCATCTACCCCATTACCCCGAGCTCGACCATGGCCGAAATGACCGATGCCTGGGCGGCGGAGGGACAGACCAACCTGTGGGGCAACATCCCCACCGTAGTGGAGATGCAGAGCGAAGGGGGGGCTGCCGGTACGGTACACGGCGCCCTGCAGGCGGGGGCGCTCGCCACCACCTTCACTGCCAGTCAGGGGCTGATGCTGATGCTGCCCAACATGTACAAGATCGCCGGTGAATTGACCTCGGCGGTGTTCCATGTGGCGGCCCGTTCGCTGGCGGCGCAGGGGCTGTCGATTTTTGGCGACCATCAGGATGTGATGGCGGCGCGCAGCACCGGCTTTGCCATGCTCGCCTCCGGCTCGGTGCAGGAGGCGCAGGACCTGGCGTTGGTCGCTCACAGCGTCACCCTGCAGTGCCGGGTGCCCTTTATCCACTTCTTCGACGGGTTCCGTACCTCCCACGAGGTGAACAAGATCACCGCCCTGCATCGGGATGAAATTCGGGCCCTTATCGACAACGACTGGGTACGCGCCCACCGTGCGCGGGCGCTCAACCCGGATCATCCGGTGATGCGCGGCACAGCCCAGAACCCGGATACCTATTTCCAGTCCCGCGAGAGCGTCAACCCCTTCTACGAAGCGGTACCGGCGCGGGTGCAGCAATGCATGGACAATCTCGGCGAGCTGACCGGCCGCCACTACCGGTTGGTGGAGTACCACGGCGCGCCCGATGCTACCGACGTCATCGTGCTGATGGGCTCGGGGGCGGCTACCGCCCGCACCACTGTGGATTGGCTCAACCAACAGGATCGCAAGACAGGGGTCTTGGTTGTGCGCCTCTATCGCCCCTTCCCGGTACAGGCGCTGCTCGATGCGCTGCCGCAGAGCGTGCGGCGCATGGCGGTGCTGGATCGCACCAAGGAGCCGGGGGCGGGTGGCGAGCCGCTGCTGCTGGATGTGCAGAGCGCCCTGATTGACGGCTTGCAGCGCGGCCTTATCAAGCGGCTGCCGTGGCTCAGTGGCGGCCGCTATGGTCTCTCTTCCAAAGAGTTCACCCCGGCCATGTGCGCGGCGGTGTTCGAGGAGTTGGCATCCGATGCGCCGCGCCCGCGCTTTACCGTGGGGATAGTGGATGATGTGTCGGGCCTCAGTCTGGCCTGGCACCCCATCGGTGATCTTGAGCCCGCCAGCCGGGTGCGGGCGCTCTTCTTCGGCCTCGGCGCCGACGGCACGGTGGGCGCCAACAAGAACAGCATCAAGATCATCGGCGAGCTGGAGGGCTTCCACGCCCAGGGCTACTTCGTCTACGACTCCAAGAAGTCGGGCTCGCGCACCGTCTCCCACCTGCGCTTTGGCCCCGAGCCCATCGATGCCCCCTGGCTTATCGAGCAGGCGAGCTTTATCGGCTGCCACCAGTGGGGCTTTGTCGAGTCGGTAGACCTGCTGGAGCATGCCGCCGAAGGGGCGACCCTGCTGCTCAATGCCCCCTATGAGACGGATAAGGTGTGGGGCCAGCTGCCCGAGCGGTTGCGCGCCCGTATCCGTGCCCTCAATATCCAGCTCTACTGTATCGATGGGGATCGGGTGGCCGAGCAAAACGGCATGGGCAATCGCATCAACACCATTATGCAGACCTGCTTCTTCGCGCTGGCCGGAGTCTTGCCGCGGGATGAGGCGATTGCGCTGATCAAGGAGAGCATCGAGAAGAGCTATGCCCGCAAGGGGCCCGAGGTGGTGGCGCGCAACTTCGCCGCGGTGGACGATACCCTTGCTCACTTGAGCAAGGTGGCGATCCCGGCCGGTGACGAGCAGATCAGCGACTATCCGCTGCCACTGGCGCCGGGCGGCAGCGAGTTTGTCCAGCGGGTCACCGGCGAGATGTTGGCGGGGCGCGGCGATCTGATCCCTGTCTCCATGCTACCGGTGGATGGCACTTACCCCACGGCCACCAGCCGCTTCGAGAAGCGGGATATCGCCCGCGAGATCCCGATCTGGCATTCGGATATCTGTATCCAGTGCGGTAACTGCGTCTTTGTCTGCCCCCACGCGGCGCTGCGGGCCAAGTTCTACCATCAGGACTGGCTGGCGACGGCCCCCGAGGCAGCGCAGTCGGTGCCAGTCACCGCCAAGGGCTTCCCCGACAGCCGCTACACCCTGCAACTCTATCCAGAGGATTGCACCGGTTGTGGCCAGTGCGTGCAGGCTTGTCCGGTGCGGGCCGGAGCGGATGAGGAACACGAGGGCGAGCGCGCCATCGCCATGATGGACAAGGCCCCCCATCTGGCTGGTCAGAAACAGGCACTGCGCTGGTTCGAGAGCCTGCCGTGGCCTGCCCGCGAGCGGGTGGATTTCTCCACGGTGCGCGGCACCCAGTTCCTCGAACCCCTGTTCGAGTTCTCCGGTGCCTGCGCCGGCTGTGGCGAGACCCCGTACCTCAAGCTGCTGACCCAGCTGTTTGGTGACCGCATGTTGGTGGCCAACGCCACCGGCTGCTCCTCCATCTACGGCGGCAACCTGCCGACTACGCCGTGGGCCAAGAACGCGGAAGGGAAGGGGCCGGCCTGGTCGAACTCCCTGTTTGAGGACAACGCCGAGTTTGGCTTTGGTTTTCGTCTCACCGCCGATCAGCATCACGGTCAGGCGGTGGCGGCCCTCGAAACGATGAAGGGGGAGTTGGGTGAGGCATTGGTCGAGTCGCTTATCAACGCCCCGCAACGGCTGGAGTCGGAGATCCGCGCCCAGCGCACCCGGGTCGCGCAAGTGCGCGAGCGGCTGGAGGAGGTGAAATCCGGCAAGGCCCGCGAGCTGCTCTCCTTGATTGATCAGCTGGTGCGCCGCTCGGTCTGGATCATCGGCGGCGATGGCTGGGCTTATGACATCGGCTCAGCGGGGCTCGATCATGTGCTCGCCTCCGGGCGCGATGTGAACGTGCTGGTGATGGATACCGAGGTCTACTCCAACACCGGCGGCCAGATGTCGAAATCGACCCCGCTCGGTGCCGTCGCCAAGTTCGCGGCGGGAGGCAAGACGCTGGCCAAGAAGGATGTGGCGCTGCAGGCCATCTCCTACGGCAACGTCTATGTTGCCCGCATCGCCTTTGGTGCCAACCCGCAGCAGGCGTTGCAGGCCTTGCGCGAGGCGGAAGCCTATCCGGGCCCGTCGCTGATCATCGCCTATAGCCACTGTATCGCTCATGGCATCGATATGGAGTTTGGTTTGACCCAGCAAAAACGGGCCGTGGCCTCCGGTCACTGGCCACTGATGCGCTACAACCCGGTATTACGCAGATCGGGGCAGAACCCCTTCAGCCTCGACAGCCTGCGCCCCTCCATCCCCCTTGCTGAATATCGGCAGGAGGAGACCCGTTATCGGGTGCTGGCCCAGAGCCATCCGGAGGAGGCCGAGCGGCTGATGCAGGTGGCGCAAAAAGTGGCGTGGCAGAAGTGGGCTACCTACGAGGAGATGGCTACCCGCGAAGCCAGCCATTTCCATCCGCCGGTGTGAGGATAGGATGAGTGAAATATAACCAAGCGGGCCATTGGCCCGCTTTTTATTAGCAGGCTAATGGATGTCTATTTCTGCTATCTGACAGTCATGTACAGGATCTTTAGCGGCAACCAATTGAAATAGATATAAAAAAGGCTTCG
>CAMFLW010000004.1 GCA_945957575.1 uncultured Aeromonas sp. | reverse complement strand
ACCTTCTGCTCCTCCCCCTGCATGTTCTTGATGTAAACTTTACAAATGGTAAATGTCTTTGTTTTTTAAGGTTTTTTGTTTTTATGTGTGTCTTTGTGGTCACGCTTAGGGTCACAGGTTCAACTCTGGCACAGGCAAAGAGCGCGGTCTCTACGACACCACACAGAATGCAGTTCCCCTCAGCCACTAACATCTAACCCTCAAAACAGATAAAACCATGCTCAAAATTGCGGTTTTGGCCTCGCTTTTCATGAACACTCCCCTGCCACCCGATCGACATGACGGAAAGTGAAAGATTTTGAAGGATTCTGAAGTATTGTCTTTCGCCCCTTCCTCGCGGCCCCGCGCCAATACTGGCGCTGAGCGCAGCCATGTGGGAATGCTCTTTCAAGTGAATGGAAATCGACACATAAAGCGGGCAGGCGAGGCGGGGTATCGATTGCGCGCCAGCGGTGCAGACCAAGGTCGGTAGGCTTCTCCAAGCCACTCAGGATACAGGTGCAATTGTCTACGCGTGGTATGGGCGATCAACGCTGTCGAATCAACAGCGGGCTGCTCATGCGCTCTGGTGCAAGCCAATAAAGGCCCGTCATGTGGCGAACTGGATTGCAGTCAGTGCTGGGTCAGGTCGAAATGTCTACATGCAGCAAATTGCTCCCGAAGAAGTTCTATGTGTTTTGGTAGCCAAAGAGGCTCTGCTCTTATATTTGAGGGCGAAAAAAAGCCCGCGCTGGGCGGGCTCAATGCACACTGCGTGCGAAAACCGGAGTCATGCCTCTCGCAAATTATTACTGCGGGCCAACATTGCATCCGGTGACCAGTTATCACGGCTTGCCTGCACTGCAGATTTGGGTTCTTCCGTTTGATCCATGCGCACGGCCTGTTTTGCACTAGCACTACTTTTGGCTGCTGGGCTGCCGACCAAATCAAGACGGATCAGATTGCTCGGCGGAATACGCTTAATCTCGTCCATGACCACCGGATCCAGTTCCGGGTCAGTATCTCTCCAGATTGGCTCAAGCAACTCAACCACCAATGATTTCACCATATCGAGCGGGTGGACTTCTGCTGGCTCTATCAGGCCGGGGGTAGTGAATACAGTACTGGTGTCATCTTGCAAGAATGAACCGATGGCCGCCTTCTGTTTGCCTCTGGATACTAATCTGGCCAGCATTGGCAAGAGTGGAGCCAAGGCTTCTCTGGCTTCATCCAAATCACTGGCGATCAATTCATCCAGATAGGTTTGTGCAAGAGCGGAACGTTGCTTAAGGTGCTGGCGCCACAACGCCTGCCCAGAACATGAGCGCTCAAATGCACCGCCTTCTAACTCTTCGGCAACGACCTCCATGTCAGCCAACTCACTCTCAAGTGACGAGATATGAGTAGACAGCTGGCGATACTCTTTTTTGTTCGTGTTTCCCTGGGCGATCGCTGCTCGCCGGAGCTCACGCCCCCTCTGGATATCCTGTTTGATTTCATCGATACGTGTGGTGCTGATACAGGTCAGCAACCGATGCTCGCCTTCATGCCACCCCATATATTCACGATGCGCTTGTTGGGCTACTTGTACTAAATCGGTGATGTTATTCATTTCCGGTCTCCAAATCGGGGGCAATTCAGCAATCTGTTTCGGTCAGGTGTTTCAGGTCACTAGTTAGGCGTTCCACGTTTTCAGCCGTGAAGTTCATAACGCCAGCCAGGCCAGTGGATACAGACCCCAACTGCTGCGACAAACTGAGCAGCATCTTTTCGTCACGCAGTTGAAGCGGGGTCTTTACCAACTCGCTGGCATTGGAGGCATATTCGCGTAGTTCGCTGTTGGTCATGCCATCCAGGTTATCCAGCAACACGGCCTCCTGTTGCAGAGTCAGCTTGGGCATAGCGGCAAAAATACGACCGCAAATGGCGCCATGATTAAGCGGCTTGGTCATGATTTTCTCTCCAGTGGTTGATGGTGTTCTTGACGAGGGTTTGGGCGGTTCGATTAGGCTGCTGTCGCAAGATTTTTTGACCTGAAGCACTCAAGACGACCACCCCACAGGTGTGTTCGGTAAGGTAGTGCCAAGGGTCTAACTTAGCCTCGGATTGAGCCGGTAGGGCGGCTTTCGCCAGTTCACTGCGGAAGATCGTCAGTAGCAGTCCTGCCTGTTCAGGAGAAAGCGGTCCTGCTATGTGCAATACACCACACACAGCCTGGCAAATCGTTAACCAGGTCGAGCCGGGCTGGAAGATCCCGCCTCGGTCATGTGTCGTGGTGATTGGCATGATCAGACAACACTTCCAGCATGGGCGGCTTCCAGCTTCGCCAGATCGATCCCATGCAGCTTTAACGCAGGTTCAATTTCGGCACGAATGAAGCGATGCCGGCCATTGCGCCCGAGGCGAATTGGGCGCGGTAACTCTCCACGTTCAACCATGCGGTCAATCGTGTCGTGACGGCATCCAATAAGGACCGTTAGCCTTTTTCGTTCGATAAATACGGAATCTGACATTTTGCATCCCTCGATGTTTTTAACGCCTTTGAATGTTGCAACGACTCTGGTGCATACAGCGACCTTGCCCGGGTGTGTGAAGACGCTACACACCCACGGATGATGCTGTTGATTGCTTTACGAAGGTTGCAATGGTTTAGGCAGGGAAGCGATCAAGTGCTGTTGTAAAACCGCCGTATACAACGGCGGTTTTCACTATCCAGGCTATAAGCGATGATGCAGTGGTATCAAACGAAATGTGAGCGACAGCCAGTGTATCCACTGTCAGATACACTGGCTGGCTCAGAGATTGCGGCGGGACTGGTGAGGTGGGAAGCCAAACCGGGTTATCGGTGATCGGATCACTATGGATGCAGGTCAAGCCCGAGTGCTTGGTTAACTTTGTTGGCTTTTTTGACTGCCTTTGCAACCGGATAGAGGGCTTGCTGGATCTCGGTGGCGAGCGGGCGCAGTTCCGCCAACGCCGCAATCGAGGTATCTGCTTCAGCCTTTGGCTCTATCGCCCTGGGATCTCGAAGAATCGCAGCAAATGCGGCCAAGATAGGTGACAAGATCCCTTTCATCCGCGCTTCAGCCGCTGTGACAGTCTGCTTGGCCCAGTGTTCGGCTCGAATGGCTATTGCCTCGGCCTGCTTGACCTTCAGCAAAGACACCTCTATGCGTGCCTGAGCCTGTTCCTCGGCCTCCCTGACCCTCTCGGTCACCTCAACTATCCGGTGCGCTATCGTTGCCTCATGGGCAGCCAGTTCGGCCAATCTGGTCTCTGCGGCGTCGATCTCGGGAGTACGAAGGAGCACTGTTTCAAGCATGGCTTGACGCTGGGATGCATTGTGCCTGGCACCATACAGCGCAGCAGCCTTCGTCGCGGCCAGTAGCTGATCTTTTGTGTAGAGCGGATCGCCCCGCCCAAGCAACCCGGTTCGGTGCTCAACCTCTTGCATAGCGATGATCTGATTGATTTTCCCCATGGATGGCCCTTTCGGCTGCGCTGCCCAGATGAGCGCAGCATGGGCAGACAACGCCCGCTGCTCGGCGTTCCATTCCTCCCTCGATAGTCGCCGCCGACGTGGGCCGATCCGGGCAAGCCCAAAGTGTGTGGACACCGAGTGGATCTCGTCCTGCCAAGCTCTCATGGCCTGATTGAACGCGAGACGTTGCAGGCCCTTTCGCTCCCCTCGCGCAGCTGAGGCCCGCGCAGCCGCCACACCAGGATGTACCGCTCCGAATGATTCGCCGGGTAGCGGTACCAGGTAAAAATGGATGTGCCGATGCGGTTCATCAATATGCTCGACCACCGATTTGAGCCTGTCACCATGCTTGGTTTTAAGATACCCGATCATTGCGTCACGATACCCTGGCCAGAGCTCATCTGGCAGGTTCTCCGGGACACTGACCACACCAGCACCTAAACACAGTCCGTCAATCCTCAGCTTACGCCCTCGCGGGTCTACGGCCTGCTCCGCCCATGCGGTGGCCTGCTGTACGGCTTCCGATGGCGTTACCCCAAAACGTTGGATCGGCGGCTTAGGGTCTTTGACATGTGGATGGGCGCCGGGTCTGCGCTCAGCCTCATCCGCTATCTGCTGTGCTGACAGTACCCGCCCCGTCTTTGTCTTCCCGCCTTGTCGTGCATACCCGTCAATGTGTGCAAACTGATATCCCGCCATATCTGACCAGCCTCCCCCTGCTTGTTCTCATTCCACGCTACTCCAAAAGCGAAAATGAGTGGGCGAAAACTTACGCATAGTGACCGACTTGGCTTATGCGCTTGAGTCCTTCGTCCTCTTCGGCATAAGCGTCGGCCCTGCGGGGCGCGGGCACGGCTGGCAACAGCAGAGCTTGGGAGGGAAACAGCGAGCCCTAAACACGGCCAGCCAGAGAAAGAAGTTGACGAACAACCACACTTCTTGCTATTCGCGCGCACATGCGCACACCTGACTCAAAAAACGTAGGTAACTGAGGTAACGAGGTAACTTAGCCCTCTAGGCCGCGCCGTTACTGGGTTTGTTGGTTACCTCGAAAAAGTAGGTTCGAGGTAACTTTTTCCATCGAGGTAACCGCCTTTGTCCCGGTTACCTCTGGTTACCTTGTGGTTACCTCGAAATTTCACCTTCAAGGTAACCAAGCAAACCCTTATAAATAAAGGGCTACAGCTTGATTTACATACTTGGTTACCTCGTTACCTCAGCTTTTAAAGTTTTCCGTGCGTGCGGCTGCGCGCACGCGTGATACATTCTTAACCAGAAAAAAGCAAGGGCCGCACATGGCGACCCTGATCGTTCTTCTGGCTGGCTTATTCGTCGTTTTCCTGCTCTTCAGCTGCATCTGAAAGAACCAGCTCGGTCAGATGATAGACTCTGCTGGCCTTGCTCATGCCTGGCAACTTAACCACGCTTTGCGATCGCTTCTGGCTGTCCTTCGACGGGCGCAACCAACCCGCCTCAACGCACAATTGCGCAGCTCGCTTTGGATCGCGCCCCTTGGTGATCTCCGCCCAAGCCGACGGCAAGACGATAAAGCTAACGCTACCAGCCTCCACCTTGCGGTAACCCACCATGTTCGCCGGGCGGTGATTAGGGTCGAACCAGTCTGCAAAGCGGCTGAACTGATGCGCAACCATAAAGCCACGCACCTGATCCCGTGTCGCCTTGTCTTCCTTGTTGCCCAAGTGCCCCCGCTCATCCAACCACGCCTTGAGGCATACCCGCACCGACCTTGTAGCCTCCCCCTGGGGCCAACCGGTGACCCCAAGTTCGCTCGCCAACTCACCCGCCGCCGCAACCAGGGCAAAGCGGTTGATGGCCCGCCCTACCTGGTTACCGGCATCCTTTGGGGTGAACTCATACGCCAAACGCTTCATCTCCGCCTTCAACCGCTCCCTGTACGCATCCAGCCCAGCGGCTAATGCTTCGGCATAAGCGCGAAAAGGGGCGCCATAGTGATGCTTACAGGCGTCACTGAGCGCATCTGCGAACGCACGTCCGTCCGGCTGGCTGTGCAGTTCCTCAAACGCCCCATGCTTGCCGGTGCTGCTCGGGATCTGGATAGTCCGCACCTCCATCCCTGCCTGGGTGCGCTTACCTGCCTCAGCGGCATGATCTTCAAGGGACAGCTCACCGGTCGAGAGGAACAGCAGCCGCCACGCTTTGCGCTCGCGCAATTCGCCATCTTGGCGACTGCGGCCCTTGCCTTGTCCGTTCGCCAGCATGTAGGCCACTTGCCCGGCCTCACGCCCATCCAGTTCGCCCAGCTCATCGAGACACAGCAGCGCATCATTACGCCGCCCGGCGATCCCCTCTATGGCGTTACCTGTTGCCCGCCAGGTGTGGCTATAGCGATCAGGCTGGCCGTAAACACTCGCCGCCGCCTTCATGATGGTTGACTTGCCATCGGTACTCTCTCCCTTGAGGTGGAACCCGCCCCCCTCAAGCCCCACCAGTGACAGCAGGGGCGCGGCAAAGGCCAAGGACAGGGCAAACCCTAGCCGACTGTTGCCAACGGCCACAGCGGCGATCTGGCGCTGCCAATCGGCCAACTCCCCGGCACTGGTAAAGTCACTGTCCACGTAACCACCCGATTGCAAGATCACATCACCGGCATTCGGCCCAATGCCGCCGCTTGGCAGCACATACGTCCCATCATGCCAACCGGTGTGCTCAACACAGGTGATTTCGCGGCTCGGCTGGCACATCATCAGATAGCGGGTGAACTTGTTACGCTTCTCCATGTTCACGAACCCAAGCCCACCATCAACCAGCGACACTATCGCCGCCTCCCCCCCACGCTGGATCAGCCTTTCCATGGGCATTGCCCACTGACGCACGCGGCCCCGGCTGTCCTGCCATTCCAGCAGCTTGCCATGACCATAGCCACGCTCATTGGCGGTACGTGCCAGGACACGCACAACCGGCGATAACAGCACCTCCTCACGCCGTGCCTCTTCACCGCGCCCGACCCACTCAATTCCGTACAGCCCGCCATGTTTGATAATGAACCCTTCCGGCAGATCATCGTTTTCATCGTGTGCCTGCTGTGCTGGATCCTCTTGCTGATCCTGCAGGAATCCGGGATCCCCTTCTTGCACCGCGCTGACTGGGTTTGGCTCTGTGCTCACCCCCTGCGCGCTGTCCGGGGTTGCCTGCTTGGCCGCCATTTGGCCCTTGGGCTTTTTCTGGCTGGCCGCCTTTGGCTTGTCGGTCTCTGGCAATGCCGGGGGGATCACCCCCATGATCGCCGCCTTGGTGTCCTCGCGCCCATAGGCTTGGTGATAGTCGTTCCAATCACCTGGGGCAGGCGGTAGCGACACCAGCCCCCCCACGGCTTGCGCGGCCTCCTCGGCCTTGACCTTACCGGGGTTGCTCTGCTTGGCTATATCGTTGTCACCACACACCAAGATCATTGCCTGGGGATGTTGCCGACGAGCCGTGCCGGCAACGTTCACCAGGTTGCCACAGTCCATCGCACAATAGACCGTTGCCCCGGTCACCAGGTGCACAGATAGCCCGGTGGCATACCCCTCCACCACGGCAATCAGATCCCCGCCCTCGATGCGGTGATAAGCCCCTTGTTTCTGACCGCCTGCCAGATAGCTCTTGGATCCGTCATGCCGGATAAGCTGCACGTTCACCGTGTAGCCGCCTTCATCGGTCAGTGGCACCACGGTTGAACCATGGGGAAAACTCTCCTTGCCAATGGCGATCACCGTGCGCGTCATCAGACCATGGGGCCACCTCACGCGCTTACCGACCAGATAGGGGGAATGCCCCTTCTGGCTGTCCTGCACGATGTCAGCGGCCCGCCGGGCGGCCTTCTTGCGCATCAGCTCGCCTTGCTTGCGCTCCTGCTCGGCTCTGGCCTGTTGCTGCAAGTGCAAGCGCTCACGTTCTGCAGGGTCCATCCCCGCACCACTGAGCCCCACCAGAGGGGCCACCATGGCGGCGGCCTCCTTGATGGGTTTGCCGGTTACCTTGGCAACCAAGTCCAACCCGTCACCGGCGCCGCACTCGTTGCAAATGAACGTGCCGCGCCCTTCCTTGTCATCGAGGCGGAAACGGTCTTTCCCGCCACAGGCCGGGCAAGGGCCATGCTTGCGCCCACCAGGGACATCGATCCCCAATGACGCCAAGACCATAGGCCAGTGCCCACAGGCCGCCGCAGCGACATCAGAGACAGCGCTTGCATGGTTGTGGTTATTCGCGCTCATGATTTTCCCCTTGCTCTTGTTGCTTTTGTCGCTCCTCTTCGCAGATATTGGCGACCTCGATCACGAATATTTCCGCCCGCAGAATTTGCGCGTGTGTCTCAGGTTTGAAGCGAATAACGGCCTGATAGCCACCAAAGGCCCCCTGATGCGGGTGATAGTCCACCTCATGGGCGAGCTCCATCAGCCAGCCAGGCAGCATTTCGACAGGAAGCGGTAACGGCAATTTGATGGTCTGCATGGGATAGCTGTCATCCTGTTCGAAGGTGCTCATCGCTCACCCCCAACCAGCAGATCGACCAGCTCATGAAATGCCCGGTCATCTAAACCGGCCTTCAACTGGCGGGCCTGTGTGGCAGTAACGACCCTCGCCATACCGTTGGTGCTGGCAATGAAGGCATCACGCTGCTGACTGCAGGCAAAGGCGCTCAGGCTACCCGCTTGTGAACGTTTGCCGGTCTTGGGGTTGGCTGGGCCAATGAACGTGGGTTGTTGGGCTGCTGGAGCCCAGGCGTAATAGGTCATACACCCTCCCTGAGCTGGGCTAGCTCAACAGCTTCAAACTCGGCCATGACCGGTGCAAGCAATACGCTGAGCTCACAGGGCTCGGTGTGAGATTGATTTCCCTCAATCACTTTGAGCAGCATGGTGACATAGCGATTGATCCGCTCAGCAGGCGCCGCCAGTGGTGTCCGCACGCACCCAACCTCCAGCTCATCAAGCTGTATTTGTAAGGGGCGCAGCAGCTCAGATAGCTCCAAATAGAGCATTGTTTCGGTATTGGCGTTACAGACATTACACAGCGCAGAAGTGAACAACGCGGCTTGATCAAACAGGGCTTGAGCCTGGATAACCTGACGGGGTCGAATGGGCTGTTTCATGCTGCAACCCCCTTGCTCGGGGTGCGGGACAAAAACACCAGGGGTAGACCGGCCAGATGGGCGCGGGCCTCGGCCTCGGTATGGGCGACGGTGGAAACGGTGCGGATGCGGCGCAGCTCGGCCAAACGGCACGGGCGCGGGGCGATCAGAAAGGTGAAGGTTTTGGATACAGCTAGGGTGGGGATAGTAGCCATGATGGCAGCCTCCGAGTTCGATAGATTTTCGCTACCGACCAGAGTTCCTACACTCATGGCGGTAGCCCGAGCGGGGGTAGGAATACCGGCGAACCCAGAGGAAACCGGCCAGCCTCGCGGCTGCCCCGCCCGAGCCACCATTACACAGCAGGGGCCGCCGACCGGATAGGTCAACAGCGCCCAAGAAAATGGGGGTCGAGCACCAACAAAAAACCACGCAAGCGCGTGGGTTGGCGCTGAGTTCAATTCCGGGTTCCTACGCCCGGCAGCGGATTTTGCCGCTGCGAGATAAATCCTACTCCCCCGGACGTTCTCTGACAAGTACCGGAAAGCGGCTCGGTAAAATTGAGGCAGTGCGGGGTGTTTGCTACAGTGTCTTGGCTTACTGATGAATGGGTTGGGTAAGTGAGCGGGTAGGGGGGAGCGTTGGGCGCTCCCCCTTTCGTTTGTGTGTAACTGGGCCAGGTTGCATGAGCCCGGTTTTAGCTCCCCAGCAGGAATATCCGAAAACGTGGGTCTGTTGTAATTCATAATGACTCCCCAATACATTTTAAAAATGTCAGATCGCTGAAATTTAAATAAAAGAGCCCCTCGGTTATAAAAACCGACGCGATGACTTTTTTAATTTAAGCTGTGATGGCCGCTGCTGCGGTCACGCAATGCCAACGCTCAACCAGAAATGTGTGAGCCACTGGCGCTTAGATGCATTAATTTATAAATATAGCCAGAGAGATATCAGGCATTACCGCTCATTCATCCGTTGTAATAGCCAGGCATTAACCTCGCTCTCCACCCAGGCTACTGCTTTCGGGCCGATGGTGATGGGCTTAGGGAAATCCCCCGCCTTTATTTTTAAATATATGGTGGGTTTCGACATGCACACCCTAGCAGTGACGTCACGGATTCTCAGTAGTCGGATGTTTTCAACGCTCATCGCTATACCTCATTGAATGAAATTAAAAAATTCTTGCCAGCGTTGCCTTGGCTTAACAAAACGATACACACCCTCACCAGCCAAGACAAGTGGGCCTAGGCCGTGTGCATAGCGCCATTATGTAACGCGACGGTTAATCCAGCGCCGCCCCTTGGGGATAGATGGGTATAGTTGGGCATAGCTGGTTTTATCACTAAAATGCACCAACAAAAAAATTACAAAAAAAATTAAATAAATGAGCGTAGTCACGCCATACACAAAGACAGATGTATCCGTTTAGGATGTCTGACCACATTTTTTAGAAGCACCACCTCTTGGCTAGACCGAGTAGTACATCCATTTTTTACTTTGGAATGCTGCGTTTGATAAAACGATACTACCTAAGACCCGCTAAAACAATGTCGAATAATTTTAATAAATTGATTTTTGAAAAATCGTGTGAATATTTAGTTTTGAGCAGCGCGAGGTTGCGCAATATGATGCGGTGTTGCGCAAAAATGAGCTGCATTGAACTTATTAATGCAGAGTAAGTGAATTTAAAAAAATCGCTCAGATGCGTTTTATTTTAAATGTGCAATGCACGGTGGCATGAACTGATGGAGTGGGGAGGGGGGAGGGGCTGTGACCAGCCCACTCCTGCAGATGCGCTGGGTGTTATGGTGTGGGAAGCAAACTCTCAATCAAGGTAGCCCAAAGCTCTAGGGCCTCTTTTCGTTCTTCAAAGAATTGATAGTGGTTGTAGGTAGCAACTATCCCCTGAGACTTTAGGCTGTGATTTAGGCACATCTCAGCCACCTCCTGCTTAACCCCCAGTTCTGCGAGGTGGGTTCGGGCTGTATGGCGTAGGGCATGCACGTTGAGTTCCTCAATCCCCTCAACATGTTGCCGAAGTGTCTTAATCGCCCTATTCAGGGTGTTTTGTGCCATATGAGGTTTGGATTGCCGGCTGATAGCGGGAAAAACATAATCGCTACCACACCCCAGATACTTGGCTTCCTTGAGCCAAGTCACTGCCAAGGTGGGCAAGGGGATCGTAATCCCTTTCTCCATCTTGGTACGTGCAGGCAGCGTCCAGGTCTGTGCATCCAGGTCAAACTCACTCCAGGGGGCCTTCAGCAGCTCCATCTTACGGCCACCCAATAGCAGCAGCAGATAAAAGGCCAGTTCACAGCTTGGGCTGAAGCTGCGGCATGGGGGAATTGCTGCCAGCACCTCGGCCAGTTTCTCCCGAGTGAGGTAGAACTCTCGGGGGTGGATCTGGCCACCGGCGTCGGCCTTGGTGAAGGCAACAGCGGGGTTACTCTCCACGATATGCAGCTTGACGGCGTAATTGAACAGACGTTTCAGCCAATCAAGAATGCTGTTGGCCATAGCATGGCTTCCTCTATTCACGATGCCATGCAGGATCTCGTCAATATGGCTCGGCTTCACCTCACCGGGGCTCATTTTGCCGATGGCGGGGATGATATGGTTCTCGAACCGCTGCCGGACAGCCTTCGCATCCTTACGCTTACCCTCGACATGTCGGGTTAAGAAGTCATTAGTTAGCGCCGTCACAGTGAGACGGTTCTGTGCTGCAGCATGCTTGGCTTGCGCCTCACGTTTACGTTCCTGCCGAACACTGGCGACGTCTATCCCACGGGTAATGTCGGCCATCATGAGTTTTGTCTCGTCCAAAGCCTGCTTGAGCGACATAACGTCGACGTGGCCTAGCAACATCTTGCATTGCCTACCCGCAAAGCGATAACGCAGACGCCAGAACGGACGCTGGTACTTCTCTGGCCAGCAGAGGGCAAGGTTAGGGTAGACCGCCTGGTTATCGAACCGCTCTCCCTGCTCGCCCCTGCGCATGAGATTCTTGAAGGCTTTGTCAGCCTCTTTTCTCGTGGTGGTTTTGCTCAATAGTGTGACCCTAAAAGTTTTTTTCAGACATAAAAAAGCGTGACCCCAGTGTAATTAGGGTCACGCTTAGGGTCACATCTTTTTTCGTTTCGATTAGTTTTTGGTGGTAATGATTAGTAATAAATCACTGTTATTACGTTGATTTTTTACCATCCTGTGCCGGAGCTGCCATTTCAGAACCATCGTTCATGTTTTTGATGTAGACATCCATCTGGTTGAAGGCGATCTCGATGCCGTTCTCGCGGAACAGCTGGTCGATCTTGCGGTTCAACTCGTCCACCGCCGGGTTGCGATCCCCCAGTTCGCTCACGAAGAAGCGCAGTTCGTGATCCAGAGTGCTGGCTCCGAAAGTGAGGAAGTAGACGATGGGCGCCGGGTCTTTCAGCACGCGGCTGTTCTCGTCCGCCGCCTGTTTGAGCAGGGTGCGGGTCAGCTCCAGATCGGAACCGTATGCCACGCCTACCCGCACGATAACCCGGGTCACGGTGTCACTTAGCGACCAGTTGATCAGACGTTCGGTCATCAGTTGCTGGTTGGGGATGATCACCTCTTTGCGGTCGAAGTCGGTCAGGGTGGTGGCGCGAATGCGGATCCGCGAGACGGTACCGGAAAAGGAGCCAATGGTGACGGTGTCACCGATCCGCACCGGACGCTCGAACAGGATGATGATGCCAGAGACGAAGTTGGAGAGGATCTCCTTCATGCCAAAACCGATACCGACTGACAGACCACCCGCTACCCACTGCAGCTTGTCCCACTGCACGCCCATCATGGAGAGCGCGGTCAGCGAGCCGAAGCCGATCAGTGCGTAGTTGAGCATGGTGGTGATGGCGTAGGCCGTCCCCTGAGCCAAGTTCAGCTTGGAGAGCACCAGCACCTCCAGCAAGCCCGGCAGGTTGCGCGCCAGCGACCAGGCACCGCCGAGCAGAAGGAAGCCGATCAGCACGTCACTCAGGCTGATGGGGAACAACACGGCGTTGGCGCCGGTCCCTTCACTGCGGTGCCACAGCACCATGCTGTCGAGGTAGGAGAATACTGCGACCAGATCGGACCAAAGCCAGTAGAAGGCGGCGCCGAAGATCAGCAGCAGCACGGTACGGGTCAGTCGCAGGGACTGCTGGCTGACATCCTCCAGATCCATGGGCTGCTCTTCGATGGACTCGCCACCTTCCGCATCTTCCGAAGATTTGTGCTCACGCTTGGCCACCGCGCGGCGGTAGGCAAGACGGCGGGCCGCCAGCTCGAGACCGCGCAGGGCGGTGCGGTATACCAGACTCCAGATGATCAGCAGGTAGAAGGATTCGATTAACCGACCGGTCAGTTTCAGCGCAGTGTAGTAGTAACCGAGTGCCGCCAGCACGATCAGTGCCACCGGTGCCAGCGCCAGCGCGATGGCGATCAGCGACTTTTGCATGCTCGCTTCGCCCTTGATACGGGCGCGGGAGATGGGGAACACCAGATAGGCGGTCAGCCCCAGCAGGATCAGGGTCATGGCTTGGCCGATCGCATCGTTGCCAAGAGTGGAGGGTTCAACCACCGCCTTGGTTGCGAGTATGATCAGCGGCAGCAGTGGCAGCCAGATGTAACGCATGCTGGTGCGCTTGGCCTGCAGCTCTGCTTTCGGGATCCGGAAGTGGGTTTCTGCGATGCCGCCCGGGCGCATCACAGCCAGATAGACGCTGAACACCAGATAACCAAGGGCCAGGTTCAGGGTGATCTGGAACATCAGCTTGGGACTGAGCAGGCCGCAGTAGGTGAGCAGCAGGCCGCCCGCCAGAATGAACATGCTGCCCGGCAGGCGTTGCAGTACGGTATAGAGCAGGGCGCGCGGCGTGTGCCACTGGCTGTCTTGACGGAAACGGCCCAGATCCTTGGTGGTCTTCTTCTCGCGTTCAACCAGTACCTGACGTTTCCAGACCAGCAGGCCGCCGATCAGCAGCAACGGGAAGGCGAGCAGGGAGATCCCGAGCAGCTCTTCGCGCCAGCTTTTCCAGTCCGGTTTCAGCACCCAGTCGGAGGCCTGTTTGTAAGCCTGGGCGGGCCAGCCGATAAACCACTTCATGTCGATGGGTTTGTTGCTGCTTACCCAGAAGATGTGCTGCTGCAGGGTAAACTCGATGGAGGCATAAATCCGGGCCAACTGCTGCTGGGTCAGCTGCAGGCTGATGGCGTTGGTGAGCTGACTGTCGAGTTGGCGGTTGAGTTGATCGAGCAGATTGATGCGGGTGTCGAGCAGCTTGGCCAGGCTGGCCTTGTCTTCTTCGCTGACCGGCTCCTTGCTGCCGGCGATCAAGTTATCCAGATAAAGGTTCTTCTGGAACAGCTGGTCACGCTGCTGGCTCAGCTCGAATTGGGCCAGATGCAGATCGGCGATCTGTTCTTCCAGATTTTTGACCGCGATGGCGGGGGCCGCTTCCAACTGTTGGTAGAGCTGATAGAGGATGCGTGACAGCAGCAGATTGCCCTTGAGCATCTGTACCTGTTCGTTGAGGTTGCGCTCGGTCTGGGTGCTGCGCTCCAGCCAGCTTTTGGCCTGCAGGTTTTTTTGTACCAGCGAGTTGAGAGTGGTGGTGGCGCTGATGAGCTGCTGGCTCAGCTGGTGGTTGAGTTCTTGCTCTTTTTGCACCAGCGGGCTGTCTTCGGTCGCCACCAGTTCACCGGTCTGTTCAGCGGTCTTCTCGGTATCGCCAAGGCGCTTGGCACTGCTCTGCTCCTGCAGCAGTTGCAGTTTTTGCTCTTCGTTGGTGAGACGGGCACTCTGGTAGTCGCGTTGCTTGACCGCCAGATCCTGCATGCTGGTGCGGTTATCCAGATTCCTTTGCAACTGGGCCAGTTGCAGATCGACCAGCGCCAGCTCGGTGTTGAGCTTCATCTTCTCGGCGCTGGAGACGCTTTCACCGGCATTGAGGCGGCTGCGGATCTCCTGACTGCGCTGGTAGGCGCGGCTCATGCTGGTCTGGGCCCGCTCTGGCAGGGTCTGCAAGCTGGTGAGCTGGCTGCCGATGGCGCCGAGCGCCTCTTGGGCCGCCTGCATATTGGCCAACACTTCCGGCTGGCGGCTGTCGAGCTCCGCCAGACTCATGCTGGCGTATTCGCTCTTGATCTGCTCGGCACTCTTGCCCTTGGTCAGGGCATCGAGCTTGGCGCTGATCTCTCTGAGTTCGCTGGGCAGATTGCGGATCCGTTGTGCCTGGGCCTTGGCCTTCGCCTCCTCCTTGTCGATGCTGTCGAGCAGGGCGAGGGTTTCGGTCAGCAACTTCTGATCCGCTTGCTGGCTGATGGTCAGGGTCTCGGATTTACCCAGGCCATCCAGCGCTCGCTGGACGGAAGCGCGGGATGGAACATCCTGCGCCATGGCTTGCGGGGCACCGCAGAGGCTGACGAGTAGGCAGAGCAGCGGCAACAGGATGGCCGATGCTCTCTTGAAGGGTGTTGATTGCATATAACTTCCGGGTTCTTGCGCGGTAATTGGGAAACGTCCCACCTAGATTAAATCCGCGGGGATTCTAACACCGGCACCCTGTGCGAAGCAGGGGGGAGGGATAAAAAAAACGGCGCCCGCAGGCGCCGTTTTCAGCTTGTTCAGTTCCGATTAAAGAACGTGAACAGAAGCGGTGTTGGTGGTGCCGCTCGGTACCAGAGCACCGGAGACCATCACAACCACGTCACCTTTCAGACCCATGCCGATTTCCAGCGCGGCTTCTTTACCGATGCGATAGAAATCGTCGGTAGAGGCGATGCTGTCAACCACGTGAGCAACTACGCCCTTGGTCAGAACCAGCTGGGCAGCAGTCTTCTTGTTGGTGGTGATCGCCAGGATCCAGGCTTTCGGGAAGTACTTGCGAATGGCCTTGGCAGATTTGCCGCCTTCGGTGGCAACCACGATCAGCGGGGCGTCCAGCTTCTCGGAGGTCTCTACCGCGCCTTTGCAGACCGCTTCGGTGATGCGCAGCTTGTTGCTGTCGTTGGCAGCAGACAGGTTGGACGGCATCACGGCATCGGTACGCTCGCAGATGGTGGCCATGATGGTCACGGCTTCCAGCGGGTACTTACCCTTGGCGGACTCACCGGACAGCATCACTGCGTCGGTACCGTCCAGGATGGCGTTGGCCACGTCGCCGGCTTCGGCGCGGGTCGGACGCGGGTTCTTGATCATGGAGTCCAGCATCTGGGTGGCGGTGATAACCACTTTGCGGGCTTTGTTGCACTTCTCGATGATCATCTTCTGGGCGAAGATAACTTCTTCAACCGGGATCTCGACACCCATGTCGCCACGAGCAACCATGATTCCGTCGGAAACAGCCAGGATCTCGTCGAAGTTGTCCAGACCTTCCTGGTTTTCGATCTTGGAGATGATCTGGATGTTCTCGCCACCGTGGGCTTTCAGGTGCTCACGGATTTCCAGCACGTCTTCTTTCTTGCGAATGAAGGAGGCTGCAACGAAATCAACGCCTTGCTCGCAACCGAAGATCAGGTCGCGCTTGTCTTTCTCGGCCAGGGCCGGCAGCTTGATGGAGACGCCCGGCAGGTTAACGCCTTTGTTCTCGCCCAGGTCACCGTTGTTCAGCACTTTACAGATAACTTCGCGCTCGGTGATTTCGATAACGTCCAGACCGATCAGGCCGTCATCAACCAGGATGCGGTTGCCGACGCGCAGATCGTTGGCGAAACCTGCATAGGTCACGGCCACTTTGTCTTTGTTGCCAACCACGGTCTGGTCGGTGGTGAAAGTGAAAGTCTGGCCAGCGACCAGCGCGACGTCGTTGCCGCCTTCCAGCTTCATGGTACGAATTTCCGGACCCTTGGTGTCCAGCAGGATAGCTGCGTGCTTGCCGGTCTCGGCCATCACAGCGCGCAGGTTGCTGATGCGGCTGCCGTGCTCGGCGTAGTCACCGTGGGAGAAGTTCAGGCGCATGACGTTCATGCCGGCGTCCAGCATTTTGGCCAGCATTTCTTTGGATTCGGTCTTCGGACCGATGGTGCAGACAATTTTGGTCTTTTTCATGTCAATCTTCATGGTTAAGGAATTTCCGCCGAGCAATATACACCAGTTTTTGGAATCTTTTTATGATCCAGAAACAACGTTTTGACCAGATAACGTTTTCTTTTCAGGGATAACGTTTTCCTGTGAGTCACATTTTAGAGCATACAGCCACAGGTTCTGGGTGAAGGGATACAAATGTTGCCGTCTGTGGTTGTTTGGCCGGGTTGAGGTTCAGATGTTGTAAAATGACCACCCGCCCGCTGTCACCGTCTTGTCACCGGCTTTCGCAAAAATGTTAGTTCATCGGCGCATGGGTGAAGGAGGTCGGGATGAAAAACAGCCATGAAACCGGATGGGCTCTGCTCTTGCTGGGTAGCGCCCTGCTGCTGGTTCAGACGCTGCCAGCCCGCTACTGGCCTGACAACGCCGGTCTGTTGACGATCTTCTCCCACCCGGTGACAGGGGAGGCGGCCGCTGAGGGATTGGCGTGGCGAGAGTGGCAGGATCACAGCGCGGCGACCCGGATGACGCCTCGCGCAGCCCGACCGCAGTCGGAAGCACGGCGGCCTTGATATCTATTGCTGCTTACCGGTCGTGAAGGCGTGAAATTATCAACCATTGGTTGATAGTGCTTATCTGTTTTGCTGGATTGTTCACCTGAAATGGCAGGGGGATAATCGATTCCAACAGCGATATCCCCTCCGGTATCGCCCCCTGATACCTTGTTGGAGTCCGCTTTATGTCCCTCGCCCCTGTCTGGTTTATCTCTCATGGCGCACCGGATCTGGTGCTGCGTGAGCAACCCGCCACCCGCTTTCTGCGAACCCTGCGGCTGGGTGAGCTCAAGGGGCTGGTGGTCATCTCCGCCCACTGGTTCAGCCGCGAGCTGCAGATCAACGTCGAGCCCAAACCGGCCTTGATGTACGACTTTTACGGCTTTCCCGAGCCCCTCTACCGGATGCGCTGGCCTGCCAGCAGCCCCGAGTGGCTGCAACAAGGGGTGAGCGACCAACTGGCGCTGGCGGGGCTGGCGGCCACCCCGGTGCGGCGCGAACTGGATCACGGGGTCTGGTCGCCGCTCTCCCTGATAGACCCTGATAGCGAGATCCCGCTGGTGCAGATCTCCATCCCCGCGAGCTTCACTCCGGCCCAGTTGTGGCAACTGGGGGAGGTGCTGGGTGAGCTGCGTAGTCAGGGGATTGGCATCCTCGCCTCCGGTGCCATCACCCACAACCTGCGGGCGCTGGCGCCGGAAGGCTCGCCGGTGCCGGAGTGTGCCAGCCAGTTTGTCGACTGGCTGGAGCAGAAGATGGCCGAGGAGGATCGGCTGGCGCTGCTAGACTATCGCCAGCAGGCTCCCGGAGCGGTGGAGTCCCATCCCCACGATGACCACCTGCGCCCGCTCTTTGTGGCGTTGGGGGCAGCCGATGGTGTGGCGCCGACCCGGCTGCATGAGAGCTGGGATGGCGGCAGCCTCTATATGGGCGCCTACCGCTTCGGCTGATAGCCTCTCAACAAGCCCCGCCAATTGGCGGGAGCTTGTTGTTTACGGCGTGGGGGTTGAGCCGATGGTACTGGTGATTGAGCCGAAGGCTCTCAGGGAACCACCACCCAGCTTTCGCCGCCACCGAGGGCTTCGACCCTGATCTGCACGCCAATCCGCTCCACCAGGGTTTGGACGTGGGAGATGACCCCGATCTGGCGGCCGGCCGCCTGCAGTGAGTCGAGGCTGGAAAGCGCCAGATCCAGACTGTCCGGATCCAGGGTGCCGAACCCTTCGTCGATAAACAGCGACTCGACCTGGGTCTGCCGTGACGAGAGGCTGGAGAGGGCCAGTGCCAGAGCCAGCGACACCAGAAAGCTCTCGCCGCCGGAGAGGGAGTCCACCGAGCGCACCTCGTCCCCCATATCGAGATCCACCACCTGCAGCGCCAGATCGGTGCCTGGCACCCGCTCCAGCCGATAGCGCGGCGACAGCTCGGCGAGCTGGGCGTTGGCCTCCAGCAGCAGGCGTTCGAGGGTAAGGCTCTGGGCAAAGGTGCGGAACTTGGCGCCGTTGGCTTGCCCGATCAGATCGCACAGATGCTGCCAGTGGTCGGCCACCGCCTGCTGGCTGGCGAGCTCCTGCTGCAGGCTGCCCACCTTGATGGCGGCGGCTTCGGCCTGTGCCAGCGTGCTCTTGCACTCGAACAGTTGCTCGTCGAGCTCGCGGCAGTGGGTTTCCAGCGCCGTGAGCCGTAGCACCAGCTCCTCCTGCGGCAGGGCAGCCAGCTCGGGGTGATGCTCGCGATAGCGTTCCCGCTTGCTCTCCTCCAGCGCCAGCGCCCGCTGCCGCTCGGCAAGGCGGGTGCGCGCCTCGCCAACCGCATCCTCCAGCCCTTGCAGGGCGGCACGGCGCGCCTTGAGCTCATCGGGGCTGATCGCGAGCAGGCGGCGCAGGTCATATTCGGCGATGCCGAGGGTACTGGCGTGGGCAGCCCAGCGGCCCAGCACCTCCCGTTTGCGGCGGCTGCCCACCTGCTTCTCCTGCTCCACATGGCTGAGGCGGGCCCTGAGCTCGGTCTGCCGCTCGCGCAGGGCGCGGGCGCTCTGTTGCATCGCCTCCAGTTCGCTGGCGAGCTGCTGCAGTCGTTGCTGCCAGCGGTTCTCGACCAGTGCGATCTCCTCGCCACCCAGACAGGCCGCGCGGCTGGTCAGCAGTCCCTGCCGCTGCTGGTCGTGCTCCTTGTAGTCCCGCTCCAGCTTGTGCAGCAGTTCGCGCTGGGTCTGCAGGCGAGCCTCCTGTGCGCTCAGAGCCGGGGTCAGGCTGGCGATCTCGCTGGCCAGCCGCTCCCACTCACTCTGGCCGTGCAGCCAGGCCTCGCAGGCCCGTTGCCATTCGTGCCACTGCTGGCTGCCGAGCCACTGGCGCCACGGTTGGCCGCCCATCTGTTCGTCGAGGCGCTGGGCACCCTGTTCGAGGCGCTGGCGCAGGGTCGCTTCCTGCTCGCCCATCCCCTTCACTTCCCCTTCCAGCGCGATGCGCTGGCGGTCGGCCTCTTGCCACTGCTGGTCAAACTGCTGGTGCTGGGCGCCCAGCTGGCTCAGTTGCTGACGCACCCCTTGCAACTGTTGCTGACCGAGCTGGGCCTGACGCAGCAGCTGCTGGCTGTGGGCCAACCCCTGCTCCAGCGCCTGGCCACGGCCGAGCAGGGTGCTCATCAGCTCGTTCCACTCGATTGGACTTTGGCGCAGCGGCAGCGGATGGCCCAGCAGGGTATCTCCCCCCAGCTGTTGCCAGCGCTGGGTCAGCTGCTCGGCGCGCGCCTCCAGCTCCGGCAGGTGCTGCTGGCGCACCGCCAGCTGACGGGCCAGCTCCTGACGCTCGCTCTCGCACTGAATGTATTGATGGTTGAGCCGCTCCCATTCGAGCTCCAGACTGCGGGCCCTCTCTGCCAGCTGACCTAGGATCCCCGCCACCTGCGGCTGGCTCTGGCTGTAGGGATGCTCCTCGGCACCACAGAGCGGGCAGGGGGAGCCATCGCTCAGGATATGGCGATACTGCTCGAAGCTGGCGATGGCGCGGGACTGCTCCAGCGCGTGGCGCGCCTCATCCCGCTGCAGGGCGAGCCGCTCGCGGGCGGGGGCCAGATCTTCGCCGAGGGTGGCCAGCTTGCCGAGGGCCTGCTCCAGCTGGGCAATCTCCTGCTGCAGGCGGCCATGCTGCTCGCCGTGGTTGCGGCCATAATCGGCCAGCTCCAGCAGCTGGCGCAGCTGGCCCAGTTGCTCGGTCTGCTGTTGCCACTGCTCCTGCGCCTTGGCGAGGCGGCTCTCCCACTGCTGCTCCTGCAACTCATTTTGTTGCTGTTGTAGCCGCGCCTGCTCCTGTTGCCAGTAGTCGCGCTCCTGCTGGCCTTGCTCCAGCTGGCGCTGCAACTGTTGCAGGGCGCGCAGCTTGTGATCCCGCAGGGTGAGCAGCTGTTGCAGCTTGTCGGCATCGTCGGCCCAATCCTGCATGGCGGTGAGCAGGGGCTGCCACTGGCGGGCCACCGGGGCCAGCTCCTTGTGCTCTTCGAGCCAGAGCCCCCACTGCTGGTGCTGCTGCTTGAGCAGTTCTACCTGTCGGCTCTGCTCGCGCCAACCCTGCTCGAGGGTGAGCTGCACTTCTCGCTCCTGCGCTCCCTCCTGCTGGATCTTCTGCAACTGCTGCACTTTTTCCCGGATACGGGTATCGAGCTCCTGTGCCCGCTTGAGTTCGGGTTGCAGGGCGCCCCATTCCCGCTCGGCGGCGATCTTCTCCGCCAGCAGTTGCTGTTCGGTCAGCGCGCTCTGCTGGGTCTGCTCCTCGAGCTTGGCCAGCTCCGGTCCCAGCTCGGCGATCACCTTCTCCTGCTGCTGCACTTCCAGAGTGAGGCGGGCCAGCTCGTCGTGATCGGCGCGGGCCACTTGCGCCTGCTCGGCGCGGGCAAACTCCTCGCGCTCGGGCGCGGCGGCGCCGTGGGCCTGCAGGGCGGCATCGAGCGCCGCCTGCCCTTCGGCGCAGCCCTGCAACTGGGCGGCAATGCGGATGTTGAGGTCACGCAGATCCTGCATCAGCTGCTGCTGTTGCTGCTCATGCTTGAGAGTGGTGGCGAGGCTCATCTGCCGGCTTACCCACTGCTCGCGTGTCGCCTCGTCCATCAGCGCCACGTCGCCGAGGCGTTGAGTGATGGCGGCCAGCTTCTGCTGCTCCTCCCGCGCCCGCTCATAGGTCTGGATGGAGATGGCAGAATAGAGCTCGGTGCCGGTCATTCGTTCGAGCAGGGCGGAGCGCTCGTTGGCGTCCGATTTGAGGAAGGCGGCAAACTCCCCCTGCGGCAGGATCACCGCGCGGCGGAACTGCTCCCAGGAGAGACCCACCAGCTCGTCGATGCGATCCTGCAGCTCCCGCTTGCTGCCGGAGAAAACCTGACCCGACTCGACATCGGTCAGGGTGCGCTCCTGTGCCTGAAAGCGCCCCTCCGAACGGTTGCGGGCGCGGCGTACCGCCCAGCGGGCCAGCCAGATGCGGCCATCGCAGCCGCGAAACTGCACCTCGGCAAAGCCGCTGGCGTGACCGCGGCTGAGGATGCCGCGCACGTCGTTGGCCTTGAGCTTCTCCTCGTCATCCATGCGGCCCACTTCGGCCACGTTCTTGCGATTGGCGATAAAGCGCGGCATCTCGTCGTAGAGGGCGAGACAAATGGCGTCGAGCAATGTGCTCTTGCCGGCGCCGGTATTGCCGGTGATGGCAAACAGCCCCGCGGCGCCGAGTGCCCCGCGGGTAAAGTCGATGGTGAAGGTGCCGGTCAGACTGGCCAGATTCTCACCAGACAGAGACAAGATTTTCATTGGTTAGACTCCTTCACCTGCTCCAGGATCTCTTCAAACGAGGCGACCAGTTGTGCCTCGGGCTCCCCCTCGAACTGGCGCTGATAGCAGAGGCGAAACACCTCGGTGGGGGAGAGCTCATCGAGCCTGCGCCGTTCGCGACCATCGGCCAGTCCTTCGCCTGAACCCTGATACTGGGTGCTGATGCGGGCCAGCCGCACCGGTTTGTCGGCGATGGCAGCCAGAATCCGCTCGCGGATGCGGGCCTCTGGCTTGGGCAGCAGCAACCGCACTTCGAGGAAGGGCTGTGCTTCTTGTGGCGCTGCAGGCAGCTCGAGCGATGTGATGGCGTTGAGCGCCTCGTCGAGGGTGCTCTGGGGCAGGCGGATCATCTCCACCGCACGGGGCACCGGGATCCGCTCCAGCCCGGCCAGTTTGCCCTCTGCAAAGGTCACTTCCAGCACCTGATGGTTATAGTTGGCTTCGGCGAGCGAAAGCGGCAGCGGCGAGCCGCTGTAGTGCACCCCCTCAGCCGGGCTCTGGGCCAGATGGAGGTGACCGAGCGCGGTGTAGTCGGCACCGACAAAGAGTTCGGCGGGCAGGGCGTGCTGGTTGCCACCAAGCACCCGCCGCTCCGAAAGCTCGGAGAGCTGGCCCGCCGCCAGATAGGCATGGCCCATGGCGATAAGCGGCAGAGCCTCGCCGCAGCGGGCGCGCCCTTCAGTCAGCACCTCGGCGTAGATCTGGCGTACCCCTTCGATCAGTCTGTCTTGCTCCTCTGCCAGCTGCTCCACCCGCAAGTCGCTGCTGCGCAGGAACGGCACGGCGGCGCACCAGGCGGCAATCTTGCCCGCCCGGTCTTGTAGCGGTACCAGCAGGCGGTCGGTGTCGAGTTTGCCATCGCCATCGCGGCTGATGCTGCCCACCAGATGCAGGTCAAAGGCGCGCAGCAGCTCGTGGGGGGCATCGAGCTTGGAGGGGGAGTCGTGGTTGCCGCCAATCAGCACCATGTTGAGGTGGGGCAGCTCGGCGCGCAGCCGCGCCAGAAAACGGTAGAGTTGTTGCCAGGCGCTGGCGGGCGGATTGGCGGTATCGAACAGATCGCCCGCCACCAGCAGGGCGTCGATCTCGCGCGCCTTGAGGGTGTCGCTCAGCCAGTCGAGAAAGGCATCATGTTCAAAACGGCGGTCATGACCATGGAGTTGATGGCCAAGATGCCAGTCGGCGGTATGGAGGATTTTCATGAGAAAGCAACCCGGATCCTGGGACGGTGCCGGTGGCACCCGATGGTGACAAGATGAGGATGCCCCGTGCTTTTTTCAAGTAAAACAGGGGGCTGCCGTCAGTTCATGCGGGTTCGCAGCACATCTTGTACTGGGGGTGGCCGGTGAGGGGATCGGACTCCTCTGCCTCGATGACGAAGCCGTGGCGGCGGTAGAAGCGCACCGCCTGAGAGTTTTCCACGAAGACTCTGGCGTGGAGCGACGCCCCCTGACGCTTGGCCTCCTGCAGCAGGGCGTGGCCGACGCCCCGTCCCTGTCGGTCAGGGCGCACGAACAGTGCGGCGAGGTAGTTGTCCACCAGCGCCATGAACCCGAGCAGGTCGCCGCGCTCCTCGAATACCCAAATAGTGGCGCGCTCGAGGTAGCGGGTACGCAGATCCTCTTGAGCTTGCCACCAGCAGGAAGCATCGACGAAATCGTGGGCCTGCAGGGAGGCCAGCAACCAGATTTCGACGATCTCGTCCATGTCTTCGGGGCGACTGGGTCGCAACATAACTTCATCCTTGTTAACAACTTTACCTTCGCAGTCTAGGGGAACTTGATGACAGTTCCGGTAACCGAGATGGCGCCCTGTGAAGTCGATCGCCCTTTATTTAGCGAGAATGATTGGCTGATCACAAAGCGCCTCTCTAGTACAATGCCCGCCGGACAATCTATCGAAACCGAGGACGCCATGTGGTTTAAAAACCTGCAGATTTATCGCTTTACCCGCCCCTTCGACCTGACCGTGGATCAGCTGGAAACCCAGCTGGAGGCCTGTGCCTTCACCCCTTGCGGCAGTCAGGACATCTCCCGTTTCGGGTGGGTCAAGCCCCTTGGCAAATTCGGCTCAACCCTGACCCACAGCGCCTCCGGCCATATCCTCATCTGCGCCCGCAAGGAGGAGAAGATGCTGCCCGGTACCGTGGTCAAGGAGATGCTGGCGGAGAAAGTAGAGGCGATCGAGTTCGAGCAGGGCCGCGCCCTCAAGAAGAAAGAGAAGGAAGCGCTGAAAGAGGAGATCCTCCATACCCTGCTGCCGCGCGCCTTCAGCCGTACCAGCCAGACCTTCGCCTGGATCAATCCGGCCGACAACCTGATGGTGGTGGACGCGGGCTCCGCCAAGAAGGCGGACGACCTGCTGGCCCTGCTGCGCAAATCCATCGGCACCCTGCCGGTGGTGCCGGTGGCCCTCAAGAACCCGCCCGAGATCACCATGACCGAGTGGCTGAACGAGGGCAACCTGCCTGCTTCCTTCACTCTGGAAGACGAAGCCGAGCTGCGCAGTGCCATGGAGCACGGTGGCATCATCCGCTGCAAGCAGCAGGACCTGATGACCGACGAGATCAAGAACCACCTGGCCAACGACAAGCTGGTGACCAAGCTGGCCCTCAACTGGGGCGAGACCGTCAGCTTCGTGCTAGGGGATGATCTCTCCATCAAGCGCCTGAAGTTCAGCGAAGAGCTACGCGAGCAGAACGACGACGTGACCAGCGAAGATCCGGCTGCCCGTCTGGATGCCGACTTCGCGCTGGTGACCGCCGAGCTGGCCCAGTTCATCCCGGCGCTGTTTGCCGCTCTGGGCGGCGAAGAGCAGTCCATCTAAGCGAATTGGTTCTGACTGATTGCAAAAACCGCCCGAGGGCGGTTTTTTATGGTCGCTTATGACCAGGGGTAATCCCGAACAGAGAGGGCCGACTGGTGCTCGGCCCTCTGCGAGTTGCGGTTTACTTGATACCCGGCAGCCCCACATCAAAGATCAGCTCGGGAGCTCAGTGGGATTTCACCACATGGGATTATTTGATACCCAGCAGCTCAACATCAAAGATCAGCACGGATCCCGGCGGAATTTTGCCGGCAGCGCGGTCGCCGTAGGCGAGGTTGGCGGGGATGTAGAAACGGGTCTTCTCCCCTTCCACCATCAGCTGTACCCCTTCAGTCCACCCCTTGATCACCTGATTGAGGCCAAACTCGATGGGCTCGCCACGGGCGACCGAGCTGTCAAAGACGGTACCGTCCAGCAGCTTGCCCTCGTAGTGCACCTTCACCTTGCTGGTGGCGGTGGGGTGAACCGTGCCGGAGCCCGGAGTCAGCACTTCGTACTGCAGGCCGGAGGCGGTGGTGGTCACCAGCGGTTTCTCCTTGTTGCTGGCGAGGAACTCGGCCCCCTTGCGAACATTATCTTCGGCCAGCTTCTTGTTATTGCTGCTGGAGTAGAAGTAGTAGGCGACACCGGCAACCAGCAGCGCGATCAGTATGAATTTCATCGGTTTTCCTATTCCAAGAAAGACAAAGAGTGCAATGAGGGGCCATCTTATCGTGCACCGCCCCTGATGGCGAGCCACAGGGCGGGAGGATGTGAGCGGGCAGGCAAAGCAGGGTAGCGCAGAGGCAAAAAGGGGCGAGTCGGTGACTCGCCCCTTTTTATGGCGGCAGCGCTTACTTGGCGGCCACCATCATCAGAGCTGGCAGGGCGAAGAAGAGACCCGCCACATAGCCAAGTGCCAGCAGCTTGTTCTCGCTCCCTACCCGGGCCAAGCCCTCGGCGGCGCGCACCGGCAGGTCACGCAGGAACGGCAGGCCATAGATGAACACCACGGCGAAGACGTTGAACAACACGTGGACCAGCGCAATGGTCAGGGCCAGCTGGGCACCGGCTCCGCTGATGGCGGTGGCAGCCAGCAGGGCGGTGATGGTGGTACCGATATTGGCGCCCAGAGTGAAGGGGTAGAGCTGGCGAGTGCTGAACACGCCGCCGCCGGCCAGCGGGATCATCAGGCTGGTGGTGGTGGAGGAGGATTGCACCATGATGGTCACCAGCGCACCGGAGGTGATGCCGCTCAGCGGGCCACGGCCTAGCGCCTTGTGCAGCACCTCTTTGGCGCGGCCAACCAGCACCTTCTGCAGCACTTTGCCCAGATAAGTGACGCAGGCCAGGATCAGCAGGATACCGATGACGATGGTGGCGATGGCGGCACCCTTGCCCGGCAGGAAGGCGACGGCGCTGTCGATCAGCTGCTGGGCCGGTGCGGTCAGCGGCTTCATGAAATCCATGCCCTTCATCGACATGTTGGCAGAGCCCACCAGCATGTTGGCCAGCCATTCGGCGCTATGTTGCAGCAGACCGAACATCAGCTCCAGCGGCAGGAAGATGACCACGGCCAGCAGGTTGAAGAAGTCGTGTACGGTGGCGGCGGCGAAGGCGCGGCGAAACTCGGTGCGGTCGCGGACATGGCCCAGCGAAACGATGGTGTTGGTGATGGTGGTGCCGAGGTTGGCGCCCATGACCATGGGGATGGCCATGCCGATGGGCAGGCCGCCGGCAACCAGACCGACGATCACCGAGGTGACAGTGCTGGAGGATTGCACCAGCGCGGTCGCCAGGATGCCGAGCAGCAGGGCGACGAAGGGGTTGTTGGCAAACGCGAAGATCTGGGCTGCGCCCTCGGCGCCGCCGGAGAAACCTTTGAAACCGTGGGAGACTGCGCCGACGGCTACCAGGATCAGGTAAACCAGGGCGATGACACTCATCCAGTTGAACAGGGCGCGGGTCGCTGACTGCTGCTGTTGGGAGTCACTCTGTTGCATAAAGCCTCTTGAGACGGTCATTCCGTCTTGGGTTGTTGATGACCCGCGCATTTAATCAGTGGTAAATGACAGAAATATGACAAGGTGACACTTTTATGATGGTTTTATGACTTACTTTGGAGGTTTGCTCGTCAAGAGGTGATTTGTATGGAGAGAAATATGGGATCCATTGACCGATCCTTCTGATGTGTGGAAATCGAGTATCCCGAAGCGGGTGGTGGAGCTGGATAAGCAGGCGGGGCAGTTTGTCTTGCCGGAGCGAAGGGCGCGGCGTTACCCCCGCAGTGTGAAGGCAGGACCACAAAAATATGCGGTGCAAAAAGCCAATAAAAACAATGCCAGTCAGGCTTAACTGGCTGGCATTAGCCGCAAGGCACTCTTTTTTGTTTTGGCGATGGTTGCTGTGGGTTAGATCACCCCGAGGCGGCCCAGTTCATCCTTGAGCTGATCGAGGTTGCGTTCAACACAGGCCTCCCCTTCATTGATGGCATCGTTGGCGCGATGAAAATCCATGATGGAGAAGCTGCCAAGGCGCGGACAGAGCTGGATTTCCGGCGGGTCACCGGCCATCCGAGCGCGGGTGATGCGCTCCTGCATGATGTTGATGGAGCCACTCATCACGCTCCACAGACCTGGGGTGGCTGGCGCGGATTCACCGCGATTGAGCCACTGGCTGAGCAGGCCGCCACTGCCGGGTTGATCCGGCTCGTCGGTCCAGGGTTGGTGCATATCGGTGTTGAGGTTGACCGCGATCACCACCTCGGCCCCCATGGCGCGCGCCAGCGAGATGGGCACCGGATTGACCACGGCACCATCCACCAGCCAGCGGTCGTTGACCCGGGTCGGGGTGAGGATCCCCGGCATGCCGCAGGAGGCTCGCACCGACTGGCGCAGTGACCCCTGTTGCAACCAGATCTCGCGGCCGGTATCGAGCTCGGTGGCGACACAGGCGAAGGGGATAGGCAGGCTCTCCATCTCCGGTGTGCCAAGATGGCTGGCTGCGATGCCAAAGACCTTCTCGCCGCGAAACAGGCCGCCGGAGAGGGTAGGGTCGAGCAGGCTCACTACCTGCAGGCGGGTAAAGCCGCGCACCCATCTCTCCAGCCGATCCAGCTCGCCAGAGGCGTAGGCTGCGCCGACAAAGCTGCCGATAGAGCAACCGGCGATGAGATCGGGCTTGATGCCGAGCCGTTCAAGAGCGCGGATGACGCCAATATGGGCCCATCCTCTGGCGGCACCGCTCCCCAGAGCGAGCCCTACGCGGGGTTTTCGTGGCACGAAGTGACTCCTGAAAAAGGTGGAGAGCCCAGCTTACTCTGTACGCTTGGCCTCGTCACCGTAGGTGGTGCAGAAAATGGTTGTTGCTGTATGTGACGTGGTGTGAAACAAGCTGCCCTACCTAAAACTCGGTGATCTCGCGCTACGCCTGTTACGTTTTGTCACATTTATACATAGTCACGGCATAGTCTGGGGCTAAAATGGCCCCCAATCAGATTTCCCTCTCTCAACTCTTCATGGATTGCTCGATGAAAATGCGTATCTGGCTGGGCCTCGGCCTGCTCTCTCTGGTGGCTGCCATCTGGTGGATGGTTGGTCACTTTCAACCGGCAGCCAAGGCCCCGACCCGCGAGATCAATATTCGTACCCAGACCGTCAAGCAGAGTCTGGCCGAGCCGACCCTCAAACTGGTGGGCAAGCTGGAGGCCAACCGCTCCGTCGTTATCAGCCCCGAGGTGACCGGCCGCATCGTCACCATCGCCGTGAAGTCCGGGCAGGGCGTCGCCAAAGGGGAGACCCTGATCGCCCTCGACAACGGCAAGCAGCGCGCCGAGCTGGCCGAGCAGAGCGCCAGCCTGCGCGACGAGCACCGCAAGCTTAACGAGATGCGCAAGCTGGTCGCCCGTGGCGCCGTCACCCAGTCGGTGCTGGAGGGGCAGGAGGCCACCGTCGATCAGGTGCAGGCGCGGGTCGATGCTGCCCGCTACGAGCTCTCCCTGCGTAACTTGCAGGCGCCGTTTGCCGGTACCGTCAGCCTGATTGATCTGAGTGAAGGGGCGCTGGTCAATAGCGGCGATACTCTGCTGCACCTCGACGATATCGACACCCTGCGCCTCGATCTGGCAGTGCCGGAGCGCTACCTCGCCCTGCTGCGCCCCGGCATGGCGGTAACGGCGACCAGCGCTGCCTGGCCGGATCAGCACTTCAACGGCACCCTCACCACCCTCGACAGCCGCATCTCCAACGAGACCCAGAACATCAAGGCGCGGGTCGAGCTGCCCAATCACAATGGCCAGCTGCGCCCGGGCATGCTGCTCAACGTCGAGCTCTCGCTCCCCTCCCGCCAGCTCACCCTTATTCCAGCCCAGTCGGTGGAGTACGCCGGCGAACAGCGCTTCGTCTATCGCCTCGAGGCCGATGGCCGGGTCAAGCGGGTGCCGGTGGTGCTCGGCGAGACCGAAGGGGAGACGGTCTGGGTCACCGAAGGGCTCAAAGTCGGCGATCGCATCGTGGTTGAGGGGTTGGTCAATCTGCGTGATGGCGCCAAGGTTCACGATCTGGCGGAGGTAAACGGCTGATGTGGCTCTCCGATATCTCAGTACGCCGCCCGCTGGTGGCGGTGGTGCTCAGCGCCCTGCTCACCGTGTTCGGTCTGGTCGCCTTCAGCAAGTTGACGGTGCGGGAGATGCCCGATGTGCAGACTCCGTCGGTCACTATCACCACCAGCTATGAGGGGGCCGCCCCGGCGGTGATGGAGACTCAGGTCACCAAACCCATCGAGGATCAGCTCTCCGGCATCAGCGGCATCAAGAACATCAACTCGGTGACCCGCAAGGGGCGCTCGATGATCACGGTGGAGTTCAAGCTCGGCTGGAACATGGTGGAGGGGGTCTCCGATGTGCGCGATGCCCTGACCCGCGCCAAGCGCAAACTGCCGGAGGATGCCGACGATCCGCTGGTGACCAAGGATAGTGGCAGCGGCGATGTGGCGGTCTGGCTCAACTTCAGCAGCAGCCAGATGGATCGCACCGCCATGACCGATTACGCCAACCGGGTGCTGGTCGACCCCCTGAGTCTGGTGGACGGGGTGAGCGAAGTGGAGCTCTCCGGCGATCTCACCCAGGTGATGTATGTGCGGCTGCGCCCGGCCGATATGGCGGCGCGCGGCGTGACGGTGGCGGATGTGCAGGATGCCCTCAAGCGCGAGAACATCGAGCTGCCGGGCGGCGAGATCCGCAACAACTCCATGACCATGTCGGTGCAGATTGCCCGGCTCTACCACACCGCTGAAGATTTCCAGCAGTTGCAGGTGCGCACCGCCGCCAACGGCCAGAGCGTCTATCTCTCCGACATCGCCGATGTGGAGGTGGGGGCCAAGAACGAAGACAGCGCCTACCAGCGCAATGGCCGCGAGAGTCTGGGTATCGGCATCGTCGCCCAGTCCACCGCCAACCCGCTGGCGGTGGCACAGGGGGTGGAGAAGAAGCTGGTGGAGATGCAGCGCTTCCTGCCCGAGGGGGCCAAGCTGGAGGTCGATTACGACTCCACCATCTTTATCAAGCAGGCCATCGACGAGGTATATGAAACCCTGGCCATCTGCGCCGTGCTGGTCGTAGCTGTGCTCTATCTGTTCCTCGGCCAGGGGCGTACCACTCTTATTCCGGCCATCACGGTGCCCGTGTCGCTGATTTCCGCCTTTATCGGCGCCTGGTATCTCGGTTTTTCCATCAACCTCATCACCCTGCTGGCCCTTATTCTCGCCATCGGTCTGGTGGTGGATGACGCCATCGTGGTGGTGGAGAACATTCACCACCATCTGCAACGGGGTGAACCGCCCCTGCTGGCGGCCTGGCACGGCACCCGCGAGGTAGGCTTTGCGGTCATCGCCACCACCGCGGTGCTGGTGATGGTCTTTATCCCCATCGCTTTTATGGATGGCATGGTGGGCCGACTCTTTACCGAGTTTGCCATTCTGCTTTCGCTCGCAGTGCTCTGCTCCTCGCTGGTGGCGCTGACCCTCACGCCGGCCATGGGCTCCTGGCTGATGCGCCCGCTCGACAAGCCGAACCGGCTGACGGCGGCTCTCGATCGCGGGCTTGGCTGGGTGGAGGGGCACTATCGCCGTCTGTTGCAGGGGCTGCTGCGCCGCTCGCGCTGGACGCCGCTGGCGCTGCTGCTTTGTCTGGCCGGTATCGGCGCCCTCTTTACCCAGCTGCCGAGCAGCCTCACCCCGACCGAGGATCGCGGCGTGGTCTTCGTCTTCGTCAAGGGGGCGGAGGGGACCAGCATCGAGCGGATGAAGCGCAACATGCAGCAGGTGGAGTCGGCCATCATGCCGATGCTGGGCAAGGGGGTGGTCAAGGCGATGAGCTTCAGCACCCCCGCCTTTGGCCGCGGTGGTGATCAGACCGGCATGGTGATCATCCAGCTCACCGACTGGGCCGAGCGCGATATCACCGCCACCCAGTTCTCCCGCTCGCTGGGTGCCAAGCTCGCCGGTATCCCCGACGTGATGATCCGCACCTTCCAGCCGGGCTTCCGGGGTGGCTCCACCGCTGCGGTGCAGTTCGTGTTGCAAGGCAACGACTATGCCGAGCTCTACCAGCAAGGGCTGGAACTGCAAAAAGCGGCGCAGGCCAGCGGCCTGATGATAAGCCCGGATCTCGACTACGCCGAGAAGACCCCGGAGCTGCAGGTGACCGTCTCGCGCGACAGCGCCAGCCAGCTCGGCATTCCGGTTTCCACCGTTGCCAGCACCCTGCAGGCGATGCTGGGTGGGGTGAGCAAGACCACCTATGTGGACAGGGGCGAGGAGTATGACGTCTACCTGCGCGCCAACCAGAAGGAGTTCAACGGCATCTCCGATCTCGGTCGCATCTACCTGAAGGCGGCCAATGGCGAGATGGTGAGCCTCTCGACGCTGGCGACGGTCAAGCAGGTGGCGACCGCCAACCGCCTCAACCACTACCAGCGCCAGAAGGCGGTGACCCTGACCGCCGACGTGGCACCGGATCACACTCTGGGCGAGGCGCTCGACTTCCTCGACGGCTGGGCCAACGAGCATCTGCCGAGCGGCATGACGGTCGATTACGCCGGTGACTCCAAGGATTACCGCGACAATCAGGGGGAGATGGCGATGGTCTTTGGCCTCGCCCTGCTGGTGGTCTATCTGGTGCTGGTGGCCCAGTTCGAGAGCACCCTCACCCCGACCGTGGTGATGATGACGGTGCCGCTCGGCATCTTCGGCGGCCTGCTTGGCCTCTGGCTGACAGGGCAGGAGATGAGCATCTACAGCCAGATCGGCATGATCATGCTGATCGGCATGGTGACCAAGAACGGCATCCTGATCGTCGAGTTCATCAACCAGCTGCGCCAGCGCGGGGAAGGGTTCGAGGAGGCGATCATCGCAGGCTCGGTGCGCCGTCTGCGCCCGATCCTGATGACCTCGCTCACCGCCATTATCGGTGCGGTGCCGCTGATGCTCTCCATGGGGGCGGGCTACGAGAGCCGGATGGCGGTGGGTACCGTGGTCTTCTTCGGTCTGTCCCTGGCGACCCTGGTTACCCTGCTGGTGGTGCCCGCCACCTACCATCTGATTGCCCGCCACGCCGGCATGACCGGGCAGCGGGATCAGCAGGTGGACGAGGCGCTGGCCGCCAGGGGGAATACCCCTGCACCATAACGGCGGTGCCCAATGTCAGCTTTGACTGGGGCACCCGGAACACATCAGCCCGCAAGCGTACAGAGCCGGATAGACGGCTCTGTACGCATCATCCTGCTCTGACTGGTAGTGCGTCGAGTGGTCAATCTTCACAACGAACTACTGTTCAGGTGGCTCGGCAAACATCAGGGTTTACAGTGTGGCCGGTTAAGGGACCGTGTCGCGCGTGCAGCGCCGCTTCCTCTCATCACCTATTTTCCCCTCCATTTCTGCGGCTTGAAGCCGTTTTTACCTAATTGGCACTTTTATTGCTTTGGTCTGTCAGCGTCAATGATTTGTCTGGGGACTGAAAATGGAAATAAGTGCAAGCAGCCTGATGCAAGAGATGCAGGCACTCAAGGTAGAGGCCGGTGCAACCCCGCTGCCACAGCCTGGCCGTCAGGTGACCTCTGATTTTGGCCTGCTGTTGCAGCAGGCGCTCGGTAACGTCAACGAGTTGCAGGGCGCTGCCAATGATCTGCGCACCCGTTTCGATATGGGCGACAAGTCGGTGGATCTGGCTGAGGTGATGATCGCAGGCCAAAAATCCTCCATCGCCTTTGAAGCCACAGTACAGGTGCGTAACAAGATGGTCGATGCCTACAAGACCATCATGAATATGCCGGTCTAAGCGATGACCGTGCATCATGACATGTCAGCAATAAGGACATAAATCGTGGCGAATGACCAAAATGGCGATCTGCTGATAAACGATGAGGGCACCGCCGCCCTCGATGCCAACGAGCAGAAGAGCTCGGCACTGGGCTTTTTGTCCAATACCGATGTACTGAGGCAAATCACCCTGATCCTGGGTCTTGCCATCTGTCTGGCCATTGCGGTGTTTATCCTGCTGTGGGGCAAGGAGCCGGACATGCGTCCCCTCGGCACTTACACCACTCAGGAGCTGGTCAAGACCCTCGATTTCCTCGATCAGCAGAAGATTTCCTATGAGGTGGATGGCAAGAGCGTGCTGGTCAGCGCCGAAAAGTACCCCACTATCCAGCTGGCGTTGACCCGTGCCGGCCTTGCCAACGCAGCCGATACCAGCATTGGTGGTGAAGATATCCTGCTGAAAGATTCCAGTTTCGGGGTTAGCCAGCGGATGGAGAGTGAGCGTCTGAAGCTGAGCCGCGAGCGCCAGCTGGCGAGCGCCATCGAGCAGTTCCAGAATGTGGCCAAGGCCCAGGTGCTGCTGGCTATTCCGAAAGACAACGTGTTTGCCCGCAACGAACGCAAACCCAGCGCCACCGTGGTGCTCAACCTGAAAGGGGCGGCGCTGGGGCAGGGGGAGGTGGACTCCATCGTCGACATGGTCGCCTCCGCCGTGCATGGCCTCGAGCCGACCCGGGTGACCGTCACCGACCAGAACGGTCGACTGCTCAACTCCGGCTCGCAAGACCCGCTCTCTGCCCAGACTCGCAAAGAGTTTGCCATGCAGCAGAAGCAGGAGCTGGAGTATAAACAAAAAATTGACGCCATCCTGATCCCGGTGCTGGGTGCCGACAACTATACGGCGGAAGTGGATCTCTCCCTCGATTTCTCCCAGCAGGAGCAGACCCGCAAGACTTACAACCCCGACCTGCCTGCGGTGCGCTCCGAAATGACCATGGAAGAGAACAGCGCCAGTGGCAGCAATGGTGGGGTGCCCGGCGCCCTCTCGAACCAGCCCCCGGCCGCCTCCAATATTCCCGAGCAGGCGACTGGTGGTGATGGTGCCAGCGCTGCCGCTTCGGGCCGCTCCCGCAAAGAGGCGACCCGCAACTTCGAGCTGGATACCACTGTCAGCCATACCCGTCGCCAGATGGGGGGCATTCGCCGCATGACCGTCTCGGTTGCCGTAGATTACAAGGCGGTGCCCGGCGCCGATGGGGCGGTGACCCGTGAGGCGCGCAGCCAGGCAGAGCTCGATACATTGCGCCGTTTGCTGAGCGGCGGCCTTGGTTTTGATGTGACCCGTGGTGATACCCTTGAGGTGGTCGCCATACCGTTCAACCGACCCGAGCTGGAAACCGTCGCCGATCTGCCCATCTATGACCAGCCCTGGTTCTGGCGTGCGGTGCGGATTGCCGCCTCGGTACTGGTGATCATCGTCTTGATCGTCACAGTGGTTCGCCCCATGCTCAAGCGACTGCTCTACCCGGATGCCAAACCGGAAGGGGAAGTGGATTTCGACAACCACACCGTACTGGGTGGCGACGACGAGTTGAGTCTGCTGTCTGCCCAGGTAGAGAACGATCAGGTATTTGGTGTACGCGATGGCCAGCTCAAGCTGCCTGATCTGCACCGCGATGAAGACTTGCTCAAGGCGGTACGTGCGCTGGTGGCGAACGAGCCGGATCTGGCCGCTCAGGTCATTAAAGAATGGGTAACGAATAAAGATGTCTGAAGAAAAGAAGAGTCAAGTCACCGGCAATGACATCACCGATAGTCAGCGTCAGATCCTCGATCAGATGTCCGGGATGGAGATGGCGGCGGTATTGATGCTGAGCCTCAATGAAGAGGATGCCGCCCAGATCTTTCGCCACCTCGAGCCCAAGCAGGTGCAGCGGCTCGGTATGTCGATGGCCTCCATGTCCGACTTCAGTCACGATCGGGTGGCGGCGGTGCACCGTCAATTCATCGACGATATCCAGAAGTACACCAACATCGGTATCGGCAGTGAAGATTTCGTGCGCAAGGCCTTGGTAGCGGCCCTTGGCGAGGACAAGGCGAGCAATCTGGTGGATCAGATCATCCTCGGTTCCGGTGCCCGTGGCCTCGATTCACTCAAGTGGATGGATGCCCGTCAGGTGGCCAGCATCATCCAGAACGAACACCCGCAGATCCAGACTATCGTGCTCTCCTATCTGGAGCCGGAGCAATCTGCCGAGATCCTGAGCCAGTTCCCGGAGCAGGTGCGCCTCGATTTGGTGATGCGGATCGCCAACCTCGAAGAGGTGCAACCGGCGGCACTGCAAGAGTTGAACGACATCATGGAGAAACAGTTCGCCGGTGCGGCCGGTGCCCAGGCAGCCAAGATGGGTGGCCTGAAGGCAGCCGCCAACATCATGAACTATCTGGATACCAACATCGAAGGCCAGCTGATGGACTCCATCCGCGATTCGGACGAAGAGATGAGCCAGCAAATCCAGGATTTGATGTTCGTATTCGAGAACCTTATCGATGTGGACGACCGCGGCATCCAGACCATGCTGCGGGAAGTGCCGGGCGATCTGCTGCAACGTGCCCTCAAGGGCTCCGATGATCAGATGCGCGAGAAGATCTTCAAGAATATGTCCAAACGGGCGGCCGAAATGCTGGCGGACGATCTGGAGGCCATGGGGCCGATCCGGGTCTCCGAAGTGGAGGCGGCCCAGAAAGAGATCCTCTCGATCGCCCGCCGTCTGGCGGATGCCGGCGAGATCATGCTGGGTGCCGGTGGCGGCGAGGAGTTCCTCTAAGCCATGGCTCATAAACAGAAGCGCGATGCCAAACTCGTATCAGGCTGTGGCGAGGAGCCGCGTAAAGCATGAATAACAAACTGCGTGGTTATGTGCGCCCCGATGGCGATGACGCCAGGGTTGAGACCTGGGGCTGGCCCGAGATGGAGGTCGAGGCCGAGGTCGAGACCAACGCTCTCGGCTTGGCCCCTGACTGGTATCAGCAGGAAGAAGAGGTCATCGAGCCGGAACCCGAACAGGAGCCGACCCCCAGCATCACCGCCGAAGAGCTCGAAGCGATCCGCCAGGCCGCCTGGGAAGAGGGGATGGCTGAGGGGCGTGAGGCCGGTTTTGCCAAGGGGCTTGAAGAGGGCAAGCTGGAAGGGTTGCAACAGGGCCATTCCGCTGGTCTCGAGCAGGGACGCGAAGAGGGGCTGGCCATGGGTCGCGAGCTGGTGGAGCAGGAGATCGCCCATTGGCAGGGGCTCGCCGCCCGCCTTGCCAATCCGCTCAACGAGCTGGATCTGGCGGTGGAGCAGCAGTTGGTCGCGCTGGTGTTGCAACTGGCCCGCGCGCTTATTCGTCATGAAGCAGAGACCTCGCCCCGCATTCTGCTGGAGGCGCTTAAAGAGGGGCTGGCCTTGCTGCCTGCCGCCGAGCAGGGGGTGACCCTGATGTTGCACCCCGACGATATCGCCCGCATCGAGCAGGCATTTGGCGCCGAAGAGTGCGCCAAGCGCCACTGGCGATTGCAGAGCGATCCCACCCTCTCGCCCGGCGATCTGCAACTGGCGACCGAGCTTTCCAGCATCGATCTGACCCTCTCCGGGCGCATCGATCAGCTGCTGCGCAACTTCTTGCGGGACAATGCGTCGCAAAACCCAGCTTCGCCGGACTTACGCCCATAACCGATGCCGGACCTTGCCGTCCGGCTGCACTTTTTAGCTCTCAGGAGGCTCGATGAGCGGCTCGCTACTGAACCGGTTGCAAGGGTACAAGGTACGTGACAACGCCCCCAAACCGCCGGTTGCCGGCAAATTGACCCGGGTGGTGGGGCTGACCCTCGAAGCCATCGGCTGCCGCGCTGCCATCGGTGCGCTTTGTCGTATCGATACCCTTGATGGGACGCTGGAGGCTGAAGTGGTCGGCTTCTCTGGCGATCGCTTGTATCTGATGCCGAGCGAACAGCTCAAGGGGGTGATTCCTGGTGCCCGGGTGGTGCCCATCACCGAAGAGCATGGCATTCCGGTCGGCATGAACCTGCTTGGTCGGGTGATCGACGGTATCGGCCAGCCGTTGGATGGCCTCGGCCCCATTCTCTCCTCCCAGACCGTGCAGTTTGCCCAGCACCGCATCAACCCGCTCTCTCGTCGTCCGATCCATCAGCCGATGGATGTCGGGGTGCGCGCCATCAACGCGGTGCTGACAGTCGGTCAGGGCCAGCGGATGGGGCTGTTTGCCGGCTCCGGTGTCGGTAAATCCGTGCTGCTCGGCATGATGACCCGCGGCTCGGTAGCCGATGTGGTGGTGGTAGGGCTTATCGGCGAACGGGGCCGTGAGGTGAAGGAGTTCATCGAGGAGATCCTGGGCGAGGAGGGGCGTGCCCGCTCCGTGGTGGTGGCGGCTCCCGCCGATGCCTCGCCGCTGATGCGGCTCAAGGGATGCGAGACGGCGCTGGCCATTGCCGAGTATTTCCGCGATCAGGGGCTCAACGTGCTGCTCTTGATGGATTCACTGACCCGTTACGCCCAGGCCCAGCGCGAGATTGCGCTGGCCGTGGGCGAGCCGCCGGCGACCAAGGGCTATCCGCCCTCGGTCTTTGCCAAATTGCCGGCGCTGGTGGAGCGGGCCGGTAACGGCAGTGACGGCCAGGGTTCCATCACCGCCTTCTTCACCGTACTGACCGAGGGGGATGACCTGCAAGATCCCATCGCCGACGCGGCGCGGGCGATCCTCGATGGCCACATAGTGTTGTCGCGCGAGCTGGCCGATGCGGGCCACTATCCGGCCATCGACATCGAGAAGTCCATCAGTCGGGTCATGCCCATGGTGACCTCGCCGGAGCATATGGATCTGGCGCGTACCCTCAAGCAGTTTTACTCCCTCTATCAGCAGAACCGGGATCTCATCACCATCGGTGCTTACAGTCAGGGTTCCGATCCGCGCATCGACCGCGCCATCATTCAAAAACCCTACCTGGATCAGTTCTTGCAGCAAGGGATGCGCGAGGTCATTCACTACGATGATGGCCTGCAAGCCTTGCAGATGGTGGCGATGCCATTGATGCGCTGATGATGGTCGGTAACAGAGAGGTCGACGATGAGTAAAGGGTTGCTATTGTTGGCCGATCGGCTGGTGGAGGCTGAGCAGCAGTGTGCGCTGGCGCTGGCGAAGGCGCAGCAGGATCTCAAGCTGTTCATGGATCAGCAAAATGCCCTCAACCAGTACCGCCAGATCTATCACCAGCAGTGGACCGATCGCGGCCTGCAGGGGATTTCGCCCCAGCAAAACAGCCAGTACCACGCCTTTATCAACAAGCTCGAACAGGCAGCGACCCAGCAGTACGAAGGGGTGTTGCAGGTGCGTCAGGCTCTGGAGCTACGTCGTGAAGAGTGGCTGGCGGCCCAGCAACGACGCAAGGCAGTAGAGCTATTGCTGGAGAAGCAGGCGAGCCGCGAGCTGCAGAAAGCCCTGCGTCAGGAGCAGAAGATGCTGGATGAATACGCCATGTTGCGGCGCTTTCATCAATCTGGCCTGTAACTTGCTTTGTCTGGGCATTGTCGGCGGCCATCTCTTTGGGGGCCACCAGAATTCAGGGATCCCATCATGATGCAGACACTGTTGACACAAACGCCTTCGGCTCCGGCCAACGGGTTGGACAAAGCGCCTCTGAGCGGTTCCGTCGAGAGCAAAAGCATCGATGGGGGAGCAGGCAGCGACAGCAAGGGAGATTTCGCCACCCTGATTGCCAAGGCCCAGAACAGCGAACAGGGCGCCGCCGAGGCCACTCAGGTCGGTAATCCTGTCCGATCAGCCAAATCTTTGGCGACCGAGAGCGCCTCTACCAAAGAAGAGACCGGCAAGGCGCAGGATCCTGACGCCGACAACAAGGTGGAAGAGGTTCCCGCCACCGACTTTTTGCTGCGCCTGCAAGACTCCCTCAAGCTCGACACCTCGCTAGTGGCACCCCAGCTGGCGGTGGCGGCCCAACAGAGCGTCGCTGCGGTAGACGGCAATCCGTTGCCGCAAGAGGGTGAGTTGGAGGGGATTGCGCTTGATGAAAGCGGGCAGCCCCCTGCCGCTGCCAGGATTGCCCAACAGCTTGCTGGCGTTCAGCGCGAGACACAGTCGCCGCTGGCGGCAAGTGCCAAATCGACTCTGGAAACCACGGTATCACCCTCTGCGCCGCGAGTGGTGGCGCCGGGCGATGCCTCTTCTGCCGTACAGCCCTCTGCTCTCATCTCCTCCGAGGGAGAAGAGGTTGCGATTGCCCCGGATGAGCGGTCTGGGGAGAAAGCCTCTGCCAAGGGCGAAACCCTCGGGGCAGATGGCAAGCATACCAAACCCCTCACAGGGGCGGAGCGGATGGCCCAGCTGGCCAAGGTGCTACCGGTCGATGAGTCGGCCAGTACCACCAAACCCGCTGCGTCACTCGCAGCTAAAGAGGGGGACGATAGCAAAGCCGATCCCGCAGCCAGCAATGCCGTGACTAACAAGGGGCAGGTGGCGCAAGCCGCGACTCAGGGGGCGGCACTCAAGGCATTCAGCGAGGGGCTCAAGCAGCCTGAGGCAGGCGCTGCAACCACTTCAGCAACTGCAGAGGGCCGTGGGGTAGCTGGCAAGGGGGCAGAAAAGAGTGCCGCCGAAGGCAGCCAGCAGCCAGCCACGGCTGCATCCGCCAATCAAGGTTCGACGCCCGTGACGACGGCGCAAAGTGCTGCAGCTCAGGGCAGCGTGACGCCAAATGCGACGACTCAGACCGATAGCGCTGCCGCACCCGTGATGGTGGCGCCGCAGCAGGTGTTGGCGCAGGCCGAATCTCATGGGCCGCAAGCGCCGCTGTCGATCATTTCAGCCGGCATCAAGCAGATGGAAGTGACAGGCACCGACGAGGTGCGCAAAGCGGTGCAACTGGAGGTGAAACCGAAGGCGGGTGAGGCGGAGAAGAGTCTGGTTGCAGCCACATCGAGTAGCGAGAGCAGCCAGAGCCAGACTGTGCAGCATGGTCAGAACAGCCAGAATCAGCCACAGGTGGCCGATAGCCGAGCGCCCGCCGCTGAGGCTGCGCTGCGCCGTGAACCGCAGAATTTACCCCATTTGAAATTGGCCAGTCAGGAGGCGCCTGCCGAATTGCACCAGAAGGTCAATGTGATGCTGGCCGAAAAACTGCAACAGGCGGAAATTCAGCTCGACCCCCTCGGCCTTGGCAAGATGAAGATCCAGATCCAGATTGGAGCCGACAGCCAGGCCAACGTCCATTTCGTGGTACAACATGGACAGACTCGCGAGATGCTGGAGCAGGCGATGCCCCGGCTGCGTGACATGCTGGCAGGGCAGGGGATCCAGCTTGGCCAGACCCAGGTGCAACAGCAGTCGCAGCAACAGCAACAACAGGGTCAGCCCACCTTTAGCGGGCAGGGGCAGCAGGGTCAGAATGGTGGTCAGCCACATGCCGGTCACGGGTTGGTTGAGGGGGAACTCACCGCTGCCAACCTCAGTTTGCTGGTGGAATCGACAAACGGTTCCGGAATTGATTTCTATGCTTGATGCAATCCCGAGTAAGTTTATGATATCGAACAAGTTTGAGACTAGGGTGGACAAGGGATGGCTGACGATAACGAGTTGACGCTAAAAGACCCGGCTGCGGGCAAGAAAAAGAAGCTGATCATTATCATTGCCCTGGCGGTTATTTTGCTGGGAGGTGGCGGTGCCGGTGCCTTCCTGATGCTCTCCGGTTCGGAAAAACCGGCCGCTGAGGCGGCAGAGGGCGCCGAGGCCACACCCAAGGTCGAGGCGCCTCAACCCTCCCTCTATGTCGGGATGCCACGACCCTTTGTCTTCAACGTCGCGGGTGCCCAGCGGGATCGACTGGTGCAGATCAAGATCCAGCTGCAGGTACGCGGTACCGCCGACGAGACGCTGGCCAAACAGAATATTCCCCTGATTGAAGGCACCTTGCTGCGGGTGTTCAGCGCCGCAACGGCCGAACAGCTGATGACCTTCGAAGGCAAGGAGAAGCTGCGCAAGGATTCACTGGAAGAGTGTCGCCGGGTGCTCAAGGATCTGGTCTCTTCCCCCGTTATCGAACAAGTGCTGTTTACCGGCTTTGTAATGCAGTAGGTGAAGCGTGAGCGATCTGTTAAGTCAGGACGAAATTGATGCCCTCTTGCACGGTGTCGATGATGTTGAAGAGGAAGAGATAGGAGCGGCGGGGGATCCCGGCGTAGCCCAGTTTGACTTCTCCTCCCAGGACCGCATCGTCCGTGGTCGCATGCCGACGCTGGAGCTGGTGAACGAACGTTTCGCCCGCCACATGCGGATCAGCCTGTTCAACATGATGCGTCGTACCGCCGAGGTCTCCATCAACGGGGTGCAGATGCTCAAGTTTGGCGAGTACGTTCATACCTTGTTTGTGCCGACCAGTCTCAACATGGTGCGCTTCCGCCCACTGAAGGGGACGGCGCTCATCACCATGGAGGCCCGGCTGGTCTTCATCCTGGTGGAGAACTTCTTCGGTGGCGATGGCCGTTATCACGCCAAGATTGAAGGGCGCGAATTTACCCCGACCGAACGGCGCATTATCCAGATGCTGCTCAAACTGGTGTTTGAGGATTACAAGGATGCCTGGGCGCCAGTGATGGATGTGGGGTTCGAGTATCTCGACTCCGAAGTGAACCCGGCGATGGCCAACATTGTCAGCCCGACCGAGGTGATCGTGGTCAGCTCGTTCCACATTGAACTGGATGGTGGTGGCGGTGACTTCCATGTGGCGATGCCCTATTCCATGCTGGAACCCATCCGTGAACTGCTGGATGCCGGGGTGCAGAGCGACAAGGGGGATACCGACGTGCGCTGGAGCAAGGCTCTGCGTGACGAGATCATGGACGTCAAGGTCGAGCTGCGGGCCAAACTGCTGGAAACCGAACTCACTCTGCGCGAACTGATGGAGCTGCAACCCGGTGATATCATCCCGGTCGAGATGCCGGAAAATCTGCTGGTTTTTGTGGAAGATCTACCGACTTTCCACGCCAAAATGGGGCGCACCAAGGATAATGTCGCCCTCAAGATCACTGACAAACTCAAGCGCCCGGAAGGGGTCAAGACAGAGATGCATCTGGTGACCCGGGGCGGGGTACGAATTGATGGCGAGGCCGAGCTGGAAGAGCTCGAGCGCAGTATCGAAGATCAACAGCGATAATTGACGGTTTATTACGGTAAACGGTCACGAAGTAGCATAAGGAAACAAGATGAGCGGAACTGAGGAAGAGGATCTGATGGCGGATGCCTGGGCTGCGGCTCTTGAGGAGCAGGTGACGGCGGAAGCCAAGCCAGCCCCGCTGGAAGAGTTGAAAGATGACGCTCCCATCAGTGCCGAGGAGCGCCGCAAGCTCGACACCATTCTCGATATTCCAGTCACCATCGCCATGGAGGTGGGCCGTAGCCAGATCAGCATTCGCAACCTGTTGCAGCTGAACCAGGGCTCGGTGGTGGAGCTGGATCGGGTGGCAGGGGAGCCGCTGGACGTATTGGTCAACGGCACCCTGATCGCTCACGGCGAGGTGGTGGTGGTGAACGACAAGTTCGGTATTCGCCTGACCGACGTCATCAGCCAGATTGAACGGATCAAGAAGCTCAAATGATGCGCCTCCTGTTGTTATTGCTGCCTGTTCCGGCCTTTGCCGAGACAGCGGCATCTGCCAATGTGCCTAGTCTGAGCTCCTGGTTGCTCTCCAGCCTGATGGTGATCGGCCTTATTCTGGTGCTGGGCTTACTGCTCAAGAAGAGCAAGCTGGCGACCGCCATGGGGGGCGGTCAGATGCGGGTGATCGCCAGCTTGCCGGTGGGCTACAAAGAGAAGCTGCTGGTGGTGAAAGTGGGTGAACAGCAACTGCTGGTCGGAGTGACGCCACAGCAGGTCAACTTCCTCTATCGACTGGAACAACCGCTGGATGAAAATCAGCCGCAGGCGTTTTCCCAGCAGCTTGGCAAATTGATGGGCAAGCATGAAAAAAGCTAACGGCTTATGGCTGAAAACGGGGCTGCTGGTCAGCCTGCTGATCCCCCTGTTCTGCTCGTGGCCTGCGCTGGCACAGGACGCCATGTCGGCGGTGACCGTCAAGACCATGGGGGATGGCTCTCAGGAGTACAGCCTGACCCTGCAAGTGCTGGCGCTGATGACTGCGCTCTCCTTCTTGCCAGCCATGGTGATTATGATGACCTCGTTTACCCGCATCATTGTGGTGTTGGGTATCTTGCGCCAGGCGATCGGTCTGCAACAGAGTCCTTCCAACCAGGTGTTGATCGGTATCGCCCTGTTCATGTCGTTTTTCATCATGTCGCCGGTGCTGGATCGCATCAATGATGAGGCGCTGCAGCCTTATCTGGCCGAGACTATTCAGGCAAAAGAGGCGCTGGAGCGGGCCGAATTGCCCATCCACCAGTTCATGCTGGCTCAGACCCGGATCAAGGATCTCAACACCTTTATGGAGATCGCCAACGTGCAGGTGGAAAAACCTGCCGATGTGCCGCTGAGGGTGTTGATCCCGGCGTTTGTCACCAGCGAGCTGAAAACCGCCTTCCAGATTGGTTTTATGCTGTTCCTGCCATTCCTGGTCATCGATCTGGTGGTGGCCAGTATCCTGATGGCGATGGGGATGATGATGCTCTCGCCGATGATCGTCTCACTGCCCTTCAAGCTGATGCTGTTTGTGATGGTGGATGGCTGGAACCTCATTCTGGGGTCGCTGGCCAACAGTTTCGGACTGGGGGCCGGTTAGCCGGTCTAGCGCAAGGAGCCCGAATATGAGTCCTGAAACCTTTGTCGACGTCTTTCGCGAGGCGCTCTGGCTGGTAACCATCATGGTGTGCGCCGTGATCTTGCCCAGCCTGCTGATTGGTTTGGTCGTTGCCATCTTTCAGGCCGCCACCTCCATCAACGAGCAGACCCTGAGCTTTCTGCCCCGTCTCATCGTGACGCTGTTTGCGCTGGGCGCGGGCGCTCACTGGGGCTTGCAGAGTTTGATGGACTTCTTCGTGCTGATGGTCAACCAAATCCCCGAGGTGGTGGGATGACCTACACAACCGCTCTGATCATGGAGTGGTTGTCTTCCATCCTCTGGCCGCTGGCGCGGGTGAGCAGTTTGCTGATGGTGATGGCGGTGTTTGGCAGCCGCCTTGCCCCTGCGCGGGTACGGATGGGGTTGGCTTTGGCCATCACCTTTCTGATCTCCCCGCTGCTCCCGAAAATGCCCCCCATTGAACTCTTCTCTGCCGGCAGCTTTCTGGTATTGGGTCAGCAACTGCTGATCGGTATTGCCCTCGGCCTGATGACCCAGTTTCTGATGGAGAGTTTCGTGATGGCCGGTCAGGTCATCGCCATGCAGACCAGCCTCGGCTTTGCCACCCTGGTGGATCCGATGAATGGCCAATCGGCCCCTGTGGTCGGTCAGTTCTATCTGATGCTGGCGACCCTGGTGTTTCTGGCACTGGATGGCCATCTGGTGATGCTAAGACTTGTCATTCTTAGTTTCGAGACATTGCCTGTCTCCGAGCAGGGCCTTTCGGTTGCGTCCATGAAAACCCTGAGTGCGTTTCTGGGTGTGATGTATCAGGCTGCGCTGGTGATGGCCCTCTCTGCCATCGTAGCGCTGCTGCTGATCAACTTCGCCTTTGGCGTGATGACCCGGGCGGCGCCGCAGCTCAACATTTTCAGTATCGGTTTTGCGGTCAGCATGATGTCGGGTCTGCTCATCCTCTGGCTCACTATCGGCGGATTCCTCGGCCACTTCGACATCATGTGGGAGCGGGTGCAGGAGGTCAGCTGCGAGCTGATCAACACCCAGTGCTTCGGGGGGGATCATGGCTGATACCGACCAGGAACGTACCGAACAACCCACGGGCAAACGACTGCAACAGGCCCGTGAAAAAGGGCAGATTGCACGTTCAAAGGAGTTGGGGACAGCCAGTGTCCTGCTCTCGGCGGTATTTGGCTTGCTGATGCTCAAGGGGTCGCTGGCGACCGCCATGATCAAGGTCGTCACCATGGGCTTTACCCTGGACAGGGAGCAGGCTTTCGATCCCAATGCCATGATCGCCATGGTGTCGGCGCTGCTGGGGGAACTGGTTCTTCCGTTGGGGCTCTTGTTCGCGCTGGTGGCCATTGCCGCCTTTATCGGCAACACCCTGATGGGGGGAATGAACTTCTCCACCGAAGCCATGATGCCCAAGATGAGCAAATTGAGTCCGCTCAGTGGTTTCAAGCGAATGTTCGGGGTACAGTCGCTGATCGAGCTGGTCAAATCCATCGCCAAGGTGGTGTTCATCACTCTGTTTGCCTGGTGGATGTTATCCAGTCAGTTCAATCATCTGCTCAATCTCTCCATGGAGGGATTTCCCGGCGGCATTATCGATGCGCTGGAGTTGTTTCTCTGGATGTTGATCATCCTCTGCTGCGCCCTGCTTCCCATCGTGGCCATCGATGTACCGTTCCAGCAGTGGAACCACATGCGTCAGCTCAAGATGACCAAGCAGGAGATCAAGGACGAGTTCAAGGACAGCGAGGGCAAGCCCGAGGTAAAAGGCAAGATCCGCCAGTTGCAGATGCAGATAGCGATGCGCCGGATGATGGGGGATGTCCCCAAGGCCGATGTGGTGATCACCAACCCGACCCACTACTCGGTGGCGCTCAAGTATGATGCGGGCAAACCCGGTGCCGCGCCCAAGGTCGTGGCCAAGGGCACCGATGAAATTGCACTGAAGATCAGGGAAATAGCCAGAGAGTACGAGATCCCGATCATGCCGTCACCCGCCTTGACTCGAGCGATTTATCACTCCACCGAGCTGGGCCACGAGATCCCGGAAGGGCTGTTTGCGGCGGTTGCCCAGGTGCTTGCCTATGTCTTCCAGCTCAAGAAGTTCCGCCGAGGTCAGGGGCGTCGTCCTCAACCACTGGCCAAGGAGCTCCCCATCCCGACCGAATATCGCAAATGACAAAGTTCTGACGTAGTCAAAATAAATCCATTGAATTTCAATGCCTTGCATTGTTGGCTTGATGTTTGCTTTAATCTGGCACCAGCAGGTTGAAATTGAGAAGCGCGATGGAATTCAAGGCAGTATTGGGCCAGTTCAAAGAGTACCGGGGAGTATTGAGCAAAGGCCTTGGTACTCCTCTGCTGGTATTGGCTGCGCTCGGCATGGTGGTGTTGCCCATCCCGCCGCTGATGTTGGACGTGCTCTTCTCCTTCAACATTGCCCTCTCCATCGTGATACTGCTGGTGGCCGTCTATACCCGGCGCCCCCTCGAATTTGCTGCCTTCCCGACCGTATTGTTGCTCGCTACCCTGCTGCGGTTAGCGCTGAACGTCGCCTCGACCCGGGTGGTGTTGCTGGAAGGCCATAATGGTACTGCCGCTGCGGGCCATGTTATCGAGGCATTCGGTAACGTGGTGATCGGCGGCAACTATGCGGTCGGCATCATCGTTTTTACCATCCTGATGATCATCAACTTTGTGGTCATCACCAAGGGGGCCGGGCGGATCGCGGAAGTGAGTGCCCGTTTTACCCTTGATGCGATGCCGGGCAAACAGATGGCCATCGATGCCGATTTGAACGCCGGTCTCATCAATCAGGAAGAGGCGAAGAAGCGTCGTCAGGATGTGACCCAGGAAGCCGACTTCTACGGCTCCATGGACGGTGCCTCCAAGTTTGTCAAAGGGGATGCCATTGCGGGCATCATGATCCTCTTTATCAACATCATCGGTGGCTTCATCATCGGGATGATGCAGCATCAGCTGACCTTCAGCGAATCGGCCGAGATCTACACTCTGCTGGCTATCGGTGACGGTCTGGTAGCGCAGATCCCCTCCCTGCTGCTCTCTATCGCCGCCGCCATCATAGTGACCCGTCAGAATACCGATCAGGACATGGGTACCGCAGTCCTGGGTCAGCTGTTTGACAATCCCAAGGCGCTGATCATCTCTGCCGGCATTCTGTTGATGATGGGGCTGGTACCGGGGATGCCGCATTTTGCCTTCCTGAGTCTGGGGGCACTCGCTGCCGCTGGCGCCTGGTGGTTGCTGCGCCGCGAGAAACTGGCGGCCGCCAAAGCGGCCAAGGGGGAGCTGCTGCCTGCCACTGCCGAACAACCCCATGAGCAGAAAGAGTTGAGCTGGGACGATGTAATGCCGGTGGACATCATCGGGCTGGAAGTGGGTTATCAGCTGATCCCGCTGGTGGATCGCAATCAGGGTGGCGAACTGCTCAACCGGATCAAAGGGGTGCGCAAGAAACTCTCGCAAGAGCTGGGCTTTCTGGTCCCAGCCGTCCACATTCGCGACAACCTGGATCTGGCGCCAAACCAATACCGTATCACCTTGATGGGGGTCAGTACCGGTGAGGCCAATGTCTACCATGATAAAGAGATGGCTATCAATCCAGGGCAGGTGTTCGGCCAGATCCAGGGGATAGCCACCCGGGATCCCGCCTTCGGGCTGGAAGCGGTCTGGGTTGCCAAGGAGATGGTCTCCCAGGCGCAAACGCTGGGTTATACGGTGGTGGATACCGCGACTGTGGTGGCTACCCATCTGAGCCAGATCCTGACCAACCATGCGGCTCTGCTGCTGGGCCATGACGAGGTACAACAGCTGCTGGACATGATTGGCAAGCATCAGAGCAAGCTGGTCGAAGGTCTGGTGCCGGAAGTGATCAGCATGGGTAACCTTGTGAAGGTATTGCAGAATTTGCTCAATGAAGGCGTGCCAATCCGCGATATGCGCACTATCCTGCAGACCCTGGTGGAGTACGCGCCCCGTAGCCCAGATCCTGAGGTGCTGACAGCCGCTTGCCGGATTGCCCTGCGTCGCCTGATTGTGCAGGAGATTGCAGGTCCCGATCCCGAGTTGCCGGTGATTACCTTGGCGCCTGAATTGGAACGTATATTGCATCAATCTCTGCAGGCGGGTGGCGGTGATGGCGCCGGTATTGAACCGGGTCTGGCAGAGCGGATGCAGCGCTCGCTGGTAGAGGCCACGCAGCGGCAAGAGTTGGAAGGTCAACCGGCCGTGCTGCTGACATCGGGGATCTTGCGCAACACCCTGGCCAAGTTTGTGAAAAATGCCATTCCTGGATTGCGTGTCCTGTCTTATCAGGAAGTGCCCGACGACAAGCAAATTCGTATCGTCAGTGCGGTAGGGCAGAACTAGTTAGCGGAGACGACGGGTGAAGATTAAGCGGTTTTTTGCCAAGGATATGCGAACGGCTCTGGCCGAGGTCAAGGAGACTCTCGGGCCTGACGCCGTCATCATGTCCAACAAGAAGGTCACCGGAGGGGTAGAGATAGTCGCCGCAGTCGATTATCAATCCCAGGTTCCGGGGCCCAAAGATGCGCCGGTTCGCCGTCAGCTGAACGATGAAAGCGTCAATATTTCGTCTGCTGCACGGCAGATGAGCCGCCCCGAGCCGACGCCGGCGAAGGAGCAGAACGAACATTATGCAGATACCCTGGCCGCCTTGCTGGCGCGCCAGCAGAAGCTCAAGCCGGGCAATGGGGCGCCAATGGGCAATACCCAATCGGCCGGGCTGGCCGCGGCCAATGCAGCGCCCAGAACATTGGCCGAGCAAGGGCAGTGGGGGGCAGCTCCCGAACCTGCCAAACCTCGGGCTCGTACCGCATCCGCTTCACCTCGCGCGGCTCAGTCCAATCAGCGGGATCAGGAAATGGAGGGGATGCGCAAGGAGATGGCCAGCATCCGCAAATTGCTGGAGCACCAGATCTCCGGGCTGATGTGGCAAGAGGTGGAGCGCCGCGAACCGATGCGGGCCCTGCTGATCAAGGAGCTCAAGAAGTTGGGCTTTGACGATGCGTTTGCCGATCAACTGGCGGGACTGATCCCCGAGGATATGTCTATCCATCAGGCGATGGCCCAGTTGGCCGAAGTGCTGACGGCACAGCTCAAGATCAGTGAGGACGAGATTTTGCGGCAGGGCGGTGCGGTTGCGCTGCTCGGTCCGACCGGGGTGGGTAAAACCACCACCATCGCCAAGCTGGCGGCCCGTTTCGCCATGAAGTATGGCGCCGAGCAGGTGGCGCTGATCACCACCGACAACTACCGGATTGGTGCCCATGAACAGTTGCAGACCTATGGCCGCATCATGGGTTGCCCGGTACGGCAGGTGCGTGATGCCGAAGAGCTGGCCAATGCGCTTTATCAGTTCCGCCATCGTCGGCTGGTACTTATCGATACGGCCGGGGTGGGCCAGCGGGATATCCGGCTGACCGAGCAGCTCGATACCTTGGTCAAGAATGCCAAGGTGCGGATCCGCAGTTATCTGGTGATGTCGGCAACTTCCCAGCGTCGGGTGATGCAGGAGGCAGTTGACCATTTCCGGCGTATTCCATTGAGCGGCTGCATACTTACCAAATTGGATGAAAGTCTGAATCTGGGCGAAGTGATTAACGTGTGTATCCAGAATGCCTTGCCTATCAGCTATATCACTGACGGACAAAGAGTTCCGGAAGATATTCAGGTTGCCAATGCGGCACAGCTCGTCGGGGCTGCCATGGGCTCGCTGGAGCGAGAAACTGAGGAACCCTATTTCTGGGGGGCGGGCTTTGGCGAGGCCGAAGATTCGGAGTTTTATGAGTAACATGTATATGGATCAGGCGAGTGGTCTGCGCAAAATGCGTCAAAACAATCGAGTAAAAGTAATCGCTGTTTCCGGTGGCAAAGGTGGCGTGGGCAAGACCAACGTGACCCTGAACGTGGCCGGAGCCATGGCAGCCCAAGGCAAGCGGGTGATGGTGCTGGATGCCGACCTGGGTCTGGCCAACGTCGATGTCATGCTGGGGTTGCGGGTTCATCGTAATCTCTCACATGTCCTGGCTGGCGAATGCTCCATTGACGACATCATCGTCGAAGGCCCTTACGGCATGATGATCGTACCTGCGACCTCGGGCACCCAGTCCATGGTCGAGCTTTCTCCGGTGCAGCATGCCGAGCTTATCCGTGCTTTCAGCGAGATGAAGACCCAGGTCGACGTCCTGCTGGTGGATACGGCTGCGGGGATCTCCGACATGGTGCTGAGCTTCACCCGTGCGGCTCAGGACATCATGGTAGTGGTCTGTGATGAGCCGACCTCCATCACCGATGCCTACGCCCTTATCAAAATCCTCTCCAAGGATCACGGCGTGTTCCGTTTCAAGGTGGTGGCCAATATGGTACGCAGCCTGCGCGAAGGGCAGGAGCTCTTTGCCAAACTGACCCGGGTAACAGATCGTTTCCTCGATACCTCGCTGGAGCTGGTCGCCTGTGTGCCTTATGACACCAACCTGCGCGCTGCAGTGCGCAAGCAGAAGCTGATTGTCGAGGCGTTTCCCAAGTCGCCGGCCGCCCTGGCGTTCCGGGCCCTTGCCAACAAGGCAGCGAGCTGGCCGGTGCCCAACCAGCCGGGCGGCCATCTGGAGTTTTTCCTGGAAAATTTGTTGCAGAAACCGGCCACAACACAGGAAGGTTCCCGTGAATAAAGCCCAAGCGTACTTGCGTCATCAGGATTCCTACGTGCTGGTGGAGCGCCATGCTCCCCTGGTCAAGCGAATTGCCCAGCATTTGTTGGCTCGCCTGCCCAGCAGTGTCTTGCTGGATGACCTGATCCAGGCAGGTATGATTGGGCTGCTTGAAGCCTCTCGTAACTTTGACGGTAGCAAGGGGGCCAGTTTCGAGACGTATGCCGGGATCCGCATCCGTGGCGCCATGCTGGATGAGATCCGGCGCGGTGACTGGGTGCCCCGCTCCGTGCATCGCAACAGCCGGGCTATCGCAGAAGCGATTGAGAATGTCGAGCAGACCCACGGGCGTGACGCGCGGGATAGCGAGGTTGCAGCCACGATGGGGGTTTCCATCGCTGATTACCATGCGATGCTACAAGACGTCTCTTGCGGCAAAATTATCGGCATCGAGGATTTGGGGGTCAGTGAGGATGTGATCGGCAGCCCCGATGATGCCCCTTCTGGCTCTGGATTCGATGAATTGGCTGCCGAGCGGTTTCAAATTCAATTAGCCGAGCAAATTGGTCGTCTACCAGAGAGAGAAGCTTTGGTGCTCTCTCTTTACTACGATGAAGAGCTGAATTTGCGTGAAATTGGCGAGGTTTTGAATGTCAGCGAGTCGCGCGTAAGCCAGATCCATAGTCAGGCAATGCACAGACTGCGCGCTCGTTTGAGAGATTGGCATCTATAAGTGTTTGTACTGGCTACACTGAGATGAAACTCTAAGGCATAATCCGCACGACATAACCCGTTTTTGGCATCATGTAAGTGAGCCACTCTGGTGGCTATTTAGGAGGGAATTTTGGACAAGAACATGAAAATCCTCATTGTTGACGATTTTTCAACGATGCGCCGGATTATCAAGAACTTGCTGCGCGACCTTGGGTTCAACAATACCCATGAGGCGGATGATGGCAATACAGCACTGCCGATGCTGAAAAATGGTGATTTTCAGTTTGTGGTTACCGACTGGAATATGCCTGGCATGCAAGGTATCGATCTGCTGAAAGCCATTCGCGTCGATGAAAAGCTCAAGCATCTGCCGGTGCTGATGGTAACGGCGGAAGCCAAACGCGAGCAGATCATTGAAGCCGCTCAGGCTGGCGTCAACGGTTACATCGTCAAGCCCTTCACCGCAGCAACGCTCAAAGAAAAACTCGACAAGATTTTTGAACGCCTTGGCTAAGGAGTCGCAGGGATGATGGCCAAAACGAGAGCAATGATTTCCCTCGACCAGGCAAGGATGCTTGTTACTCATCTGGAGCAAGGCGAATTCGAACTGGCCGATGAACTGCTTGCTGAAGTATGTGCCCCCAATGCAGCAGATCTGTTTGACAAAGTTGGTCAGCTGACTCGGCAACTGCATAACTCACTGCAAGAATTTCGTCTTGATCCCCGAATCCCCGATTTGGCCACTCATGACATTCCTGATGCGCGGGAGCGCCTCAATTACGTCATAGATATGACCGACAAGGCAGCTAATCGCACTATGGATGCGGTCGAGGCCAGCCTGCCGATAGCGGATCGCCTCAACGACAATATCCAGCTGGTGATGCCAAACTGGAATGCGTTGATGTCCAGAGATATGAGCGTGGGACAGTTTAAGTCTTTGTGTCATCAACTCGATGATTTCATTAAGGCTTCTGAGTCAGATGCCGATAAGTTACGACAACTGCTGACAGAAATTCTGATGGCACAAGACTTCCAGGATTTGACGGGGCAGATGATTCGCAAGGTCATCAAACTGGTTCAGGAAGTTGAAACAAAATTAATAGAAATGCTGACTATGTTTGGTGAGGCTGCAGCGGCGCATTCAACGCGAACACTCCCTGCAAGCGGGATTGAAGCCGAAGGCCCTATCATGAATCCAGAGGCGCGTGCCGATGTAGTCAATGGTCAGGATGATGTGGACGATCTGCTGTCTAGCTTGGGATTCTAATGGAGTGACGCATGGCCTTCGAAGTTGATGAAGACATACTGCAAGACTTTCTGGTCGAAGCATCCGAAATATTGGAACAGTTGTCTGAGCAACTGGTCGACTTGGAAAAGCGACCCGATGACAAGAATCTGTTAAATGCCATCTTCCGCGGTTTCCATACCGTAAAAGGTGGTGCCGGCTTCCTGTCTTTGGGTGAGTTGGTTGACGTATGTCACGGTGCGGAAAACGTGTTTGATATCTTGCGCAATGGCAAGCGAACCGTGACTGCCGAGTTGATGGACGTGATCCTGCAGGCACTGGATGCAATCAATGTCATGTTCACCCAGGTACAAAACCGCGAAGCGCCTAGCCCTGCATCAGATGATTTGCTTCATGATCTCCATGAGTTGTGCAAGCCGGAGGGGGAAGAGCAACTGCGCACTGCTACCAGTGCGGCTGTAGCTGTAGAACCTGCAGCCCCGGTAGTTGTTGAAGAAGTTGTTCCCGAAGTTGTTGAACCTGCAGCCATCAGCAGCGAGCCAGCTCCTGTCAATGGCGGCGGCTCGATCGATGAAATTTCTGCAGACGAATTCGAACGTCTGCTGGACGAGCTCCACGGCGTGGGTGGGGCACCGACCAAGATGGCTGCAGCCCCGATAGCGGGTGGCTCTGGCGATATCACTGATGATGAGTTTGAGGCCTTGCTAGATAAGCTCCATGGTCAGGGTCAGCACATGGGGGCGCCAGAGGTGAATCCTCTGAAGTCGGTGCAAAAAGAGGTGGACGAGCTTATCGATGATGATGAGTTTGAGCGCCTGCTTGATGAATTGCATGGTCGTGGCCAAGGGCCGCAGAGTACGATGGCACCTGCCGCACCTGCCGCACCTGCCGCACCTGCCGCACCTGCCGCACCTGCCGCACCTGCTGCTGTGACTCCACCCAAACCGGCTGCTCCTGTCGCCAAACCTGCACCGGCTGTCCCCGCAAAACCCGCCGAAACAGCCAAGGCGCCAGCGCCAGCAGAAAGCAGTGCCGTGCAAAGTGATACAACGGTGCGAGTGGATACCAAGACTCTCGATGTCATTATGAATATGGTGGGTGAGTTGGTACTGGTCCGTAACCGGCTGGTGAGTCTGGGTATTGCCAGCAATGATGAAGAGATGTCAAAGGCGGTTGCCAATCTGGATGTGGTAACGGCTGACCTGCAGGGTGCGGTGATGAAAACCCGCATGCAGCCAATCAAGAAGGTGTTTGGTCGTTTCCCGCGCGTGGTGCGTGATCTGGCCAGAACCCTCAAGAAAGAGATTGAGCTGGTGATGGTGGGGGAAGAGACCGATCTGGATAAAAACCTGGTGGAGGCCCTCGCCGATCCTCTGGTTCACCTTGTTCGCAACTCCTGCGATCACGGGGTAGAAATGCCGGATGTGCGGGAGAAAGCGGGTAAACCGCGGCAAGGGACTATTACCCTTAGCGCCTCCCAGCAAGGTGACCATATCCTGCTCTGCATCGAGGACGATGGCGCAGGGATGGATCCGGAGAAGCTCAAGTCCATCGCAATCAGTCGCGGTGTGCTGGATGCAGATACTGCAGCCCGCATGAGCGACAACGATGCCTATAACCTGATCTTTGCCCCGGGCTTTTCAACCAAGGCCGAGATCTCAGATATCTCTGGCCGCGGTGTCGGGATGGACGTGGTCAAAACCAGCATTGTCAGCCTCAATGGGTCGGTGCACATCGATTCTACCTGGGGGAAAGGTACTCGCCTCGAGATCAAGGTCCCGTTGACGCTAGCCATTCTGCCGACCTTGATGGTGGAAGTGGGTGAGCAGACCTTTGCATTGCCCCTTGGCTGTGTGAACGAGATTTTCCATCTGGATCTGAAAAAGGCCAACATGGTTGATGGCCAGCTCACCATCATTGTGCGCGAGAAGGCGATACCGCTCTTCTATCTGCACAAATGGTTGATCCGTGGCGCCAACAAGCGTTCTCGTCAGGATACCGGGCATGTAGTGATCGTGCAGATTGGCACTCAGCAAATCGGGTTTGTGGTCGACAGCCTGATTGGTCAGGAAGAGGTGGTGATCAAGCCACTCGATAACCTGCTGCAAGGGACGCCTGGCATGGCCGGGGCGACGATTACCAGCGATGGCGGGATTGCTCTGATTTTGGATGTGCCGAGTCTGCTCAAAGCATATGCGCGTAGACATTGATCGCTCAGGCCCAAGGAGTTAGAAAAATAACAATGGCAGTCAAGGTATTAGTTGTCGACGATTCGAGCTTCTTTCGCCGTCGGGTGAGCGAGATCATTAATCAGGATCCCATGCTGACGGTGATTGATACTGCCCAGAATGGACGTGAAGCAGTGGACAAGGCGATGTCGCTGCGCCCTGATGTGATCACCATGGACATCGAGATGCCCGTGATGGATGGCATCAGCGCGGTGCGCGAGATCATGGCCAAGTGCCCAATCCCCATTCTGATGTTCTCCTCCCTGACCCATGAAGGGGCCAAGGCCACACTGGATGCACTGGATGCCGGCGCCCTCGACTTCTTGCCAAAGAAATTTGAGGACATTGCCAGAGACAAGGACGAAGCGGTCAGATTGTTGCAACAGCGGGTGAAGGAGATCTCCCGCAAGCGCTTCCTGATGACATCTGCTGCTCGCCCCAAAGCACCTGAACCTGTGACTCGTGCTCCACTGGGCAGCACTGCACCCAGAACTCCTGATCGTCAGTCTGATCTGCAACGCACTGTGCCAAGTGTTCCATTCAAGCGTAGTGGCAAGAGTTATCAGTTGGTGGCGATCGGTACTTCTACCGGCGGACCTGTTGCTTTGCAAAATGTGCTGACCAAGTTGCCGGGTGATTTTCCCCATCCCATCCTGCTTATCCAGCATATGCCAGCCACTTTTACTGCCGCGTTTGCATCTCGTCTCAACGGATTATGTCAGATTGGTGTCAAAGAAGCGGAAGATGGTGATGTGCTCAAACCTGGGCATGCCTATCTGGCTCCTGGTGGTAAGCAGATGCTGTTGGAAGGGCGCGGTGCAGGGGCCCGCATTCGCATCATTGAGGGCAACGACAAGGTAAATTACAAACCGTGTGTGGACATTACCTTTGCCTCTGCGGCCAAGACCTATGCCGACAAGGTATTGGCGATTGTGCTGACCGGTATGGGCGCCGATGGCCGTGATGGCGCCAGACTGCTAAAAGAGCAGGGATCCACCATCTGGGCTCAGGATGAGGCTTCCTGCGTGGTATATGGCATGCCGCAAGCGGTAGCCAAGGCAGGGATTGCCAGTGAATCACTTCCTCTGGACAAGGTGGCCCAGCGCATTCTGGTTGAGTTGGGGCGCTAATCATGGGCTTGCTCGGTCTGCTCCTGGCATTGGGGGCTATTGCTATTGCCCAGCTGTGGCATGGTGGCTCCCTGTTGACACTGGTGGACGGCCCTGCTTTTTTGATCGTGCTGGGTGGTACTATCGGTGCCGTCACGTTGCAGACTCCAGCCAAGTACATCCTGCTGGCGTTGCGCCAGCTGTTATGGATTTTCACCCCTCCCCGGCAAGATCTCTCGACGCAGGCCGAACGGTTGCAGTCGTGGGCCGTCTTTGCGCGCCAGCAAGGGCTGCTGGCCCTTGAAAATCAGGCCGAGCAGGAGGAGGACAACTTTACCCGCCAAGGGCTTGGCATGATTGTCGATGGAGTATCCACAGAGGATATACGTATGCTGCTGGAAGCGGACATCGATATCGAGCAGGAGCGTAATGAACATGCCGCCAGGGTCTTTGAATCCATGGGGGGATACAGTCCGACCATCGGGATCATCGGTGCCGTGCTGGGCCTGATCCAGGCCATGTTTCATCTCGAAGATCCGTCAGCGCTGGGGGCGGGTATCGCAGTTGCATTTGTGGCAACCATCTATGGGGTGGGTTTTGCCAACCTTATTTATCTGCCGATCGCCAACCGGCTGCGTGCATTTCACTATCATTACGCACTCTTTCAGGAGATGACCCTGGAAGGGCTACTGGCCATTGCCCATGGTGAAAATGGTGTGCAGGTTGGGCGTCGGCTCAGGGCCTATTTGAAAGGAGAGTAGCCATGCGCAAGCGCTATCGGTTGCACTTGCAGGGTCGCGAGCATCTTGACCGTTGGCTGGTCTCCTATGCCGATTATATGACGCTGATCTTTGCTCTGTTCGTGGTGCTCTACTCCGTTGCGCTGGTGAACAAGGACAAGTACCGCGCGGTGATCGATGGCATGAGTCAGGCGTTCAGTGTCATGCAGCCCGGTAGCCATGGCTTGCTTGAGGGACAGGGTGATTCCCTGCTGGACAACGCGGTCTCTGCATCCCACTCGTTGCTGGAAAGCCCGGCATCCCTCTCTCCTTCACTTGCTCCCATTTCTGGAGTGCCAGTGCTGCAAGATGGCACGACACTTGCGAAACTCGATATGCAGTTGCAACAGAGCATGGGCTCGCTGGTGGATGCCGGGATCGTCAAACTGACGCAAGATGAAAACTGGCTGACCGTTGAACTCAGCTCCGGGTTGTTGTTTGGCAGTGGCAGCGCCTTTATGGGACCAAACGCAGCACCGGTCATTAATACTCTTTCAAGTATTCTCAAACCGGTCGATAACTATGTAAGAGTTCGGGGTTATACCGATAACCAGCAGATAAATAATGAAATTTATCGTTCTAACTGGGCGCTTTCTGCCGCTCGGGCCGAGGCGGTACTCAATGGTTTGATCGCCGATGGTATCGCTCCCCAGCGCCTGGCGTTCGAGGCATATGGCGAGTTTTCCCCCTTTGCTGACAACGGCAGCGAGCAGGGCAGAGTGCAGAATCGCAAAGTGGTGGTCGCTATCTCCAAATTTGCCTGGGTGCCGCCGGCGCCCGTGGTGGCAACGCCCCCGGTGGTTGCCGAGCCGGTTCCTGTGGTGCAGCAGGCGGTGGATGCAGGAGAGATAAAGGTGATCACCTTGCCCGGTGGTGGCATACGCATAACAACAAGGCAGGATTGATACAGTGATTGTTTGGACGGTTGCCAACCAGAAAGGTGGAGTGGGTAAAACCACCACAGTGGTTTCGCTGGCCGGGATCCTGGCCCAGCGTGGCCAGCGGGTGCTGTTGATTGACACCGATCCCCATGCCTCGCTGACTGCATATCTTGATTTTGATTCCGATCGTCTGGATGGAACCCTCTATGAGCTGTTTCAGGCTGTCAAACCGACCGCCGAGCTTGTCAATAAACTGACGCTCAGAACCAAGTTTGAAAATATCCATTTGCTGCCTGCCTCAATTACCCTTGCGACCCTTGATCGGGTGATGGGCAATCGTGAAGGAATGGGATTGGTGCTGAAGCGGGCACTGCTGCGTATTCAGGAGCAATATGATTACGTGCTGATTGATTGCCCGCCAGTACTGGGGGTGATGATGGTCAACGCGCTGGCTGCCTGCGATCGCATTCTGGTGCCTGTCCAGACCGAGTTCCTGGCCCTCAAGGGGTTGGAGCGGATGATGAAAACATTCGAGATAATGCAACGTTCCAAGCGTGACAAGTTCCGTTATACCGTGATCCCGACCATGTTCGACAAGCGTACCCGTGCCTCTCTGATGACCTTGAAATCGATCAAGGATCAATATGGGGATTCGGTGTGGAATGCGGTGATCCCGATTGATACCAAGTTTCGGGATGCCAGCTTGCTGCATATCCCCCCGTCTATCTATTCTCCCGGCAGTCGCGGAACCTATGCATATGAAACGCTGCTCAACCATCTTGATGCCCTTGAGCGGCAACGGGTTCATGAGGTGACTCCATGAGAGATACCATTCAAGTACGGGCGATGGATGACTATTTCCACTCCCTGCTGCTCGATGAGCCGCTGGTGCAGGATGAGGTGGAAGAGGTTCAAGTCGCCCCGGTATTGCAGTTGCAACGCCAACCCCTGAGCGTCCCCGAGGTGGTAGCAGCACCTTACCTCGAAAGCGATCCACGGCTTGCCCAACTCGGTGAGTTATTGGCTCAGGTGGGACAAGTCCAGTTCGAAAATGATGCCTTCACCCAGGAAGCAACGCTCACCGCACCGCTGGAGATTGTCGCGGAAGAGTCACTGTTGCCGGTGGAGCCGGAATGGCCGGCTGAAGTGCTGGCTCCCGAGGGTGCAGAGCCTCATACCACTATCCTGACCGAGACGGCGCTGGAGGTCGCTCCGGCCGAGGCCAGTGAACCAGTTGCCTGGGAAAATATCGATACCGGTAAAGAGTTTCAGGCCCTCTTTTTTGAAGTTGCGGGTGTGACGTTTGCGGTGCCGTTGACCGAGCTTGGCGGGATTCACCAGTTGGGCGAGATCACCTCCCTGTTTGGCCAGCCTGGCTGGTACAAGGGGATCATGACCTCCCGCGAGCAGAAGATGAATGTGGTCGATACGGCCCAGTGGGTTATGCCGGGTCAGCATCTCGAGATGGATGATTACAAGTATCTGATTATGCTGGACGAATCCCCTTGGGGGCTGGCCTGTCATCACCTGAAAGGGACCGAGTTGTTACATCGTGATCAGGTGAAATGGCGCCATCAGGAGGGTAAGCGCCCCTGGCTGGCTGGCATGGTCAAAGAAAAAATGTGTGCCCTGTTACACGTTCGCGAACTGCTCCTGTTGCTGGAGCGTGGGGTGAACATAGAAGGTCGCTGATAACTTCTGCAATCGAGCTGTTTTATTGCTAGTTTTAGCAGTAGACGTTTTCATAAAAGGAATAAAAACATGACAGAAAAGCGCAATATTGCACAGAATCTGGCCGAAGATGAAGTGCTGCAATGGGTAACCTTCCAACTGGAAAACGAAACCTATGGCATCAATGTGATGCAGGTTCAGGAGGTGTTGCGCTACACCGAAATTGCACCGGTGCCGGGGGCGCCGGAATACGTACTGGGGATCATCAACCTGCGTGGCAATGTAGTGACTGTCATCGATACCCGCTCCCGTTTTGGTCTGCCTTCCGGTGATGTGAGTGAAAATTCCCGGATTGTGATCATCGAGGCCGAGAAGCAGGTGATCGGCATCATGGTCGACAGCGTGGCAGAAGTGGTTTATCTGCGTTCTTCCGAGATCGATGCGGCACCAGCGGTCGGCACTGAAGAGAGCGCCAAGTTCATTCAGGGGGTGAGCAACCGTGATGGGCAACTGCTGATCCTGGTTGACTTGAACAAGCTGCTCTCCGATGAAGAGTGGGAAGATATTGGTTCCCTCTGATAAGTAAGGTGATGTTTTGATAATCGAGATGGTTGCCTTGGGGTTGTCCCTGATTGCCTTGGTGTTTGCCTCTTATATCTGGTTCAAGAGCAAGCGCAGCAAGCAGGAGTCCGAGGCCAGTGTGGCAACGCTGCAAGGTCAGTTGGAAAGCTTGCGCAAGCAGATGATGGAGCTTCATACCGGTGCCATTGGCATGGGACAGCGTCTGCAGTCGGTCGAAGGGGCGATGCAGCAGGTCAATGATCGCCAGCAAGAGCTGACTCTGCAGGATCCCGAGCGCAGGCTCTACAGCCGTGCGGCCAAGATGGTCGAACTGGGCGCCGATCTTGATGAGGTCATGAGTGAGTGCGAGTTGCCAAAGGCAGAGGCCGAGCTCTTGATATCATTGCGCAAGGGTCGCTCTTGATGATTCAGGAAGGCAATGGCCTTCCTGAATGTTATGGCGCCGCTTAGTCGCTTTTCCCCCTGCTGCGTTGAGCGGGTGGTTTCTACAGTATTTTCTTTGTGATCCCGGTCGCCAGTCAGCTCAATTGTTGCATCTTTGAAAAGACGTATTCCAATACTGTGCTAAGATGCAGACCGCTTCATTCTCTCTGAAAAAATCCCATGCTGCTTCAAGTTAACAATCTGAGCTGCGTGCGCGAAGATCGCACTCTGTTTGAACACCTCTCTTTCTCTGTTGCGCCCGGCGATCTGGTGCAAATTGAAGGACCCAACGGTGTCGGCAAGACCAGCCTGCTGCGGCTGTTGACCGGGCTGTCGCTGCCGTTTGCTGGCGAGGTGTGCTGGAATGGGGAGAATATTCGTCACTGTCGGGATGAGTATCATGCTCATCTGCTCTATCTCGGTCATCAGCCCGGCGTCAAAGCGGCGCTGACTCCTTTTGAAAACCTGAAGTTCTACCAGCAGTTGCATCACCCACAGCAAACTGAGACTGATTTGTGGCAGATATTGGCCCGGGTTGGGCTGGCCGGTTTTGAAGAGAACCAGACCGGGCAACTTTCCGCCGGTCAGCAACGTCGCGTGGCTCTGGCCAGACTCTGGCTGTCACAGCAACCGGCGCTCTGGATCCTCGATGAGCCCTTTACCGCCATCGACAAGCAGGGGGTCAAGGTGCTCGAACAGCTTTTTCTGACCCATGCCTCGCGGGGTGGCATGGTGATCCTCACCACCCATCAGGATCTGACTCTGATGCAGGGACGGCTGAAGACTATCTCGTTGACCCCCTTCGCCTCGACATTGCAGGAGTAACGCCATGTTGCGCGCTGTTATGCACCTTATTCACCGTGAACTGTTGATGGCCCTGCGCCAGCGTTCCGATATTCTCAATCCGCTCTGGTTTTTCCTCATCGTGATCACCCTGTTTCCGTTAGGGATTGGCCCAGAGCCCAAACTGCTGGCCCGGATTGCCCCGGGGATTATCTGGGTGGCGGCGCTATTGGCTGCCATGCTGTCGCTGGAGCGACTTTTTCGCGACGACTTTACCGATGGCGCACTGGAGCAGATGATGCTGATGCCGCACCCTCTGGGCTTGCTGGCGCTGGCGAAAGTGGTTGCTCACTGGCTGCTGACCGGCTTGCCACTGCTGCTGATCTCACCCTTGTTAGCGATTTTGCTGTCGCTGGATATGAAGACCTATCTGGCCGTCGTCGCGACGCTGGCACTTGGCACTCCTGTATTGAGCCTGCTCGGCGCGGTCGGTGTCGCGTTGACGGTGGGACTGCGCAAAGGCGGGGTATTGCTCAGCCTGCTGATCCTGCCACTCTATATCCCGGTACTGATTTTTGCCACCTCAGCCATCGATGCGGCGGGGATGAGCTTGCCCTATGGCGGGCAGCTTGCCATTCTGGCCGCCATGCTGGTGGGGGCTTTGACGCTGACGCCGCTGGCTGTGTCGGCGGCGTTGCGGGTCAGCCTCAACTGATGGCGGTGAGCTGAACCGAAATTGGTTCCTAACGGAGTCTTTTGGCAAAAAATAATATTGCGATGGATCAAGGAGAGCGCCGCTTATTGCTTTCGGGGTATTTGATGCAGCCCCGTGGTCGGTATGGTAGGCCTCGCCAAACGATTAATAACAAAAAGGTTTTGTGAACTATGTGGAAATGGTTGCACCCTTATGCCAAACCGGAGCGGTCTTATCAGCTGGCAGGCACCTTGTTGCCCTGGTTTGCGGTGATTAGTTTGCTCTCGTTTGTGATCGGTACTGTCTGGGGCCTTGCGTTTGCGCCGGCGGATTACCAGCAGGGAGATTCGTTCCGGATCATTTATATCCATGTGCCTTCCGCCATTCTCTCCATGGGAGCCTACTCCACCATGGCGGTGGCCGCCTTTATCGGCCTGGTATGGCAACTGCGGATGGCAGACATGACGGTTGCAGCCATTGCCCCGGTCGGTGCCGTCTTTACCTTTATCGCCCTCTTTACCGGTGCCGCCTGGGGCAAGCCGATGTGGGGAACCTGGTGGGTGTGGGATGCGCGGCTCACCTCCGAGCTGATCCTGCTGTTTCTCTACCTCGGCGTGATTGCCCTCTACAACGCCTTCAGCGACAAGGTGGTCGCTGGTCGTGCCGCCGGCATTCTGGCGCTGGTTGGGGTGATCAATCTGCCGATCATTCACTACTCGGTGGAGTGGTGGAACACCCTGCATCAGGGGGCCACCATTACCAAGTTTGACAAACCGTCCATTTCACCCGAGATGCTCTGGCCGCTGCTGATCATGATCCTGGCGTTTGCTGCGTTTCTCGGGGCCCTGACCCTGATGCGTTTTCGCAATGAACTCTTGATGCGGGAGTGGCATCGTCCCTGGGTCAAAGAGATTGCAGAGCAGGAGAAGTAAGCATGCACTTTGCCTCTTTCAGTGATTTTATGGCGATGGGTGGGTACGCCTTCTACGTCTGGCTCTCTTTTGGCCTGACGCTGGTGTGTCTGGTCGGCATCATCATTTCTACCCGCATGAAAACCCGCAGCCTGCTCGGCGAGTTGCGCAGCAAACAGGCGCGTGAGGCCCGTCGCAAGGCGGCCCAGCAGATGGAGAACACCCTATGAACCCGAGACGCAAAAAACGACTCACCATCATTCTGGCCATCACCCTGGGCCTCGCCACCGTGAGCGGCCTGGTGCTTTACGCCCTCAGTCAGAATATCGACCTCTTCTATACCCCGAGCGAGCTGGTGGAGGGGAAGGGGCCGGACAAGATCAAGCCAGAAGAGGGGCAGCGCCTGCGCATCGGTGGATTGGTCGTGCCGGGGTCGGTGCAGCGGGATCCCCAGAGCCTCAAAGTGGCCTTCAAGCTGGTGGATAACGGTGGTCATCTGGTGACGGTCGAGTTTGACGGCATCCTGCCGGATCTGTTCCGTGAAGGGCAAGGGATTGTTGCCCAGGGCACTCTCAAGGATGCTACGACCGTCGAGGCGTTCGAGGTGCTGGCCAAGCACGATGAAAACTACATGCCACCGGAAGTGGCCGATGCCACCAACGGTATGCACTTCAAGCCGGAGTATACCGAGGCGCAGTTGAAGGGAGCCAAGCAGTGATCCCTGTACTGTTTGCCTTTTCCGCTTTGCCTGCCGTTCGTGGTGCGGCTATTGTCACCGTTCAATTGAAAGGAATGCCTTCATGATCCCGGAATTAGGTCAGTTTGCGCTGATCCTGGCCTTTGCCACCGCCCTGCTGCTGGGCAGCTATCCGCTGCTGGGCGCCAGTTGGGGGCGTCTTGGCATGATGTCGGCGGCCCGTCCGCTCGCTTATGCCCAGTTTTTGTTGCTGTTGCTGTCGTTTCTCTGCCTGACCTGGGCCTTTATCGATAACGACTTCACCGTGCAGTATGTCGCCATCAACTCCAACAGCCTGCTGCCGCTGGCCTATCGCATCTCGGCGGTATGGGGCGCCCACGAAGGCTCCCTGCTGCTGTGGGTTCTGACTCTGGGCGGCTGGACTGCGGCGGTGGCCATGTTCAGTCGCCGTCTGCCGCTCGATGCGGTGGCACGGGTACTCGGCGTGTTGGGGCTGATTTCGGTCGGCTTTACCGCCTTCGTGCTATTCACCTCCGATCCCTTCACCCGCACCTTGCCCTATTTCCCGGTCGATGGTCGTGACCTCAATCCGCTGCTGCAGGATCCGGGCCTCATCTTCCATCCGCCGATGCTCTATATGGGTTATGTAGGCTTTTCGGTGGCCTTTGCCTTTGCCATTGCCTCGCTGATGACCGGTCGTCTCGATGCAACCTGGGCCCGCTGGTCGCGCCCCTGGACCATGGCTGCCTGGGTATTCCTGACGCTGGGGATCGTGCTCGGCTCCTGGTGGGCCTATTACGAGCTGGGTTGGGGTGGCTGGTGGTTCTGGGATCCGGTAGAAAACGCCTCCTTCATGCCCTGGCTCGCGGGTACCGCTCTGCTGCACTCGCTGGCGGTGAGCGAGAAGCGCGCCACCTTCAAGGCGTGGACCGTGCTGCTGGCCCTCTCTGCCTTCTCGTTGAGCCTGCTCGGTACCTTCCTGGTGCGCTCCGGCGTGCTGGTGTCGGTCCATGCGTTCGCCTCCGACCCGACCCGCGGCCTGTTTATTCTCGGCTTCCTGCTGGCGGTTATCGGCTCATCCTTGCTGCTGTTTGCCTTTAAAGGCTCACAGGTGAAGAGCCACGGCAAACACGAGCTGTGGAGTCGCGAGACCCTGCTGCTCTGCAACAACATCATGCTGGTAGCGGGTCTGCTGACCGTGTTGCTCGGCACCCTGCTGCCACTGGTACACAAGGAGCTGGGGCTGGGCAGTATCTCCATCGGTACCCCCTTCTTCAACCATATCTACAGCTGGCTGATCATCCCGTTTGCCCTGCTGCTGGGGGTTGGCCCGCTGTTTCGCTGGCGTCGTCAGGAACTGGGGGAACTCAGGGGCATGGTGGTCGTGGCGCTGGTGCTGAGTCTGGCTGCGGCCTTGCTGCTGCCGCTGGCCTTTGCCGAAACCTTCAAGCCGTGGGCGGCATTGGGGATTGGTCTGGGTGCCTGGATCATCATTACCAGCGTGCAGGAGACCTGGGCGCGAGCAACCCACAAGCACAGCTTTGCCATCGGTGTACGCAAGCTGGGTAATAGCCACTGGGCCATGATCCTGGGCCATGTTGGGTTGGCTGTCAGCATCATTGGTATCGCCTGTACCCAGAACTACAGCATCGAGAAGGATCTGCGGATGCAGGCGGGTGATCGGGTGCACTTTGCCGATTACGAGTTCGTCTTTGCCGGGATCAAAGAGAAGAACGGCCCCAACTACGATGGCTTCAAGGGCGTGCTGGAAGTGCACAAGAATGGCAAGCAGGTCGCCCTGCTCAAGCCCGAGAAGCGGATGTACAAGGTGAGCCGGATGCCGATGACCGAAGCAGCCATCGATGCCGGTGTCACCCGTGATCTCTATGCGGCGCTCGGCGAACAGCTCGACAACGGCGCCTGGGCGGTGCGGATCTACTACAAACCCTTCGTGCGCTGGATCTGGTTTGGCGGTGTATTCATGGCCATCGGCGGCGTGCTGGCGATGCTCGACAAGCGTTACCGTTTCGGCCGTCGTGAGGAGGAGGCCAAGGCATGAACAAAAAAACCTGGCTGTTTTTAATCCCCTTTATCGTCTTTTTACTGGGAGCAGTGTTCCTGTTCAAGGGGCTCTACTCAGATCCCACCAAGCTTGAGTCTGTGATGGTCGGCCAAGAGGTACCGGTGTTCACCCTGCAGGACATTTACGATCTGGACAAGCAGCACGATCGCACCATCCTGACCGGTCGCCCCATGCTGCTCAACGTCTGGGCCACCTGGTGCCCGACCTGCTATGGTGAGCACACCTACCTCAAACAGCTGGCGGGGCAGGGCATTCCCATCATCGGCATGAACTACAAGGATGAGCGCGACAAGGCGATCAAGTGGCTGGCTGAGCTGGGTAACCCCTATCAGGTCAACCTCTATGATCCGGACGGCATGCTGGGGCTGGATCTCGGGGTATACGGCGCGCCGGAGACCTTCTTTATCGACAGCAAGGGGATCATCCGCTATCGCCACGTGGGGGATATCAACCCCGATAACTGGGCGTCGACCCTCAAACCCATCTTTGATGCTATGAAGTAAGGGGAGTCCTGATGAGAGTATTTATTGCTGCCCTGCTGCTGTTGCTGGGATGGGTGGTGCAAGCGCCGGCCATGGCCGTCATCGATGTCTACACCTTCGACAACGACAATCAGGAGCAGGTCTTTCGCGAACTGACCAAGGAGCTGCGTTGCCCCAAGTGCCAGAACCAGGATATCGCCGACTCCAATGCGGGGCTGGCCAAGGACCTGCGCGACAAGACCTACCAGATGGTGCGCGAGGGCAAGGATAAAGAGGAAATCGTGGATTATATGGTTGCCCGCTACGGCAACTTTATCCTCTATAACCCGCCCTTGATGGCCTCCACCCTGATCCTCTGGCTCGGCCCGCTACTGGTGATCCTGATCGGTGGCAGCGTAGTCGTGATGCGCAGCCGCCGGACCCCTGCGGTGAAAAAACAACTGGATAACGCCCTGAGCGAGGAGGAGCTGCGCCGACTGGCCGAGCTGCTCAAAGAGGAAGAGAAACAATGACCGCTTTTTGGATAGTGATTGCGGGCTTGCTGGTGCTGGTGAGTCTGGCGCTCGTCGTGCCGCTGTGGCGTGGTGAAGGCAAACAGAGCATCAGTCGCTCGACCCTCAACAAACAGCTCTATCGCCAGCGGCTGCTGGAGATTGGCGAAGAGCGCGAGCAGGGGATCTTGGCTGAGGAGTCCGACTCGCTGGTCGAGCTGCAGCGCAGCCTCTTGGATGATATTCCCGATGTGGAACAGACCGCCCGTAGCGGCAAGAGCCTGATCTGGATCCCGGGTATCCTGGTGCTGGTGATGGTGAGCCTGGGGCTCTACTACAAGCTGGGAGCCTGGCAAGAGGTGAGCCGCTGGCAAGATGCCAGCAGCCGTCTTGGCGAGCTGAGCAATCGCATTCTGGTGGAGCGCGATGCCCAGGTGACCGAGCAGGATCTGCTCGACTTCACGCTGGCACTGCGTACCCGCCTCAAGGATGAACCGAACGACTACCGCGGCTGGTTGTTGCTGGGACGCTTGGCACTGGATGGCAATGATCCCGAGATGGCCAGCGAGGCGTTGGAGCGGGCCTACACGCTTGCTCCCCAGAAATCGCTGGTGGCGGTGCCCTACGCACAGGCGCTGATGATGACGGGGGATGAGGCGCAAGCGGATGCCCTGTTGCAGGCCGCTATCGCGCAGGAGCCGGACAATATCGAAGCGCGCTCCATCTATGCCTTTATGGCGCTGCAAAAAGAGGACTTTCAGACAGCGTTGGATCGCTGGCAGGCGATGTTGCCCCTGATGGAGAAAGGTACCCCCCGTTACGTAATGGTCGAGCGCTCCATGGAGTATGCCCGTGCGCAGCTCAAGCAGCGCGGCATCGAGGTGACGAATTCAGCAGGCACCGCCAAAGCGGGCGAGGTGAAGGGACAACCACTTGCGGTGAAGGAGGGGGAATTTCCCATTCATATCACGCTGGCGGAGGGTATTCAGATGCCGGAAGATGCCCATCTCTTCGTCTTTGCCGTGGTGCCCAATGGACCGCCCATGCCGATTGCCGTCAAGCGTATTGCCGGGCCCACCCTGCCTGTTACCCTTTCACTGGGGGATGGCGATGCCATGATGGAAGGCAGCAAGCTGGCGACCTATCCGGAGCTGCAGTTCAAGGCGCGGCTCTCGCGAGGTGGCAATGTGATGAACAAGGAGGGCGCGTTTGAAGGGATATCCGCACCGATCAAGAGTGCAGATATTCCAAGTGCTCCAATTGACATCCGTATCGATCACGCCCTCTAATAGGTCCTTTGATAACCCGGCACCAAAGGGCGACCGGGTTATCTATACTTCTGATAAATCTCAATAAAGCTTCAGGACAATCATATGTATCTTCGTGCAGGGGCCATGTTGGCTGCCCTCTTGTTGGCTGGCTGCGCCGGTGGCCCACCCAAGCCTGGCCCAGAGAGTCTGGATCTCAATCCCGGCATGAATCGTCCGGGTGCCACCAGTACGGCGGCCGATCCGCGCGACCCCTTTCAGGGAGCCAACCGGGCCATGTGGGCGGTCAACTATGATGTGCTGGAGCCCTATGTAGCGCGCCCTGTGGTGCACGGCTATGCGCGCTATGTACCGCAGGGGATGAAAGAGGGCATTGAAAACCTGGTGGAGAACTTCAACGAGCCGAGCAGCATGGTTAACCATCTGATCACCGGTGATTTGAAAGGGGCGGGCACCAACCTGGGGCGCTTTACCCTCAACACCACAGTCGGTCTGCTGGGTATCTTCGATGTGGCCAAATATGCCGGTCTCGAGCGCAACAAGCTGGAGATGGATACCGTACTGGGCAAGGCCGATATTGGTGACGGAGCTTATCTCATGGTGCCTGTTTACGGCCCGACCACCACCCGTGAGCTGGTTGGCAATACCATAGATACCCTCTATTTCCCCTATGCACTGTTGACACTCCCGCTAAGGGTTACCCATTGGGTGCTGGATGGCTTGGGCTCGCGTGCCAAGCTGATCGATCAGGAGCGGATCATCGACAATTCCCTCGATCCTTATGCGCTGACCAAGGACTTCTATCTGCAATATAACCAGGGCAAGGTGACGGGCAAGAAAGCCGAGCTCAAGGAGACGAAGCAGGAGCAGTCTGATGATGCCAATCTCGACCAGTATATGGACGAGATAGATGACCAGTAGATTGGTTGTCTGATGACCTAGAAAAGGCGCCTGATGGCGCCTTTTTCATCTCTGCTGTGCTACCGCACAGATATAAAAAACGCCTCGCAGGTGCGAGGCGCTTTGGCAAGAAGTGGAGCCGTTATCAGGCAGCCAGGTTCTTGGCCACGAATTCCCAGTTAACCAGAGCCCAGAAGGTTTCCATGTACTTCGGACGCAGGTTGCGGAAGTCGATGTAGTAGGCGTGTTCCCACAGGTCAACGGTCAGCAGCGGAGTGGTACCGGCTTCGGTCAGCGGGCAACCGGCGTTGGAGGTATTGACGATAGCCAGAGAGCCGTCTGCTTTTTTCACCAACCAAGTCCAGCTGGAGCCGAAGTTGCCGATGGCAGATTTGGTGAAGGCATCTTTGAACTCGGCGAAGGAGCCGAATGCTTTGTTGATGGCATCAGCCAGGGCGCCAGTCGGCTCACCACCGCCATTGGGGGAGAGGCAGTGCCAGTAGAAGGTGTGGTTCCAGATCTGGGCGGCGTTGTTGAAGATGCCGCCAGTGGAGGTCTTGATGATCTCTTCCAGAGACTTGCCTTCAAACTCGGTACCCGGCACCAGATTGTTTAGGTTGACCACGTAGGTGTTGTGGTGCTTGCCGTGGTGATATTCCAGGGTTTCCTGGGAGATGTGCGGTTCCAGAGCGTTGATTGCATAGGGCAGAGCGGGAAGTTCGAATGCCATTTTCTACTCTCCATTGGCTGGACCGTGCGAAGGCGACGGTTGCAAGACATTGCGTACTCTTTTCTATATGTGAAAAGAGTTGTTTTTAAAATGATGGGGCAGGGTAGCCCAAAGCCAAGGGATTGTAGCAGCATCAAAGATGGCCTAACAACCCTTGATTGGTGCCATGATCAGGATCAATCATCCGTGAATTCTTGCCGCGATTCGTGCAGCTCTTGCCCTTTGCCAGTTTGTGCTCGGGCAAGATTGCAGTAGAATGGCCGCCATCATTGCTCTAGTGAGGCACCTATGGAAACTATTGAAAAGATTAAGCAGCAGCTGGCTGATAACCCCATCATCCTCTACATGAAGGGATCTCCCAAGCTACCCAGCTGTGGCTTCTCAGCCCAGGCCTCCCAGGCTCTGATGTCTTGTGGCGAGCCGTTTGCGTACGTTGATATCCTGCAAAATCCGGATATCCGCGCCGAATTGCCAAAATTTGCCAACTGGCCGACCTTCCCCCAACTGTGGGTGGAGGGTGAGCTGATCGGCGGCTGTGACATCATGATCGAGATGTTCCAGGCTGGCGAGTTGCAGACCCTGATCAAGGAAACTGCCGGCAAGTACAAGCAGGATGACGCTGCTGAATAAGCGGGTGTTCACATCGCTAAAAAGGGAGCCACTATGGCTCCCTTTTTTATGGTTCATCGCGCTTTTCCGGGGAAGGCAGCCTTGATTTTCAGGAA